>JBDHED010000046.1:0-14467 GCA_039591175.1 Gemmatimonadota bacterium | reverse complement strand
GTAGCGAGCGTTTACGGCTTCCAGCAAACGGTTCGTGATGACACCGTAGGCCTTGGGCGTGAAGTGTGTGCCGTCGAGGCTGAAACCCTGCCCAGTTACGAAAGCCCCCGTCAGGCGGATGCCATCGGTGATGAGGTCTCCGTCGTGGATCGCGTCGACGATCGTTCGAACATCGACCAGCGCCAACCCGCGCTCACGGGCCAGCCTGGCGATGATCGCGTTGTACCCGCTGACAGCATCCCGAGTCAGTGCCTGCTCGTCGCCATCGAGGACAAACCGGTCGGGCAGCGGGATGCCGAGTCCACCCTGTTCGATCGGTACACCGATGCCCACATCGAGCAGCGGCTCCGCCTCGAGCGTTACGAGATCCGAGGAAGCGAGCGGTCCGCTCTCGCCACGAAGCGGGACCGGGACCTGACGCTGGACGCTCAGCGTGTCGCCAGTGATCGGATCGACGACCCGCTCGAGGATGGTGATCGTGAAGGGCTCGCCGGTTTCGGGGTTGATCGCCACCGGCGGGATGGTGTTCAGAAACGGTACTCGCGTCACGTCCGGGATGTTGAATACCGCGATCTGATCGGTCAGTGACAGCAGCTCGTCCAGTATCCCCTCGTAGATCAGAGCGAACGTCGCTTCGGGGGTCGGCAAGCCCGGCGCGAACTCGAAGTCCCCACCTGCACGGGCGAAAGTCAGTACATCGTTGGTGCCGAGCCAGAGCAGGACGAACGTGGCCTCGAGCTCGGTTGCCTGCTCGGTGAAAGTCCCACGGCCGCGGAGCACGACGTCGTAGAACCGATTGCCCTGGATCGAGGTCCCAAGGCTTTGAGCGGTTGGGGCTTCGCTGAGGAGCGCACCCGGGACGCCGAGGTTGTTGTATGGCCCCGGACGATCGGGGTCGAGCGGTACACCGCCGGTCGGTGTCCGCTCGACGACCGGCGGTTGTGCGGTGACGAGTCTCAGCCGCCCACCGTCCTCACCGGCCGTGGCCAAGCCGGGGTCGGAGACCAGCGGTTGCGCGAAATCGGTTACACCGGCGTGGGCGGCGAACAGCGCCGGAATCGAGAATTCCTGTCCGCCGGTGTACAGCGCGCCGTCTATCTCGCCGGCCAGAAACCCGTCGCCGATCGCCACGATGCGCTCGAGCCGGAGACCCACCGCGCGATCGGGAAACGGACCCAGCGGGGTGTCGCTGTCGCCCAGACACGCCGCTAGAGCCAGGAGCAGAACGGGGAGCCGGGCACCTGCGGAACGAATGCGGGGAGAGCGTCTCACGGATGCTCCACGGTCGGCAGATCGGCGCGTTGCCAGGCGCCGAATCCGCCTTGCAGGACGCGTAGATGGGGGAATCCGTGTGCGGCCAGAATTCGCGCTGCCGTTCTGCCATGCCCGCTGTCGCGGCCGTACACGAGCACGAACTGATCAGTGCGGATGTGGAGATCCTCGATGTTCGGCTCCAGCTGCTCGAGCGGGAACAGCATCGCGTTGGGCAGGTGGCCCATACCGACCCACTCGTCATCGGTCCGCACGTCAATTATGAACCACGGTGGGCGCGCGGCCTGAAGCATCGAGTGCACCGTCTTGGCCGGCAGCTCCCGATATGCATCCGGTGCGTCCGGATCGCCAGAGCCCTTGCGCGGCTGAAACTCGCGGACATCGGTTCGACCGGTGATGATGAGCAGGTTCGCTCCCGACGAGTCGACGACAAACTGGGTGTCGGCAACCATCACGGCTGGTTCGGGATCGCTGTCGGTGGTGACTTCCTCGCCGTTTGGGCGCGGACCACATCCAATTAGCGAGGCGAGCGCGACAGCGGTTGCAAACCACGCGTGGCTCACTGGCCCTGCTCCCGGACGTACGTACCGCTGGCGCCACCGGTCTTTTCCTGGAGGTGAATCGCATCGAGCGTCATCGATCGGTCGACCGACTTCGCCATGTCGTAGATCGCGAGCAATGCCCCGCTAACCGCCACTAACGCCTCCATCTCCGCACCGGTGCGAGCTGTGACGATCACCTCCGAGGTGACGCGAACGCCTGGTAGATGCGGGTCGAGTTCGGCGTCTATCGCGACGTGGTCCAGCGGTAGCGGATGACATAGAGGGAGGAGACGCGCGGTCTCCTTGGCGGCCTGAATCCCGGCTACACGAGCGACGGCGAGCGCGTCGCCTTTCGGCAACCGACCCGACGCGAGCTGATCGAGTGCCTCGCGGCTCATCGTCAGCGAGCCGCTGGCCCGAGCTATCCGTCGAGTCACCGCCTTCTCGGAGATGTCGACCATACTCGCTCGACCCTCAGCGTCGAGGTGGGTGAGCTCATTCAGGGGGTTGTCGGCGCCGGCGAGTCGCCGCGGCGAGCGGCGTGAACCCCTGCCGCGCTCTGCCACGCGCCCATTTGCCGGTACTTCTCCTGTCGGCGTTTGATGCGATCGTCGCTATCCCAAGCGATAATCTCGGTCAGGTGTCGGCGAACGGCGTCGTCCACCGCCCGGGCGATCGCGGCGTAATCGGTATGGGCCCCGCCCATCGGCTCAACGACGATCTCATCGACGACGCCGAGCTCGTACAAGTCGCCCGCGGTGATCTTCATCGCCCGCGCCGCGATATCGCGTTTCTCCCCGTCCTTCCACAGGATCGCGGCGCAACCCTCGGGGCTGATCACAGAGTAGAACGCGTTTTCCAGTATCAAGATGCGGTCGGTGATCCCGATCCCGAGCGCGCCGCCGGATGCGCCCTCGCCGGTGACGACCGAGATCGTTGGTACCCGCAGCGTCGCCATCTCGCGCAAGTTGTAGGCGATCGCTTCCGCCTGGCCGCGCTCCTACTTGTCGGCCAGCCGCATCAGTCGTAGTGCTTTGCGGTAGCCCTCCGGATGCGGCATGCCAAAGTTGCGCCGCAGGTTCTCCTTGGTGCCGCGACCCTTCTGTTGCCCGATGATCATGACCGGTTGACCATCGAAGCGAGCCATCCCGCTGATCATCGCATGGTCATCGGCGTACGCCCGATCCCCATGCAGTTCGATCCAATCGGTAAAGCACCGTTCGATAAAATCGAGCGGGTAGGGCCGCCTGGGGTGACGAGCCAGCTGCACCCGCTGAATGGGGGACAGATTGGTGAAAATGTCTTCCTTGAGGCGGGTCAGCTTGGCCTGCAGCGTGGACAGCTCAGCCGACACATCGATGCCGCGCTCTTTAGCCATCGCTTCCATCTCGGCGATCTTCTCTTCCAGCTCGATGATCGGCCGCTCGAAGTCGAGGTACGCCCCGGTCGTCATGTTTCGCGCTCGCGACCGCCGTTTCCTCGGGGCGTCGATGTCGACGCCTCCAGCCGCACATTGTCGGCGCCCAGGAGTGCGGTCAGTGGCTCGAGCAGACCGTTGCTCGGAGCGACCGAGATCGCGGTCGAAAGCACCGCGTTACAGTCGCCAGTGTCGACGTTGAGGCGGACCGGCATCGAACCGGAGTTGCGAACGAGCAGCGCTCTCAACTCGGCCAATGTCGACGGATCGCACTTATCCGGCGGAACTCTGACCATCAACCGGTGGTCGCTCGCATGACCGGCTTCGGATAGCGGCGTCACCGAGTCCGCGATCACCTTGCCGGCCTCGTCATCACGGCGGTCCAATCGACCGCTGACCAGAAGCGGCGTATCGCTATGGATGAGCGCGCGCGCGTTCTCGTAGATCGAACTGAACGTGATCACCTCCACCGTGCCGCTATAGTCCTCGAGCGTGAAGAAGGCCATGTCGTTGCCCCGTTTGTCACGCAGCCCGCGCACCGCAGTCACGACTCCGGCCAGGGTGACAGTACGGCCGTGTGGCTCATCGGCAAGCCCGGCAGCCGTCTGATGCGCGAGAGCCGCCAGCTGGGCTCGAACCTTGTCCAGCGGGTGGCCGGAAATATAGAAGCCCAGGACCTCCTTTTCCTGACGCAGCTGTTCTCCCGGCTGCCACGGATCGACATCGGGCAATGGCGGCAACGTGGAGTCCGTTTCTCCGGTCGCACCGCCAAAGAGCGTGAACTGGCCTCGGGCGCGCTCGTGAGCCTTCCGTTGGCCGTGTCCGATAGCCAAATCGAGCACGGTGATCTGCTGGGCCCGGTGGCCGGCGAGATTGTCACACGCACCGGCCAGTACCAAGCTCTCCAGCACCCGCTTGTTGGCCTGTCGAAGATCGACCCGTTCGGCAAGCTCGTATAGATCTGAGAAAGGACCCTTCTCTGTGCGCGCGGTGATAATCGATTCGATCGCCCCGCGCCCGACGTTCTTGATCGCACCGAGACCGAATCGAATGCCGCGGTCGACTTTCGTGAACGCGTAACCTGACTCGTTGACGTCGGGACCCAGAATCTCAATTTGCATTGAACGGCAGGCATCGATGTAACGCACGACCTTGTCGGTGTTGCCCATCTCGTTGGACAAGACAGCCGCCATGAACTCCTGCGGGTGATGAGCCTTGAGGTAGGCCGTCTGATACGATAGCAGCGCGTACGCCGCGGAGTGGCTCTTGTTGAACCCGTACCGCCCAAACGTGGCGATGTCGGTCACTAGCCGGTCGACGACCTTCTCGGGGTAGCCCCGCTCGAGAGCTCCATGTCGAAAGCGCCCCAGCTGCTCGTCGATCAGAGACTGGATCTTCTTGCCCATCGCCTTGCGCAGGATATCTGCCTCGGCGAGCGAGAAACCGGCCAGCCGGTTGGCGATCTGCATGACTTGCTCTTGGTACGTAATGACACCGTAGGTGTCAGCCAGGAGGTCTTCGATATCGGCGTGGTACGCGTCGACCGACTCCTCGCCCCGCTTTCTCCGGATGTACCGCTCGGTCATACCGGTGTCGAGCGGGCCGGGCCGGATCAATGCGTTGATCGCGATCAAGTCTTCAAACCGATCGGGCTTCATTCGCTGGCAGATGTCGGTGGCCAGGGACGACTCGAACTGGAACACGCCGTCTGTTAGACCGCGTCCCAACATTTCGTATGGCTGGGGGTCGTCGAGCGATAGCCGCTCGATGTTGATCCGCTCGCCGGTGTGTTTGGCCACCATCTCGACGGTGTCGTCGATAACCGTGAGGGTGCGCAAGCCGAGGAGATCGATCTTGAGCAGGCCGACCTTCTCGATACTGTTCATGTCCCACTGGGTGGTTAGTTCCTTCTTCTCGGATCGATAGAGCGGGACATAGTTGACGAGCTGATCGGGGGCGATCACGATGCCAGCGGCGTGAACCGAGGCGTGTCGGGCCAGGCCCTGGAGTGCTTGCGCATCGTCGAGCAGGCGGCGTACACGGTCACTCGATTTGTACTCCTGGGCGATCTCAGGAACTTGCTCGATCGCTTCTTCGATGCGCAGCGGCTGAGGAGACCCCGGGGCATTGGGGATCATCTTCGCCAGCCGGTCGGCCTCCGATAGCGGCAGCTGCAGCACGCGGGCCACGTCGCGAACCGCGGCCTTCGATTTCATCGTGCCGAAGGTGATGATCTGGGCGACCGACTGGTCGCCGTACTTCTGCTTTACATAGTCGATGATCTCGCCGCGTCGATCGTCACGGAAGTCGATGTCGATATCGGGCATCGAGATGCGCTCTGGATTCAAGAAACGCTCGAAGAGCAACCCGTAACGCAGCGGTTCGATGTTGGTGATCCCGAGGCAGTAGGCGACCAGGCTGCCGGCTGCCGAGCCGCGGCCCGGGCCGACGGCGATCCCGTGCTCACGCGCATAGGCGATGAAGTCGGCCACGATCAGGAAATAGCCGGCGTAGCCGGTGCGCTGAATCACGTCGAGCTCGTAGTCGAGCCTCTCGCGAGCCTCGGGCGGCACTGGATCGTAGCGTTCCTCCAGACCCGCTCGTGCCTGCGACTCCAGCAGTTCCTCGAGGCTTGCGTGACCCGCGGGGAGCGGGAAGGCTGGCAGCAAAACGCGGTCGAAATCGATATCGACGCTGCAGCGATCGGCGATCCAGGCAGTGTTATCTAGCGCTTCGGGATGAGCACCGAATTGCGCAGCCATCTCCTCCGGGCTCTTCAGGTAGAACTCATCGGAGTAGAAGCGCATGCGATCTTCTTGATCGACGAGCTTGCCGGTTTGAATACATAGAAGCACATCGTGGGCCGACGCGTCCGTGCGGCGTTCGTAGTGAACATCGTTGGTGGCGACCAAGGGTAACCCGAGATCGCTGGCCAACTCGAGGATGCCGACGTTTACCTTGGATTGTTCGGGGATGCCGTGGTCTTGGAGCTCGAGAAAAAACCGATCCGGCCCAAGGGCCAGCGCCATCCGCTCCGCGCGTTCCTTTGCTCCCTGGTAATCCTCGCGATCGAGCCGGGTCGCCACCTCACCCTTCAAGCATGCGCTCAAACCGATCAAACCGTCCGCATGCTGAGCGAGCGTCTCGTGATCGATGCGCGGCTTGTAGTAGAACCCCTCGAGGTAACCGATCGAAGAGAGCTTCAGCAAGTTCTGCCAACCGATATTGTTCTCGGCCAACAGCACGAGGTGGAAGTAGCTGCCCGCACGGCCGACGCGCTCACGACGGTTGCCCTCGGCGATGTAGGCCTCCATGCCGAGAATCGGTTTGACGTCACCGTCCCGCGCGGCCTGATAGAACTCGACCGCGCCAAACAAGTTGCCGTGGTCGGTGAGCGCCACCGCATCCATCCCCATCCGCCGGGTCGCGGCCACCATTCTATCGAAGCGGTTCGCGCCATCGAGCAGTGAATACTGTGAGTGCGTGTGCAGGTGAACGAACTTCACGCCGCACCACTCGCGCAGCGAAACGTTTCGAAGATCTGCTCGAGTTGGATCAAGAATGGGTACTTCGGTCGATCCGGTGCGTAGAGATTGCCATCGAGCAACACGAGCTGATCGTCACAGATCAGGCCGTATGTGAGAAAGACCCCCGCAGAAACGTCAGACCGGTTTTCCCAAACGCCCTGGAGTCGTATCGCGGACTGGTCACCGAGCTGAGATCGGATCGCGATCAAGCGCGGGTTGGCGCCGGTCGTATCGGGTCGCATCGCGATTGAGTCGCCAGGGAAGAGCGCATGACCCCATGCTTCGCGCACAGCGAGCACGCTGTCGGGATCGAGCCCTGCCGATATCGGCGCCCAATGCACCGATACCACCCGGCGAGGGTCGACGTTGAACCATGTGCGAGTATCGGGGGGAGCCGACGCTTGCGCCGGTCGATAGACGCGAGGGAGCACGATCGAGAACCCGAGGTCGTCAGACATTTGACGCGCCAGCGAGGAATCCGGGCCGCTGGCCCACATGCGCCTGACATGGTAGTCGACAAAGTCCTGGTGGATACGCTCGTACAGAGAGTCGAGCTGTTTGTGTACCAGCGCCGAGGTTGCGGCCGGGGTGTCTGCTCCCAGGGCATGAATCGTCTGGCCACGGGCCCATTTGTCATGCACCTCTTCGACCACCTCGCCGCTGGTTGGTACATCGATCAACTCGGGCAAGAGCAGCGCGTCTCCTGTGGTCTCGATGATCACCAACCGCTTCCACTTCGTGAACTCGCCGATCGATACGGGTGTTGTGAACGTGAGCTCGAAAACTGGCTCGTCCCGGGTCGTCAAGACGGTGCGCTCAAAGCTTCGGCGAATCGGATCGGTGAGACTCGATTCGAGCGCTTCGGGAACGACCACGATGATCGCGTTGTCGGAACCAAACGCCGGTCCCTTGCCGCAGCCCATCGAAGCGGCGACCGCTGCCGACGCGACCGCAAGAGTGGTCACTGTGGAACGGATAGATGACATCACGGGGAGAATCACTGGCAGACGTTTTTTTTAGCGCGTCGAAGCCAAGATAACACCCATGCATGATGCTGACCGGCGATCATGAGAACGTGGCCCCGGGTCCCGGTGGCCACGTCGTTTGCCGCAATCCCTCATACACCACGATACCGACTGCGATGGCGAGGTTGATCGATCGCGCCCGCGCGTCCATGGGGATCAACAAGCAGCGGCTCGGGTGTGGTGCGTGGAGATCCGGAGGAAGGCCAACCGTCTCGGCACCGAAGAATAGGTAGTCACCGCGGCGAAAGGCGGCTTCGGTATAAGGGGCTCCGTGATGTGCGGTCGTGTACCAGCAACGCTCCTCGTCGGGATCAGCGGTTCGCAGAAACGCCGCCAGGTCGTCGTACATCGACCACTCGAGATCCGGCCAGTAGTCGAGACCCGCTCTACGCCTTCGTCGATCGTCGATCGAAAAGCCGAGCGGGCCGACGAGGTGGAGCATCGCCCCGGCGGCCACGCAGAGCCGGCCGATCGTCCCCGTATTCTGAGGAATCCGGGGCTCCACCAGCACGACGTGAAAACTCGGGTCGGGGTAGGCTGACACAGTCCGGGAATCTAAGACCTGATGGAGCGTCGCCTACGCTGGGCGAAGGACGGGTTGACAAGCGGCTCGGGGAACCGAAGAATGGTTATATGAAGGCATTGTGGAGGAAAGCCGCTTCGTGGGCCGCGATCGGCCTGTTGTCCGGGGTAGTTGTTCTCGCGGCCGGCCCCAGCCAACAGCTCGAGGTGGTCGTCGAGCGCACCGAGCTGAAGTGGAGCAGCACCGGGCGCTTGCTGGGCCACCTCAACCGCGGGGCTCCAGTCGAGCGACTCGGTGGCCGAGGGGGTTGGACTCGCGTCGGGGTCCAGGGTTGGATGTGGCGGCCGTCGCTCGCCCAGAGCGGCGCCCGGCATCGCGTCACCCCGCGTCGAGAGAACGTTCGGGCCGGGCCCAACGGCAAGATCTTGGGCTCGCTCGTCCGCGGCGTCGAGGTGCGCCGTGTAGGCACTGAAGGGCGGTGGTTCGAGATCGAGATGATCGGCTGGTTGCCCGACTCGGCAGTCCGCGAGGTGGCGGTGGCTGACCCCGCGGAGGAAGAAAGCGTAATGGCTGGGGAGGCACCGCCGCCCGGCGGTACCACGACGCCCACCACGCGTCGCGCGACGATCGGACGATTGGCCGAGTCGGTCGAGATGCGCCGCGAGCCAGGCGGCCCAGAGATCACGACCTTGCCCCAGGGGTTGGATTTGGCGGCGCTCGAGACCCGTGGCGACTGGACCCGGGTGCGCGTGGAAGGTTGGGTTCCGACCGACGTTGTGGAGGCTGTATCGGACGGCGACGCCACGCCGGCGGCGGTCGCGCTCGCTCCCGACCAGTTTCTCGGCCGCCGGGTGACATGGACCCTGGAGCACATAGCGCTCCAGACGGCCGACGAGTGGCGCACCGACTTCGAGCTCGGTGAGCTCTACGACCTGGCTCGATCGCCAAGCGGTGATCGCCAATACGTTTACATCATCGTGCCCCCGACGCTGAAGGACGACTTCGAGCAACTGTCGCCCTTCCAGACGATTCGGGTCGCGGGCACGATACGCACTGGGCGCAGCGCCTTGACAGGAAACCCGATCGTCGCTGCCGAGGAGATTGTGCCGTGAACACATGGACACGCTGCGACGACCACGTGGTCATCGTGCTCCGCAGAGGGAAGCCGGTTCTCGAAGGGATCGCCGACGCCCTTCGTGGGGCCGAGGTCGTGAGCGGCTCGCTGATGGGCATCGGGGCGATCGATCATCCCCGATTAGCGTGGTTTGATCGTTACGAAAAACATTATCGCGAGCGGACGTTTGACGGCGTCTGGGAAATCGCCAGCCTGGTCGGCAACGTCGCCCAGTTCCAGGACGATATCCGGCTCCACTGCCATGCCGTGATCTCGGACCGTAACTGCGACACCTACGGTGGCCACTTGACGGCCGGGGTTGTCGGCGTCACGTGCGAGATCACGGTCGTGCCGTACGCTGATCCGTTGCTGCGATCGATCGATCCGGAGTGCGCGCTACCGCTGTTGGATTTGTCCTAGTCCCAGGCGGCGCCGATCGCGGTGCGCGCTTCTCTCAGCACACGCGGGGCGTCATCGGGCAGATCCTGATATGCCCACGGCGAGACGGTGATCGCCGCCTGATCGGGCTCCTTCTCAAACACGACCACGGAAGCCTGCCTGGTGACCTTCCAGCCCGGCAGGCTCTCCTCGTAGAACGCTGCCACCTGATCCCAGGTGTCGAACGTGAAGGCTTGTAGCCAGTGGCTCGAGCGCGGAGCGGGTTGCCTCACGTACACAGTGGCGTTGGGGTACGGCGGAATGCCGGCTGCGAGCTCGGCGGGAGGCATCGGCTCCCCGTTGGGGACCGCGGGAGGCAGCGTGTCGGGGTTGACCGTGGGGCGGGCCCGGGGGGCTCTCAGGGTGCGCCGATCCCGGCCCATGTCCGGGTTGTCTACGTCGGCGCATCCAAACGCCAACGTGACCGGCAAGAGGATCTTGAGACCGTTAGCTAGAAGTCTTCGACTGTAAACGAGGCCCACTTCTCGACGGTCTGGTCCTTGAGTGATTCAAACTGACCGCCGGTGACACGGATCTCCCATCGCTTCAGCTCGCCAGATTGCGGGTGCCAACTGTAGAAAGCGATGTCGAATGTACCGGCATCTTCGCGTTGAACTCTTGGCGGCGTCACCGAGTTCCGAGCCCGGTCTGGGATCTTACCGTACAGCAGCGCGTTACCACCCTCGGAGTCGAATCGCCTCAGGCCCTGGGGGATCTCATCGATCGACTCCAAAACTCGGACCAGATTGAGTTCGGCAAACGTCAGTGAATCGACGCTCGCAGGCGTGTAGCGGTAATCGAAGTTGTAGAACACCTCGACCACGAAACGGGCCAGCTTGAGCGCCTCTTCTGCGGACGCCGGAGCGACTTTCTCGCGATCGAGAAGCGCGTTGACGGCGTCGACGTAGGGGTTTGACATTTCCTTTTGGAAAGCCGCCGGATCGGCACGGTTCACCAGCGGCCAGGCACGACTCGACTCCCCGACTACGAACAACGCCTGAAAGAGATCGCCTTCGGTAGTGACGCTGTACAATGCTACCTGGCCCAACGCCGGGTTGAGAATTCGTCCAAGAATCTCAATCTCGCGGTAGAAACCACTCGGGGTCGGAGGGGGCATTGCTATCTCACCGGCATCGGGCGGCGTGTTGCGGACAAACTGGCGCATCAGCCGGTCGTATTGCGGCCACCACAATGTGAAGGCCGCCTGTCGGACGATCTGGGTCTGCGCCGCCGGCGTGACCGGCTCGACGTCTTGGGCCCGCAGCCCAGCTGTCCCAAAGAGGGATAGCCCGACGAGGACCGCGAGCGGACCTCGCCGCTGACGGGGGCGATGGCGTAAGAATTGTCCGGACATCCAACCGAATCTACCCACCGATTCGCGCAATGGGCAACTGGCCGCGTTGCCGGCCCAAGGTCCACCTGCAAACTTGGTCGCCATGGCCACTCCCTTCGATTACGCCGACGGCCAGCTCGGCGTCGACGGCGTATCGCTGGCCGACTTGGCCTCCGAGTTCGGCACCCCTCTCTACGTCTATCATCGTCCCACGATCGAGGCGCGGCTGGCCGCCGTCCGCGAGGCGTTTGACGACTATCCGACGCGGGTATGCTACTCGGTCAAGGCGAACTCGAATCTACGGTTGATAAAGTGGCTGAACGCTCAAGAAGTTGGCTTTGATGTCGTGTCGGCAGGCGAGCTCACACGGGCGGTGATCGCCGGTGTGTCTGCCAAACAAGTGGTTTTCGCCGGCGTCGGAAAGACCGAGGCCGAGCTCCAGCAGGCGGTGGCTTCGAAGCTCTGGATGATCACGCTGGAGTCGGTCGAGGAAGCCGTAGCGGTGACACGGCTCGCGGGCGCGATGGGGTGCTCAGCGGTACCAGTGGCGTTGCGGATCAACCCCGATGTCGACGCGCTCACACACCCGCATATCACGACTGGGCGGGGGATGGACAAGTTCGGTCTCATCCCCGCCGAGTTCGAGGATGCCCTGACTTGGGTGCTGGAGCGCCCAGAGGTCGAGCTGGTGGGGTTGCACATGCACCTCGGGAGCCAGATCACGGACATGCGACCCTACGAGCAGGGCTTGACGGAGGTCGTTCGATGCGCCAACCGGGCCCAAGCGGCGGGGGCGCCGCTGAAATGGATCAACGCAGGCGGCGGCTTTGGGATCTCCTACGACGGCGAATCGGTGCCCGCGGTAGCCGAATTTGCGGCTGCGATCGTGCCCGCCATCCGGTCGACCGGCGTCGAACTGGTGCTCGAGCTGGGCCGGTTCCTGGTCGGTCCGGCGGGTTGCTTGCTGACCACCGTGCTGTACAACAAGCCGCGCCCCGATCGTCAGCTGGCGATAGTCGATGGCGGGATGACGACGCTCTTGCGGCCGGCTTTGTACGGCGCCCAGCACCGCGTGTTGCCGGTCGAAGAGCATAATGGCGCCCTGGAGCCGACCGATGTCGCTGGCCCGATCTGCGAATCGACGGATTATCTGGCCCGTCGCCACCCGCTACCACGGCTCGAGTCGGGGGCCACGCTGGCGATTCTCGACGCCGGGGCTTACGGGATGTCGATGGTCAGCCACTACAACTCTCACCCCGGCCCGGCAGAGGTGTGGATCACCGAGGACGGCGTGGTCGAGCGGATCCGTCGCCGGGAAACGATCGAGGACCTGTTGGCGATCGATATGGAAGCTTTCGAAGCCTGACCCGATTGAATCTGTTTCTCGGTCGGCACGTATTCCACTATAGGCCACGCCCCGGTGGTCGAGCGGAAAGACCCGCGTAGTATTAGAGGAGATCGAAATCGCGCCGAAGCGCCATCATGGAGGTCATCGATGTCACGGTTACCACTCGCATTCTTGATCCTGTTCGCACACGCTGCCTGTGCCAGTGCCCAATCCACCGACCAAGCCAGCCACACTGAGACCATGCAGCAGGACCCCGGCTACGTGCTGTTTGTCGGTCTGGAGTCGGAGGACGCGGTCGCGATCATGGATCCCCAGGCGGGGGCGCTGATTCGCAAGATCCCGATCGGCATCTCAACCGAGGATATAGAAGGCGTCCACGCGCTCGACGTTTCGCCCGATGGTGAGCACTACTACCTGTCGATCGCTCACGGTTGGCCGTACGGATCCGTGTGGAAGATGTCGACGCAAAAAGACAGCCTGGTAGGGCGGACCAACGTCGGGCTCTTTCCGGCGACGATGGCGATCACGCCCGATGGAACGTGGCTCTTTGTTGCTAACTACAACCTCCATGGAGACCCACAACTCGATACCGTGTCGGTCGTGCACACACCGACGATGACAGAGGTCCAGCAGATCCCGGTTTGCACCAAGCCACACGGCTTAGTCGCATCCAACGACGGTGAGTCGGTCTACGTGTCGTGCACCCGGGACAACGTGTTAAAGAAGATCAGCGTGGCGACGTTCGCGGTGGTGGATTCGACCAATACGTTGATCGACGAGGACCGGGCGGAAGAAAAAGTGTGCTATCCGGCTGGTCTCGCCCTCTCGAGAGATGACGAGAGGTTGTTTATCGCCTGTCACAAGCACGACGAGATTCGCGTCATGCCGACGTCCCGGTTTGGCACGTTCACCAACCGAATCCCAGTGGGCAAGGGCCCGTATTTGCTACGCACCGATCCGGCCGGGGAACGGCTCTACGTGCCACACCGTAACGACCAGTCGTTCTCGGTGATCGATATCGCGAGCGAAGAGGTAATCGCGACCAACCCAGCGAGTGCAAGTCATCCGCACACGTTTGCGTTCGGACCCGACGGCAAGGTTTTTCTGTCGATGGAGAGCCACGCAGTTGTGCCCGGCGCGGTCGACGAGATCGACCCCGAAACGCTCGAAACGACGCGCTCGGTGGAGTTGGGTCTACAAGCGACCGGGGTTGGCGCGGTCGCCCGTCCGCCGTCGCAGTACCGATGAGCCGGCGCTAGCGAGCGAACTCGGCCAGCGCGGTGATGATGGAGTCCTGGATCGCGCGCCGCGGCGCGGTTGGGCCCACGAAGAACTCCATCAGAATGCTGAACGCGAGACGCTCCCCGTTGGCACTCGTTACATAGCCCGAGAGCGACGACACGCCCGCCAGCGAACCGGTCTTGGCGCTGGCCACGCCCGCTGCCGCGGTGTCGACCATCCGCTCTTCAAGCGTCCCGTCCAGGCCGGCGATTGGCAGCGCGGCCAGGAACGGCTCGCCGATGTCGGTTCGATCAGCCATGTACAGCAGCAGCTGCATGATTTGCCCTGCCGTAACGAGGTTGTAGCGCGAGACTCCCGATCCATCGGCAAGCTTCAGCGCGAGCGTGTCGATGCCGACCTGATTGGCAAGAAAGAGATATTCGGCGGCGAGTCCCGACTCGTACGTTCCCGGCGCACCCGACAGCTCGGCGCCGACGACCTTGACCAACTGCTCGGCAGTCAAGTTGTCGCTCTCTTTCAGCAGGTTCTCTACGCTCACCGCCAAGGGCTCGGATACGTGAATGGCGAGCGTATCGATGGCTGTTTCTTCGATCGTACCGCTCTGCACTGTTCCGAGGAGTTCGACCCCACGCGCTTCGAGCAACTCTGCGAGGATCGTTCCCGCGTACAACGCCGGGTCCTCGATC
>JBDHED010000045.1:0-11946 GCA_039591175.1 Gemmatimonadota bacterium | reverse complement strand
GCCATGTGTCTCGATCGCGGTACAGCCGGTAGGCGGTCGTCAGCGCTTTGTTGACACCGGATTGATCGGCCTGTTCGACGGTCGCGATCACGGCGTTGTCAAACGGTGCGCTGACCTCCATCGTGCCGGCAGCGCGGGCACCGGGTACCAGGAGTGGGAAGTGACCATCCATCTAGATCGGACACACCAGCTCACCGAGCTTCTTGGTGAGCTTCATGTTCTCGGCGTAGTCGACCGGACAGTCGATGACGACGACCGTTTCGTCGTCGATCGCCTGGTGGAGGATCAGCACGAGCTCGTCGGCGGCCTCGACGCGGTACCCCTTGGCGCCAAAGCTCTCGGCGTATGCGACCAAATCAGGGTTGGTGAAGTCGGTGTGGCTTGGCCGGCCAAAGTGGCGCAGCTGATGCCAGGTGATGAGACCGTATTCGGCATCGTTCCAAATCAGGATCACGATCGGCGTGTCGGTCCGAAGCGCAGTCTCGATCTCCTGTGAGTTCATGAGAAATCCGGCGTCTCCGGTCACCGCGACGATCGTACGGTCGGGGTAAACGAGCTTGGCACCGATCGCGCCTGGAAGGGCGATCCCCATCGACGCGAACCCGTTCGAGATCAAGCACGTGTTCGCGCGCTCGGCCTGGTACATCCGCGCGATCCACATCTTGTGTGCGCCGACGTCGCTGATGATGATGTCATCGGGCTCGAGCGCGTGTCGCAAATCCCAGAGGATCTTCTGAGGCTTGATCGGAAACCCGTTATCGTTGGCGTGCTCCGAAAGCTCGTCGCCGATCGCACGTCGCAGACCCGACGGCGGAAGTGAGTCCTGAGGTTGACTGGCGGCGGCGACCGCGTCGAGCGCTTGCCCGATGTCGCCGATCAACCCGGCCTCGACGATGTAGTGCTCGTCGACCTCGGCTGGTGTCGTGTCGATGTGGACGATCTGGTGGTTGCGATCCGGGTTCCACAGGTACGGGTGGTACTCGACCATGTCGTAACCCACGCACACCACCACATCGGCGCGATCAAAACCGCATCCGACGTAGTCGTGCGCTTGCAGTCCGACCGCGCCCAACGCGTTCGGATGCGACCACGGGATCGCGCCCTTAGCCATGAACGTTGTCGCCACCGGCAAGTTGAGCGTCTCGGCGAAGCGCACCAGTGCATCGGCCGCGCCGGCGCGGATGACGCCGTTGCCGGCCATCACCAACGGATAGCGCGCGCCGGCGATAAGCTCAGACGCCTGCCGGATCTTCTCCTCCGGCGGCACCGGCGCCAGCGCGCGCTGCACCTTGAGCGGTTCTTTATGGTCGATCTCGGCCTTGGCGATGTTCTCGGGCAGGTCGATAAAGCTCGCCCCGGGCTTCTCGGCCTCGGCTTGTTTGAAAGCCTTGCGCACGATCTCGGGGACTATCCCGGCGTCCAGGACCTGCGTGCTGTACTTGGTGATCGGGCGGAACAAGTTGACCAGATCGAGGTGCTGGTGGCTCTCCTTGTGCATTCGCGTCGTCGCGGCCTGACCGGCGATCGCGACCAGCGGCGCGCGATCCATGTTCGCGTCGGCGACACCGGTCACCAGATTGGTGGCGCCCGGCCCGAGCGTCGCCAGACAGACGCCGGCGCGGCCTGTCAAGCGACCGTGCACGTCGGCCATGAATGCCGCGCCCTGCTCGTGACGGGTGGTGATGAACTCGATCGAGCTATCGAGGAGGACGTCCATGACATCGATGTTTTCCTCGCCGGGGATGCCAAAGATCCGCTCGACGCCCTCGTTTTCGAAACACCGGATGAACAACTCGGAGGCCTTCATGAACCCTGGCTCTCGATCCAACGATCGACACGTGACTCAAGCACCGATAGAGGGACGGCACCAGCCGTCAATACGACGTTGTGAAACGCGCGCACGTCGAACTCTCCGCCGAGTTCTGTTTCAGCGCGAGTTCGCAGCTCGCGGATCTTGAGCTGACCGATTTTGTAAGCCAGCGCCTGACCCGGGATCACGATGTAGCGGTCGACCTCGGCCACGACGTCCTGTTCGGTCATCGGCGAGTTCGACATCATCCAGTCGATCGCCTGTTGCCGCGTCCAGCCGAGCGCGTGCATACCGGTATCGACGACCAACCGATTGGCGCGCCAGATGTCGAAGTACAACGCGCCGAAATATTGATACGGATCGGTGTACAAGCCGAGCTCACGGCCCAGGGATTCGGCGTACAAACCCCACCCCTCGATGTAGGCCGTGAAACCACCGAACCGCCGGAACGCGGGGAGATGTTCGATTTCCTGCTGGATCGAGATCTGGAAGTGGTGTCCGGGAGACGCCTCGTGTAGCGAAAGCGCCTCCATCCCGTACTTGGGCCGCGAGTCGAGCTTGTAAGTGTTCACGTAGAAGATGCCGGGTCGTGAGCCGTCGGGTGCGGCGCGGAAATACTGTGCGGCAGCCATCGACGGCGCGCGGAACGGCTCGACCGGTTGGATCACGTAGTCGGCCTTGGGCATGATATCGAAGATCCGTTCCAGTGCCGGATTGATCTCCTCGCGCAGCACTTCGTAACCGGCCAACAGATCTTCCTCGCGGTCGAAGAAGAACTCGGGGTCGGTGCGCAGGTGCTCGAAGAACGGTTGCATGTCGCCGTCGAAGCCGACTTCGTCACGGACGCGCTCCATCTCGGCGAACAGCTTCTCGGCCTCGCGTTGGCCGATTTCGTGGATCTGTTGGGGCGTCAGATCGGTCGTGGTGATCGTTCGCGCGTTGTAAGCGTAGAGCTCAGCGCCACCCGGAATGTGGCTGAGCCCCACGGTTTCTCTCGTGTGCGGCAGGTATTCGTCGCGCACGAAATCGCGCATCTTCCGGTAGGCGGGGATGAGCAGGTTCACTATGTGCTCGCGGTAGACGGCTGTCAGCCGCTCGCGATCGGCGGATGAGATGTCTTCAGGCATGTTGGCGATCGGCCGCCAGAAAACGCTCTCCTCAACGTCGTCGACGAGGTGCGCTTCGAGCTGCGGAAGGACCTTCTCCATGATCAGCCGAGGCTGAACCACACCGGCCTCGATGCCCTCGCGCATCTTTGCGATCGCCGAGTCGGTCCACTGGGCGTACCCGGCCGAGCGCGAGATCCAGTTCTCGTAATCGTCGACGGTGTTGAATGGTTGCGCGTTACTCCCCGCTCCCAGCAGCGCAAGGAAGTTGTGAAAACCGAAAAACTGATTGACCGGCATCAGGTTCCGGAGGTCGAAGTGCCCCTCGGTGAAGCCCTCCAGGGTGTTCTCGCGTTGCAGTTTGAAGATGTCGTAGCTGAGCCGGTCCTGCGGCCCGAGGTCTTCGGGGTCGAACTCGCCCAGTCGCTCGAGGTAGAGCTCTTGCAGCGAGCGCATTTGGGTGGCGTACTCGTCGGTCAGGGAGTTGACGAATCGGTCGTCGTAACGGTGATCGCCGCGGAAGGTCGCCGAGATCGGATTGAGCTCGAGGAACTCCTCGTCGTACTCCGCGAACATCGCGCTTAGGCGCTCAGATGCTCTTTGGTCGGGGTGCTGACCCCCGGGCACGGCCACGAGTGCCGCCAGCAACAGGATTCGGAGATCGATCACGACGCCCCCCGGTGGCGTTGCGGGTCAAGCAGGTCATGTGGAAACTAGCCGCGGCAGGTTGATTGAGCCTATGGCCTCGGTGTCGCCCCGGGTCTCAGCTTGATCGTGCCCGGTCGCGGCGCGGGTTGCTGAAGGATCTCGTCGCTTATTCGGCCCACCACGGAGAAAGTCCTCCAGGGCCCGGCATCGAGGTGCGGTGGCCCGAGGCGCTGCACGCGTGCGCGGTAAACTCCACGCACCAGTCGCACCGTTTCCGGATCGGGATTCAGAGCCTCAACCGAAACGGGTTCTACGGTCTTGAATCGGAAAACCGCGACGGTTGAGCCGTCTGACTCGAGATCCCGCCATCTCCATCTGTGGTCGTAGACGGTGCTCCAGATCTTCTCGAGCGGGTCCTCGGGTGTGGCCCCGCTGCGGATGCGCTGCTTTTGGATCTCGATACGCACGCTCGGTGGAGGATCGTCTGCGCGGATTCGAAGCTCCTGATTGGAGCTGACCAACAACCGCGCGCCTTCCGACGGGGTGGTGAGGACCACCTCCGCCATCTCCCGTTTGAGCGACTCCCTTTGTACCAGCTTGGCTTCGATCTTCTCCTCGATCTCTTGCGCAAGCGCCTCGAGGTCGGAAATGTGCCCGCTTGCTCTGTCACTATCCGACTCGGCATTCTGACGCTCTTCGCGTAGCGAGTCGAGCTCCGCTTTCAGCGACTCCAGATCAGCGATGAGTACTGAACCCCCAAGGCCGAGAGTCGCGGCGATCGCCACCTCGGTGTCGTCGATCTCGGTTTCCACTTCGTCGATCTCGTTTGCGATCTCGACTAGATGGACTTTGATCTGCTCGAGATAGTGGATCCAGTCTTTTCTCTCTTGCGCGACTTCTTGTAGTAACTCTTGGAGGTCGGTAATCGCACGTTCTGTCTGACTGATCGCGTCGGCGAGTGCGGCGCGCCGGCGATAGCTCGCGAGCTGGACCATTGGCACTTGCAGACGCAGCGTCTCGCCCCGGGAGCTGGCTTGTGCCGCACGGTCTGGGACGGGATCGGCGACGTCCAGCTCCTGAGCGATGGCTGAAGAAACGATGGTCAGGCTGCCGAACCCGAGGACCGTTAGGATAGCAAGCGGGTTCACTCTGCTTACCATGTCTGACAACTTACGCAGACCGCGAAAAGCCGTCATTTTGTGATATCGAGCGACGCTAGATCGGTAGCACCGTCCTTCCGTAGAGCTCGTTCCAAACCTGGACGATGGAGCCGTACATCGCCGACAACCCGACGAAGATCCCCTCCCAACCGGCAATCAAACCGATCGTCGCGTTCCCGGTCCAGTCACGCGCGGCGAGCAAGAAGAACAGGATCGTCAGGCTCAGGAACACGGTTTGGAGATTGCGGTTGAGCTTCAGCGTACCGATAAACATCAGTCCGGTGAACACGCCCCATGCGAACAGATACCAACCCATCGCCGTCTCACTCGCGGCCGGGACGCCGGTCCACTTCGGAAAGACGATGAGCGCGACGAGGGTGAGCCAGAAAAGTCCGTACGAGCTGAAAGCAGTAGCACCGAATGTGTTGTTCTTTTTGAACTCCATGATGCCGGCGATTACTTGAGCGATGCCGCCGTAGAAGATGCCCATCGTGAGGATCATCGTGTTCATCTCGAAGAATCCGGCGTTGTGGATGTTGAGCAGCACGGTCGTCATGCCGAAGGCCATGAGGCCCAGCGGCGCGGGGTTGGCGATCGAATCGCCCTGCGGTTCGTTCATGTAAGGGGATTCCTTTCATATGTTGTAAGTCAGATAACGAACTGATATACGATCCCGTTGCGCGACGCCAGGAAAAACGATCATCAAGTCGTATACTTGAAGCATGCGACAGGTTCTCCGTCCACCGCGGTTGGCGATCCTCTACCTGCTCATCGCGTGGGTCGTGGATTACAGCCTGTCGACCCCGGCGGTGATTTCTGTCGGGTACCGCTTCTGGTTGAGTTTGGCGATCGTGGCCACGGGGGTGTGGCTCTCTTACCGCACGGTGACGTTGTTCGAACGCGCCGGAACCACCCACAAGCTGGCCGGCGAGAGCACCGCGCTCGTCATCGAGGGGCCGTTTCGGTGGAGCCGCAACCCGATGTACCTGGGTCTCACGCTGATCGTGTTCGGGATCGCAATCTACGGTGGATCGGTGCCCTTTCTGCTGGTCCCGGTCGTATTCTTCCTGACCCTGAACTTCGCGTTCGTCCCTTGGGAGGAGCGGCGGCTCGAGGCGACATTCGGCGACCCGTCCCGGGCGTATCGGCAGCGGGTTCGGCGCTGGCTCTGAATGGGTGCGGGATCGAAGGGAAATCCCCTACACGTTTTTGGTGCTCCTCCCTGCTTCCTTGAGGACCGCCTAACCGGTACCATTAATGGATGAGAATACATCTTGCGTGTAGCCTGCGTGGACGGTGACGACCAAAGCGCAAACCGAGACCGCGAGCGCCGTTCCTAGCGACAGCGGCGAGCCGCGTTACCAAGTCTTCGAGCTCCCCGAGCACACGGTCGAGATCGTGTCCGATTCGGGAGAAGGCGCGCAGAAGTGCGGCCAGATCCTGGGTGCCGTAACGGCCAAGATGGGGAACGGCGTCTGGACGGTCGAGATCATCCCCGCCGAGATCGAGCCGCCTCCTCGTAGCCCGGCCGGTGGGAGCGGCAACCGCGTGCGGATCGGTTCCGAGCCGGTGACAAACTGGGGTGACGAGACGCAGCTCATGGTCGCGTTCAACGAGCAAGTCTTGCTTGGCCGCCATCGCTTGAATGCGCTCGCCGATGATGCCACGATCTTGCTCGAGAACATATGGGCCGACCATCCCGATGAAACGATCAAGAGCGCTTGGGAAGAAGCGCAACGCGAGTTCGAACAGACGAATTACCGGATTATCGAGGTTCCGATGCAGGAGCAGTGTCTGACCGTCGTCGAGGATCCGCGTCGCGGCAAGAACATGTTCGTGCTCGGGATGCTGGCCTGGATCTACGACCGTGACCTCGATCTTTGCCGCGATCAGATCGCGCACGCGTTCCGTAAGAAGTCCGAAGAGATCTACAACCGCAACGTCGAGCTGCTCGAGCTCGGGTACGGTTGGGCCGAGGAGAACCTCGATTTCCGGATCAGCATCCCGGCGCAGCCGACGACCGAGCCGATGGTGGTCATGAACGGCAACGAAGCCGTTGCGCTGGGCGCGATCGCCGCCGGGATGGAGTTGGCGGCGATGTACCCGATTACGCCTGCGACCTCGGCGTCGCACGAGCTCGGCGACGTGTTCGAGAAGTTTGGTGGCGTGGTGCACCAGGCCGAGGACGAGATCGCCGCGGCCGGCGTCGCGATCGGCGCGTCGTACGCGGGCAAGGTCGCGTATACGATCACGTCGGGCCCGGGGCTGGCGCTAAAGACCGAGTTCCTGGGGTTAGCGGTGATGATCGAGATGCCGCTAGTGGTGGTCGACGTACAGCGCGGCGGACCCGCTACAGGATTGCCGACCAAGGTCGAACAGTCGGACCTGTTGGCGGCGATCTTTGGTCAACCGGGCGACGCGCCGCACGTCGTCGTGGCGCCGGCCACGATCGAGGAGTGTTTTCACGTCATGGTCACGGCGCGCCGCATCGCCGAGACGTTTCGCACCGTGGTCATCGTGCTGTCGGATGCCAACCTGGCGACCGGGGTACAGCCGTACCGGCGCCCCGAGCTCGATCCCGCATGGGTGGCCGCGCCACCCGACCTGAGCCCGGTCCCGGAAGGGTTGAAACCCTATGATTGGGATGCGAAAACGGGGTTGTCACGACGGTTGGTGCCCGGTCAGCCAGATGGCATGCACACCGTTACGGGGTTGGCGCACGATGAATCGAGCCGAGTCGCGTACAGCTCGGCAGTGCATCAACGCAGCTCGACGATGCGCAGCCGCAAGATCGCAGTGCTCCAGAGCACGCTCAAGCCGCCGAAGGTGTACGGAGACGACAGTGGTGAGCTATTGGTCGTCGGGTGGGGCAGCACCAAGGGCGCGATCGAAGAAGCGGTCGACCGCCTGCGCGACGAAGGCATGAGCGTCTCGTCGCTTCACCTGAGCTTCCTCTCGCCGCTAGAGCCGGGTCTCACGGAGATCTTCAGTCGGTTCGGGAAGGTGATGACGGTCGAGATCAACTATAGCGATGACGTGGACGCGCCGTATATCAATGAAGAGAACCGCCGCCGCGGACAGCTGGCGTGGTTGCTCCGCGCGCAGACGCTTTTCGATATCGATTGCTGGACGCGGGTGCTCGGCGAGCCGTTGCGACCGAGAGCGATCGCTGATGCGATCCGGCAGAGAATAGAAACCGTGGAAGGAGACGGAGCGTGACGATCCCAGTCAATTCACTGTTGCAGTGCGCATTGGACGACGAGCGGGTCTTCGAACGCGCCGACTACGAGGGGCCGGTTGCACGCTGGTGCGCGGGTTGCGGCGATCATTCGGTCCTGGCAGCCGCGCAGCGATTGTTGGCGGACGAGCAGTTCCTGCCCGAGACGACGGTGTTTGTCTCCGGGATCGGGTGCTCGAGTCGGTTCCCGCACTACCTGAAGACCTATGGGTTTCACGGTCTTCACGGTCGGGCACTGCCGGTCGCTACCGGGATCAAGCTGCATCGGCCCGATCTCGACGTGTTCGTGGTCATGGGCGACGGTGACTGCACGTCGATCGGCGCCGGCCACTGGGTCCACGCCACCCGCTACAACATGGACATGGTGGCGTTGATGCTCGACAACAACATCTATGGACTTACCAAGAACCAGACCTCGCCCACGACACCGCAGGGCTATCCGAGTAACACGCAACCCCGAGGCAGCTGGTTGCCGGCGCTCAACCCGATCGAAGCGACGTTGGGGATCACCAACGCGTCGTTCGTGGCCCAGACCGCGGAGTGGATACCGCCGCATCTGTTTGCGACCATCAAGGCGGCTTACCACCACGAGGGGTTCGCTTTCGTGAGGATTCTGCAACGCTGCCCCAAGTACACCGCTCCGTTGTTCGAGGAGGGGCTCAAGAATCCCGACTCGATCGAGTTGCTGGTTCACGAAGACGGGATCGTGGTCGAGGGGCTCGACAGCGTCTACAAGAATCAGGTGCGTCACGACCCGAGCGATATCCACGCCGCCCGTCGGTTGGCCGAGTTCGACGGACACACACGGCTCGGCGTCTTTTTCCGTGACGAATCGCGTCCGCGATACGAAGAGACTCGCTACCTACCGGCGATCACCGCGGAGGAGAAAGTTTCGCGTCTCTCGGAGGAGTTGGATCTGCATGCCGTCTGACGAACGGATCGAACGAGCGCTTTCGGCGTTTGAGCCGCCTCGGGTCGCGTTTCGGTCTGCGATCGCGACCACAATCGGTGAACTCGACGCGATGCTCGCGGCCGGATCCGGTGGTGAGGGTAAAGCGGCCGAGCGGACGGCGTCCGAGTTGGGCCGGTTTGCCTCTGGACATATCGACGCGCAGCGGTTCGCCGCTCTTGTGGCCGAGGAACCGCGATTGGACCCGGTAGCGGCGGAGGCGGTCGGTCGAGCGCGCGGCGTGTTGACCGAGATTGAAACCCGAGAACCATCGGATTATTGCATTCGGGTCGCGTCGGGAGAAGACCTGGCAGCCAAGATAGCGGCGGCGTGGGCCGATTTTGGACGCGTGTTTGGCACGGCGCGGCTGGTTGAAGCCGCGCGTAACGGCCAGTACCGCTTACCCAATCACGAGCCGTTGATGTCATCGTTTCCGTTCCCGCAATGGAGCCGCGCCGAGCGAGCCCTGACACCGCCCTTGATCGTCGACATCGACGGCGACGCGTTGCAGGTCGACGGCTTGGCGAAGTTCCTCGAGGGTGCGGCCAAGATCGTGCTGCTGGTGCGCGGCGATTCGCCGCCGGCGCCGCTCGCGCGGTTGGTGAGCCCGAGCGTGTTCATCGCTCAGACGGGTGACATCGATGCTTTCCATCGGGCGCGCGAAGCGCCGGGGCCGGCGATGATCGCGCTCGTAAACGATTCGGCCGCCCGGTTTGTCCATGATCCGACGAATGGGGCGATGCTCTCCGATCGACTGTCGGTAGACTATGTGCCGGAGGATGATCCGCGAGTTGCGCGTGGTCCGATCTCCGCCTTTCGACAGACCGAGGATCTGGGCCATCTGCGGACCTTGATCGCGATGGCGGCGGGTGAGACGAGGGCACCGATCACGGCGGTCGGTGGTACCAACGGTGACGAGGCTCCAGCGGAGCCAGCTGATCGGCTCGCCGCGTGGCTGCTTCAGCAGGCAGATATACCAACCGAGGAGTCGTCGTGAGCCCGGAGACGATTCTCGGTTCGATGGCGATTCTGGGCGGTGTCGGCCTGACGTTTGGTGTGCTGATCGCGCTCGCGCACCGGAAGCTGGCGGTGTGGGAAGACCCGCGCCTCGACATCGTCACTGACATGCTGCCGGGTACGAACTGTGGTGCGTGTGGCCTCGGTGGGTGCCGCGCCTTCGCCGAAGCGACGATCAAGGGTGATATCGAACCCGCCAAGTGCACGACCATGGGACAGGAAGAACGACACGACGTGGCGCAGTTCCTGGGCGTCGAAGCTGGCGAGGCGGTGGCGCTCGTGGCGCGGTTGCTTTGCGCCGGCGGCTCGGATGTGGCGCCAAGAAAGGCCGATTACTTTGGCGTCGAAAGCTGTGGCGCGGCGGTGGCGGTCGGCGGCGGTGGCAAAGCGTGTGCGTGGGGATGTGTCGGGCTGGCCGATTGCGCCGTGGTGTGTGACTTCGATGCGATCTATATGAATGACGTCGATCTGCCGGTGGTGGTTCTCGACAACTGCACCGCGTGCGGAGATTGTGTGGATGCGTGTCCGCTGGATCTGTTTGTTATCATGCCGGTCGAACATCACCTCCTCGTGCAGTGCCGTAACTTGCTCGAGGGAGACGCGGCGACCGACGTATGTTCGGTGGCGTGCAACGCTTGCGAGCGGTGCGTGATGGACGCCGCCCCTGGGTTGATCGAGATGCAGTCCGGGTTGGCGGTCGTCGACTACGACAAGATCGATCTCGCCGAACCGGCCGTGATCGATCGCTGCCCGACCCGATCGATCGTGTGGGTCGAAGGCGAACAGTTCCCACTGGAGCGTGAACCCGTAGAGAGCATGGTGGCATGATCTTCAAGAAGAAACCATCGCCAGAAGAAGCGCCCCGGTACCCGGGTATTCGGGAAGCGTTGGATGGTGGCACCGCGGTCGTCGAGATGGAGACCGCGGCCAGTGAAGGGGCTGGCGCCTATCCGATCACGCCGTCGACCCAGATGGGGGAGGGTTGGGCGCAAGCGGTTGCGTCGGGCAAGACCAATGTGAACGGCCGCCGGTTGTTGTTCTTCGAGCCCGAGGGCGAGCACGCCGCCGCCGCGGTAACCGCCGGCATGAGCATGACCGGGCTACGGGCGACCAACTTCTCGAGCGGACAGGGGATCGCGTACATGCACGAGTCGCTCTACGCGGCGGCCGGCAAGCGACTCACCTACGTGCTCAACGTGGCTGCTCGGGCGATGACTAAGCATGCGCTCAACGTCCACGCCGGCCACGACGATTACCACGCCATCGACGACACCGGGTTCTTCCAGTTCTTTGCCAAGGACGTTCAGTCGTGTGCCGACCTCAACTTGATCGCGCATCGGGTCGCCGAGCTGTCGCTCAACCCGGGTGTGGTTGCGCAGGACGGCTTCCTCACCAGCCACGTGATCGAATCGATGTTGCTTCCCGAGCGCGAGCTGGTGAAGGAATACCTAGGAGATCCGAGCGACATTATCGAGTCGCCGACCGCTGCGCAGCGAATGGTCTTTGGGAAAGAGCGGCGCCGGATCCCGGAGATGTTCGACCTCGACTATCCGGCCATGCTGGGGGTCGTACAAAACCAGGACGCGTACGCCCAGGGTGTGGCTGCGCAACGCCCGTTCTATTTCGATCATGTTCGCGAGATCACCGACGACGCGATAGCCGTGTTCGCGGCTCTGACCGGCCGGCACTACGCGCGGGCCAGCGGCTACCGCATCGACGACGCCGAGTACGTGCTCGTGGGTCAGGGGTCGGTCGTCGCCAACGCCGAGGCGGTCGCCGATCACTTACGCGAGACGCGAGGTCTCAAGATCGGCGTTCTCGATCTTACGATGTTCCGCCCGTTCCCGACCGATCTCGTTACGCGCATGCTGCGTGGCGTGAAAGGCGTCACTGTTCTCGAGCGTGTCGACCAGCCATTGGCGGTCGATCCTCCGCTGTTGCGCGAGATCCGCGCTGCCATGTCTCAAGCGCTCGAGAACGGGCGGGCGGGTGAGCCGCTGCCGTATCCAGAGGTGGCG
>JBDHED010000044.1:0-12029 GCA_039591175.1 Gemmatimonadota bacterium | reverse complement strand
GATCTCGTCCTGACCCCACAGGTGCTTCTGATAGGTGCTGAACGCCTGGGCGACGTCGCCAAACTGCTCGATGACGGTGGCGATCTCTTCCTCTTGAAAACCTTGATCGTCGGGGCCGCCGATCGGGTTGTTCTCGGCGTACGAATTGTCCACCCAATCGATGAAATCCTGAACCGACAGGATGTCGAACGAGCCCCCCCGCTGCTCGGTGCTCGGGATCATGAGCGCACCCGGCAGAAACAGACCGCGGAATCGATCCCAATCGAAGTTCTCACCGGGCTCACGCGCCAACGCGTCATACCCCGCGAGCACGATCGCCTCGGGTGAAGCGACGTCTTCGGGCCGAACGTCGGCCGTCTGACCGAAGACCGGCGACATCGAAACGATCAACAAAAGAGCTGCAAACCCTGGGGCGACGATCTTCATCTGTAATCTCCTGACTGGGGACATAAAGGGGTGAAATTGTTGCTCCGAGGACGCTTTCCATCCTGGGATCGTTCATTCTAGTAGCTTGAGTGACATGGCGAATCGTCCCCTGCTAAGCATCTTCCTGATTGTCCCCGGGATCGTTATCTCACTCGTCGCCATCGACGTAATCCCGGTTGACCCGGAGACGGTGCATGCCCCGAACTGGATCATCGGCCTTTTGGGGCTGTTGTTCCTGGGTGGTGGTCTAGCGATCGTCGCCAACCCACACAGCAGCTTCGCTTCGTGGTCGGCTGGAACCGTTGTCATTTCGGTCACGATCGTGAGCGCTTGGGTAGCGCTTTACGGACCGAGCGAGCAGTTCTCAGGCGACTTCCCCTTCTTGTCGCGTGAGACCAACGTAACGATCGCCAGGATCGTGTTCGGGTGTGTCGCGTTAATGGGATTGGCGATCACGACCGCGGCTTTCAAAAAGATCGGGCATTGGAAGAAGCGCGAGAACTGACGTCCGATCGTAGGTCGCAACCGGTAGTCGTAAAACAACGGCTGCGGGTTGGCGCCGAACGAGTGTGGCGCGTCATGGCCACGCCCGGAGCCTTACCACGATATCACCCATTCTGCTCAGACAATCCCGTCGCTGCATGGCCCGGTGTTGGCGCCCACGACACGATCCACTATCTGAGCGGTGTGGTCCTCCACAGACGGTTTACGGCTTGGGATGAGGGACGTGCGTACGAACTGGAGGCTGGCAACGCCCCGTGGCCGGTCAGTCGTGTCCGGTGGGAGCTTGCGCCAACGGGTGCAGAAGAGAGCGAGCTCACCATCACCATTTGGCCCAGCGCATTCCTTAGCTATCCTTCAGTCCTGGGGTGGGCTTTGCATCGCTGGTACCTGAGACCACTGCTACGGCGATACCTCAGAGCGGTACTTCGAGGGCTCGACTACTACCTGACCACCGGCCGCGACGTGACACCGAACCAGTTTGGACGAGTGTCACTGTTCTCGTAATCGCCTTCCGCACGAGTAAATAATACGAACAGCTTTACATGGATTAGGTCTCTTATGACGCGTAGTTCAACGGCCTTCGTAGTTGAAATCTCGCGCAATTGTGGATATACAGGGTGTGTAGGATACACCGTAACCGCAAGCCGAACGGAGGTTTGGCGTGGAAAAGAAATTTAGCATGTGGCGCATCTTGGAGATGTTTGTGGCGGTTTTCGCTGCGCTCGTAGCATGGTCATATCTTTCGCTGACGAGTCTCACCTGAGAACCTAGACCACTCAGCCTAGTGCCCTGCGGGTGCTCCTGGTCCGGGGGTTGGGGCACTCCCCGCCATCGTTCCTAGCGACTCGGCGATTATTTCGTAACGCGCGAGCTCCTCGTCGAAGTGGTCGCTGGTTATCCCGGTGAATCGCATCCCGGCTTTCTCTAACACCCTCCTAGACGCAACGTTCTCTGGATATGCGAGACCGATGATCGTATCCAGCCCAAGGGTTTCGAAACCGTAGTTTAGGCTCGCCAAAGCGAGTTCTGTCGCTAGACCCTCTCCCCACCGCGCACGAACGATGGCGTAGATCACTTCGACCTCTCCGGTCGGAAGACGCTGAAGCCCGCCGTGTCCGACGAACTCGCCGGTCGCCCGGTCGAACAGAATCCAGACCCCAAAGCCGTGCTTATCGACGTGCGCAGCAAACGATTCCACCCAGCGGCCGGTCTCGGTCGTGTCAAGCGCCCGGCGCGGCGGAATGTGCTGCATGACTTCGGGGTCCGTGACCAGAGCCTGATACGCTTCCACATCGCCAGACTCGAAGTGACGCAAGAAGAGTCGACCGGTTTCGAGAACGGTCACGTCAGCCATGCCGGTCACAGCCTAGCAGACGGGTCAACATCTGGCTAAAACTCGCACAGGGCTGGTGACAACTGACATCAAAACAAAAGCTCCGGTTGGGAATAGAAGCGATCGCTCGCCCGTCAGTGGGATTAGCATGAAGGAAGGAATCGCTGAGACAGGCTCGCTGCTTGGCTCGGTCGGGGCTGTCATAACTAGCACCGCCGCGAGCATCTGTTGCATCGGACCCTTAGGAATAGCGCTTCTAGGCGTCAACGGAGCGATCCTCGGAGCGACCCTCAAGCCTTATAGGCCCTACCTCCTGACCTCTTCGCTCTTAATGCTGGGATTCGCACACTGGGCGGTCGCCAGAAAAAATCGAAACACGAAAGGCGAGGCTTGCTCGGTGCGCTCGGGTCGCGTCGTCAGGTTCGTCCTATGGGCCGCGACCGCAATGTGGTTCGCCGCCGCGCTGATTCAATTCGCGGCTGACCGTTACTGGCTATAGGAGGCTGAGAAATGCGCAAAACGATGCTGTTGGCAGCCGCGCCGCTGGTACTCGTGGGAACCTTCGATTGGAACACTCCCGCTCCGGATGGTTACACCGTGCTCGATCGCGAGGCACAGCCCTTTGGGACCGCCTTCAACGCGGCGGAGGGGAAGGTCCGGCTGGTCATGTACGTTAGCCCCACCTGTGGTGGTTGCTTGCTGGGCGCGCGAGAAATGCAGCAGGAAGTCTTGGAAAAGATCGACAGCGACGAGCTCGAGGCCTATGTCGTTTGGGGACCCAAGAATGGTGCGCAAGAAAACCACGTAGATCGGGTGACGAACCTGGTCAATGACAGCAGAGCGACTCAATACTGGGACGAGCACGCAGCGATTGCTGGCCCCTACGACAAGCTGTTCGATCTCGCTGGACCCTGCGCGGGTGTGTTCGCGCTCTACGGGCCGGACGCGAAGTGGGACACGGCCAGTCCACCGGAGCCGTTGGTTTGGCAGGATGCACACGCGGACCAACGCGGCAGAGAGGACAACCCGCCTCTCGACGCCGAGACGATGGCTGACCACATCAGAGCTCTGCTCAAACTGTAGATGACCGAGAAGTGATCCAACCCGCGAGTACGATCCCGCCGATCATCGCACCACCACCCAACGCCAGCGTGGGTTGCGTGCCCACGAGGATCACCAGGATCGCCAAGTAGAGCGCAACGGTGAGCGCCGGTACCCACGGGTGCCCCGGGACCTTGAATGGACGCTCCAAGTCCGGTCGGTTCTTGCGCAATCGGAAGTATCCCGTCAGCACCATAGCGTCGACCGTGATCGCCACCATCATCATGAATCGGATGATCAACTCGAAGGCACCCGACAACGCTAGGATTCCGATCCAGATCGATATGAAGACCAACGCGTTGCGCGGCACTCCGTTTTGATCGACCCGGGCCAACGCCTTGAACGCGAGGCCGTGTCGCGAAAGCCCGTACGCCACCCGCGGCATCCCCAAGAAGTTCACGTTGATGCTGCTGAGCAGAATGAGAAGGCTCGCTACCACCACAAACTTCCCTGCTATGTTCCCGAAGACGTCGGCGATGGCATCGCTGGCCACCAGCTCTGACCCCGCCATCTCGGCTGGCGTGAGTGCAGACAGAAAAGCAATGTTGATCAGCAGGTAGAGGATCATGACCGCAAACGCACCGCCGAGCAGGATGCGCGGCAGCGCCCAACCGGGATCCTTGACTTCTTCGGCCATCTTGGCGGCGTCTTCCCACCCGTAGTAGGCGAACGACACCGACTGATACGCAAGCGCGAACCCCAACAGGCCGAATTCGGTTTCAGTCAGCGCGCCCACGCCACCGGCGAAACCGGCCATGTCCCCGGCCCAGATTCCGGCTGCGGCGATCAGGAGAATGACCCCCACCTTGATCGTCGTGGTCACGTTCTGGAAAACGGTGCTCGTCTCGAGCCCGCGACTGTGGAGGAAGAAGTAAGCCAGGACGACGCCACCGGCGAGGATCGGAACCGAGCCCTGTCCGGCCAAGATCCGGATGTACTCAGCGATGACGACGGCTTTCGACGCACCGGAAAAGGCGCGTGTCACCAGGAGCTCCGACCAACCGGCCAGAAACCCCATCGTCGGGCCCCAGGCGTGACGAGCGTAGACGTACTTCCCGCCCGCTTCCGGGAGCGCAGCGGCCATCTCGGAGAGCACCAAGGTGCTCAAGCCGGCCACGATCCCACCCAACACCCACACCCCGACGATCAACCACGCATCTCCCAAGTATCCCGCTATGAGACCCGGTGTGCGCAGGATTCCGGCACCGATGACGATGCCAACCGTGACCGCCATTCCATCACGGATCCGCAGGACACGGTGGAGCGACGGGGCGTCGGATTTCGTCATGTCGCACTCATTCTAATAGCCCGCAGATCTGGCGCGATTAGTTCGCAACGTCCACGTTGGCGGGTACGAACCAAACTGAGTACGATTTGTCGCTCGATCAAGGTTCTTTGTTCCTCGACAAGCAATAAACAAGGAGACCGGTATGCACTCGCGTCTTTCGACTTTGCTCTTGGGCTTGTTCTTGGCGCTGCCAGCCGGGCTAGTGGCGCAAGTATCCACCGACCAATTGGGTGAAGTGAACTTCGAAACCTCGTGCGCAGACGACGTGGGGGCCGATTTCAACCGCGCAGTGGCGCTGCTCCACTCGTTCGAGTTCGAAGAGTCGCGCGGCGTCTTTTCGTCGATCGCCGAGCGAGATGCGACGTGCGCGATGGCCCACTGGGGCGTGGCGATGACGTACTACCACCCGCTCTGGGCCCCGCCGAGCGACAGCGACCTCGAGTTCGGAAGCGCCGCGGCCGCGAGGGCCAAAGGCTTGTCTTCCACGGAACGAGAGGAAGCCTATACCGAGGCGATCGCCGCTTTCTATCGTGATTACGACACACTCGACCACCGGACGCGCGCCCGCATCTACGAAGACGCCATGGCTAATGTGCACGCGGTCGCGCCGGAAGATGTAGAAGCCGAGATCTTTTACCTGCTCGCGATCCTCAGCAATGCCGACCCTACCGACAAGACCTACGCCGTTCAGACTCGGACCGGGAGCCGGGCGGAAGAGCTGTGGGTGGACATGCCCAATCATCCGGGCCTAGTGCACTACATCATCCACAGTTACGACTATCCACCGCTGGCGGACAAAGCCGTCGAGGCCGCACATCGATATCTGGAGATCGCGTCGGCACTTCCCCACGCCCTCCATATGTCGTCGCACATCTTCACCCAGGTCGGCATGTGGGACGAGTCGATCCACGCCAACACGCTCTCGGCCGAATCGGCGCGCGAGCGTGGCAAGCGGACCGGCGCCTTGGCGCAGGCTCAACTCGCCGAGATGCATGCCCTCGACTACCTCGCCTACGCGTACCTGCAACAAGGCCGAGACGACAAGGCCCGCGAGGTGCTCGATCACATCAACTCGATCGAGGACCTCAACTGGAAGAACGGTGTGGTGGCATTCAACGGAGGTGCTGTTTCAGCGCGGTACACGCTCGAACGGCGCCGCTGGGAAGATGCGGCGACGCTGCCCCCGCCAATCGAGGCCGAACAAGCCGGTGGCGATTACCAGACCCGGGCGTTGGTCGCCTTGCGCTACTGGGCGCGCGCGGTCGGCGCTGCTCGCAGCGGTCAAATCGCAAAGGCAGAGCAGGATATCGCGCGGCTCGAAGAGTTGGCGGCGGAGCTGCACGACCACCCCAACGTCTGGGCCCGCAACACCAGCGAGGTGTTGCGCCTCGAGGCGGTAGCTTGGCTCGCGCTTGCGAAGGGCGAAAACGAACAAGCGCTCAAACTGATGCGGTCAGCGGCCGCGCTGGAGGACGAGACCGACAAGAGCTCGCTGAGTCCGGGGCGTGTTCTGCCCGTGCATGAGCAACTCGGCGACATGCTGATGGAGCTCGGCCATACCGCGGAAGCGCAGCGCGAGTACGAGATCTCGCTTACGCATGCCCGCGAGCGGTTCAACAGCATCTACGGTGCGGCACGAGCGGCGCAGGAAGCCGGCGACATGGAAGCCGCCCGCGAGTATTACCAGCAGCTGATGGACTTGACGGTACCCGACAGTCCGCGCGTCGAACTTGAACAAGCGACCCAGGTACTCGCCGAAGCGGTGACCAGCACGGATTAGGCGCGAAAACGTTGGCGGGTTCTAAGTCGAAACGGCCATGGGGTGCTTGGGCTCGTACAAGCCCAGCTCCCCACCGCCGGGCAACTGGAACGTCGTTCGCATACCCCAGCTCGTTTCAAGCCGATCACCGAAGGTCACGTTGTGCTTTGCCAGCTCACTCATGGTGCCGTCGAGGTCGTCGCACACGAGATAGAACTCGTGGATGTCGTTCTTATCCGACGGATGAAACGCAGCCTCGGATGGCGGCAAAGCGAAGATCAGCCAACCGTCACCCGCATCGACGGAGCTGAAGCCCAGAACACCCCGGAAGAAAGAGCGGTCTGCCTCTGCATCTCGGGACGAGATCACGATGTGGCCAGCGGTAATCACGAAAGACCTCCTTTTCGGATTCAGGGAAGATCGCCTATATAATAAGGATATGGAGGCTGCGATGTCCGCATCATCCCGGGTCGTGCCTTGCCTCATCCTGAGTGCCGCCATTCTCTCTACCGGGTGTTCGCGAGCGGCATCGAGACCAAGCGCGTGCGACGGCCTGATCGAGAAAACGATCGGCATCACGCGCGAGGATTACAGTCCTTGCGCCGGCGAGATCCTGGCCGCTCTGGATAGCCTCGAGACCGAGTTGCGTCGATCCGTATTCAGGGGTGACGAGGAGGCGGGGCCCGATGCTGAAACGCACTACAAGCGGCTCCGATACCTCATGCGTGAAGTCGGGTTCACAGCCGATGTGTGGCGAGAGGCCAGAGAAGGAGCGGGCCGTAAGGTCGAGCGCTGGCCGAACTCGGCGATGCGGCACTTCAACACCGAGGCCGGCACGGCCACGGCGCAGTACATGTCTGCCCTGGGCCGCCTCAATGACGCCAATCTCAAAGAGGGCCACCGGCACCACGCCGCCGCCAGGCAAGCCTATGCGCGCTTTCGTTGATAGGACGCCGACCTGGCTCATCGCGGCGGTGGTGTTGGGGTGTGGCGGCGATAAAGAACCTCCCGCTCAGTACGCCCTCGGACAGGAGATTCCTCTTGGCATCATCAGTGTGTCGGTGACTCAGTGGGCAGACGCGCGTGGAACGAGTGCCCCCCTCAGGTCTCTCCGGCCACCGGAAGGCGAGAAGCCGGTAGCCGTTTTCGTTCGCTGGCGCGGACTCGATGAATATGGGGAATTCGATCGCCGATCCTTCGTCGATGCCTTTCTCAGCGATCGGTTGACTCTGGTTGACTCCGACAGGTTCGAGTACGCAGCGCTGACGGCGATGCCCAAAGACATCTACCAATTCACGGCTCAAGCCGGCTCCGGAAACACCGCGCCACCCGACTGGGTGGTCGTTTTCTGGGCCTGGGTGGACAGTCGGGACTACGAGCTACACATAGAGCACCCGAGCCCGGGGGAAGGAGATTTCGATGTCGCGGTGGTGGAACTTCCGTAACTGTTTCCTGACGATGCTCGTGGCTGGGGTGACCCTGTCCGCATGCGCAAACGCGGACGAGTACGCGCTCCGGCAACCTATCACCATGGGACCCTGGACGTTCCAGGTCGAGCGGGCGACGGAGCGAATCGAGAGCCAAGGCACCCTTCGATTCAAGATGATCTCGGTGACCCTCAAGCTCGAGAACTACATGGAGCGTCACGAGAAACCGTTTGACGACTTCATGAAGGGCAGGACCGAAGGCTCCCCCATGGAGCACCCCCACCTGGCGCTCGTGGATGAGGCCGGAAACAGTTTCGACGCAGTGGATGTGAGCCCGCTCTCGGGCGGAAGCCTCCGATCAGAAAGCTGGAGGGCCCGCTTCCCGCTCATAGAATTCTCTATGCGCGAGAGTTCTTCCGAGACAGCTGCACGGCACATCGAGAAACACCCAGCCGATTTTCGCCTCGTCATCGAGAACCCCGACCACCGCAGCGGCCAGCCGCGCAAGGTCTCGATTCAGCTCGAGTAGGCTGCCCGGCGAAGATTCCCGTGGGCTGCGTGAGGTAATGCGATGGCAATCCCCTGTCCGAGTTGCGGTCGCGAGTACGATGTGACCCTGTTCCAGTTCGGGCGCACGATTCACTGTACTTGCGGCGAGCGAGTCGGCCGAACGATCGAGCGACGGTTGGAAGACATCGAACCGCCGCGTTTTATCTGCGATGTCATGCTGGGACGTCTGGCTCGGTGGCTGCGCGTCCTCGATTACGACACGGCGTACGAGTCTGATATAGAGGACGGTGACCTTGCACGCCGTGCTTTGGAGGAGCGGCGGGTGATCTTCACGCGTGACCAGAAGCTTCCCGAGGAATGGCGGGTTGGCGGCGCCTGCGTGGTATTGGAGTCAGAAGAACCGATGGCTCAACTGGCCGAATTGATGCAACGAGTCGGTCTGAAGCGACCACAGCGCCTGTTCCGTCGATGCCTCGAATGCAACGCTCGGCTGGAAGTCGCTACGATGGAGGAAGCAAGTCAGCGCGTACCCGAACGGGTGCTCACGACCCGCAGCGACTTTCAGCGTTGTCCAATGTGCCAAAGAGTCTATTGGGAGGGTGACCACACGCGTCGAATGAGGAAGCAGTTGGAGTCGGTGTTCGGAGGTTAAGCAAGAAAAAAAGGAGCCCCGCCGTAAACGGAGTTCCTTGAGGCTATCTAAACGGACCTGGTGGGTGCAGTATCAGGTTCCGCAGACCTTGTAAGCTGATCGGGTCGCCCGGATCGACCGCTTCATCCGTGAAATCGGTCAGGACCAGCGGACCATCGATCAATATGCCGGTGCCGGCACCAAACCACTTCACATCCGCCTTTTCCTTCCGGCCCTCGATCAGCGTGAACTCCTGTAGACGAATGGCGTCGGGGTATGGCCCGCCGAAAACGTCCTGGATAGGCCCGGGACCGGCTGCCACGATCTTTGCTCCATCCAGTGTGATACCCGGCGCATCCTCCTGGAGGAAGGCCACCCCCGGTTGCACATCAGCGGGCATGAAGATCCCGGCGTTGTTACCTGCATCATCCGAACACCAGGCGCCCTCGTGGGCCACGACAATGTCTTCCTCGATGTCGTCGACGTCCTCGCCGCGGTAGCAGACGGTTCCATCGGCGGCCTCGGAGTAGTAGTTCCACGAGATCTCTACAAGCTCCCCGTCCTCTCACTCGCGCTCCTCGATCACCCGCGCCAAGACCCCGTCAATCAGCCTCGTCTCGTCCAGCACGGTGAGCAGTGCTTCGACCTCCGCATCGTCGTCCTCACCCTCTAGCGTCCACTGGTAGTCCACGATCAGCGGAAAGTAGGGGTTTGTGGAACCCAGCGGGTTCGGGAAGTTGGCCATCGTCGGTGCGCAGGCCGAGACGTGGTCGAGCTTCTTCTCCGAGTCGGCGAGCACGATCGAATCGGCGATTGCTCGCACCCCTGCAGCACGAAGAGCCCCATAAGGAGGGACAGGCCCACGGTTCTGACGCGGTTCATCAGGATCCCCTTTCGTTGGTGGTGTACTTATGGCCTTCTATCCATGGAATGAACCAAGAGGCGGCCTTGTGGCACCGCCCCTGACCGGCGCAACCTGACGCTCGCATGTAAAATTCGACCTTCCCCTCAACCGACGAGGCGCCTTGGCCGAAGACCGCATTTTGTGGTTCAATGAGATCGATGCCAGCGACCGATCCGCGGTTGGCGGGAAAGCCGCGTCGCTGGGCGAGATGTATCAGGCGCTAGACGAGAGCGGCGTTCGGGTTCCCAACGGATTCGCCACCACAGCCGCTGCATTCCACGAGTTCCTCGCGTGCGCCGTACCCGACGAGGCCTGGGCATCAGCGGTCGCCGACGACGCCACCGCCGACCTCGCGCGACAAGCGAAGCGACAGCAGAGCCTGTCGGACTCATTGCGAGACTTGCTCGGCGAGATCCCACCGGCAGACCACCTCGAGCTCCACAACCGCGCCCAGCTGGCGCGGGCGCTGGTACGCGCGACGCCGGTCCCGGAGACGATCACCGGTCGAATCGAACGAGGCTATCAGCAGCTCTGCGACGAGTACGGCGCCGATGTCGATCTCGCGGTGCGCTCGTCCTCGACCAACGAGGACTCGGTCGTAGCGTCGTTCGCCGGCCAATACGAGTCGTACCTCAACGTCCGAGGTTCTACCGACCTCGTGGAAGCCTGGCGGAAATGTGTCGCTAGCGCCTTTACCGAGCGAGCGATCGGCTACCAGTTGTCGCGTGACATCGACCCGCTCTCGGGCACCGTCTCGGTAGTGGTGATGAAGATGGTTCGCTCCGACATCGCCACTTCTGGCGTCATGTTCACCCTCGATCCGGACTCGGGCAATCGCAACGTGATCCACATCAGCTCGTCGTACGGGCTGGGCGAGTTGGTCGTGCAGGGGAGCGTGTCGCCGGATGCAGTGCTCATCTGGAAGGAGGGGCTGCGGCGGGGGCGCAACCCGGTCGTGCATCGGTTTCTTGGAGCCAAGGATTGCAAGCTCGTCTACTCGATGCAGGGCGGCACGGCGACCGAAAGCGTGGACGTGGAGGCGAGTCGCAGGCGCCAGTGGTCGCTGACGCGTGACGAGGCCGTCGCGTTGGCTCGGATGGGGCTCACGATCGAAGAGCACTACGGCCAGCCGATGGACATCGAGTGGGCAAAGGATGGCTACAGCGGCGAGTTCTTTATCGTACAGGCGCGGCCCGAGACCGTCCACGCATCCAACGATGGTGGCGCCGTTCTCGAGACCTACAAGATGCGGCCGGGCCTGATCGGCGAGCTCAAACGCGATGGCAAGCTGTTGCTCCAAGGCCACGCCGTCGGTTCGCGAGTCGGGGCCGGCAAGGTCCGCGTTTATCACGACTACGACGATGTGATCGTCCGAAAGCGCGCGCTTCGAAACCTGATCATGGCCGGGCGCGAGCTCGAAGACATCCCAATCGAAGAACACGTGTTCGATCCCGGCGACGTGCTCGTTACGACGCTGACGACACCGGACTGGGAGCCGATGATGAGGGAGGCGTCGCTGATCATCACCGAGAAGGGCGGTCGCACGTCACACGCAGCGATCGTGGCGCGAGAATTTGGCATCCCGGCGATCGTCGGGTGCAAAGACGCGACCCGCGTGCTGGAACCACTCTCCGAAGTGACCGGGACGTGCACGGATGGGCAGACCGGTCATGTCTTTGCCGGGATCCACCCGTTCACCGTCGATCGCGTCGAGATCGGCGAGCTCGAGTCGACCCGGACGAAAATCAAGCTCAACGTAGGCTTCCCGGGAAAGGCACTGCATGACGCGATGCTGCCGAGCGATGGAGTCGGGTTGGCCCGGCTGGAGTTCATCCTCACCGCCGAAGTTGGGATCCACCCGCTGGCGCTTTTCTTCTACGACGAGCTGCGCGGCTACAGCATGAGTGGCGAGCTCGACCCGCAACTCGAGACCTATCGCGAGCGCATCGAACGCGAGGATCCGCACGAGCTGATGACGTTGATCGGGGCGATTGAGCGGCGGACGCCGGCGTACGCGGATCGACGGCAGTTCTTCGTCGATCAGCTCAAGTACGGAATCGCTTTGATCTGTTCCGCTTTTTACCCGCGTCCGGTGCTGGTACGGCTCTCGGATCTGAAATCAAACGAGTACCGCGAGCTACTCGGT
>JBDHED010000043.1:0-12142 GCA_039591175.1 Gemmatimonadota bacterium | reverse complement strand
CTCGACAACCTGCGCTAGGTCGTCGGCTCTTTCGATTTGATCACTGCAGTGGATCCACTGCGTGATCGCAAGCTCGATCTGGTCCGTGCGCTGGTGGGTTTGAACGCCGACTACGTGGTGCTCGATCTGCCGGCAGGCAGCGCGCCAGCGACGCTCGACTTTTTCTTCCTTGGCGATATCAAGCTGGTGGTCACCAACCCCGAGGCGACGGCGTTTCACAACGCGTACGGGTTTCTCAAGAATTACTTGCTGCGGCGATTGTTGACCGAGTTTCGTGACCGGAAAGAGATCATGAGCTTCATTCTCGATCACTATCGCGCGTCGGGAACGGTTGCCGAGGTTCGAGATCGCACGATCACCGGCCTCGTGGAAAACCTGCGGACCGAGTTTCCTGCGGCTCGACCAGAGGTGACGGGGATCCTGCAGGAGAACACACCGCTGCTCGTCTTGAACCGCTCCCGCGGCCGTCGCGACCGACAGTTCTTGACGCGGTTCCGATCGGTGCTCGAGGAGAACCTGGGGCTCGTCTGTCAAGCGCTCGGGGTGATACCGGAGAACCGGCGTGTCGCGCAAGCGGTCCGCGATGGCGAGCCGTTCCTGCTCGCTCATTCACGGCATAAGATCTCGAAGCAGCTGATCGCGTGGACCGATCAGCTGACAGACCGGCGGTCTCTGCGCCGGTGACCGATCGTCGGCCCCGCAGCGGGCTGGTGGCCGTGTTCTGGTGGCCATATGCCGTCGTCCGAACGTTGTACTGCTGGATCGCGTTGGCGATCCTGACGGTCGGGCTTGCGATGGTGTACATCCCATCTGCGGCGATCGGTCCCAACAGTCGACTGGTCAACGCATTCGAGCGATTCTGGGTGTGGTTTATCCTGCGCGGATCGAACGTCGGCCTGCGTGGCCACGGATTGGAGAATGTCGTCCCCGGGCGATCGTACATCGTGATGGCCAACCATCGGAGTATGTACGACATCCCGGCGCTCCACTACCTTCTCGGCAAGAATCGCGATCTGCGATGGATCGGCAAGCACGAGATGCTGCGGGTGCCTTTCTTCGGTTGGGCGTTCGCGCTCAGCCGGCATATCGCGATCGACCGACAGAATCGGAACAAGTCGATCGCAGCGCTCAAGGAGGCCGCGGCCAATAGCGCCGAGGGTGTGTCGTTCGTGATCATGCCCGAGGGAACGCGGAGCACTAATCGCCGGCTCGCGTCGTTCAAGAAGGGCGGGTTTCACCTGGCGATCGACACCGGCTTGCCGATACTGCCGGTCGCTATCATGGGGACCGAGCAGCTCATGAGGAAGGGCGAGTGGTGGATCCTGCCGGGGTCGATCGATGTCTTCGTGGGACCGCCGGTCGAAGTCGGTGATTACGATAAGAGCCGGCTCGAGGAGTTCCGCCGACGGGTGTGGACCGACATCCGTGACGCGTTGACAGATCTGCCAACCGAAGCAGAGAGCGGGGCAGTATGACCGAGAACTCAAGCGCAACCCGGCCCAGCGTTCCCAAGTCAGCCTACGAGGCGGCGCAGGAGGAGTTGCTGGGCGCGATCGACCGAGCGCCAAACGCCGCTGGCGCACACCAACGAGTGTGCGACGAACTGTACGTAGTTTTCGAGCACTACTCGTGGGTCGGTATCTACAGCGTCGATGGTGATGGTCTCTTGCTGTCGGCCTGGAGTGGGCCCGAAGAGACCGAGCACACCCGCATCGGGATCGGCGAGGGGATCTGCGGGTTGGCGGCCGCAACTGGAGAAACCGAGCTCGTACCGGACGTGGCCGAGCGACCCGAGTTCATCGCTTGTTTTCCGTCGACCAAGTCGGAGATCGTGGTCCCGATTCATGGACCAGAAGGTGTCATCGGCGAGATCGACATCGACTCCGACTGGCTGAATGCGTTTGGCGACACCGATCGAGAGTTCCTGGAGACGATCGCGGCAGCGCTGGGAGACAAATCTTCGAACCAGTTGGAGACATGACGTGGGCGATCGAGATCGTGTGATCGATACGATCCGCGATGCCTTTGGCTCGAACGAGTACCCGGGCGATCCTTTTCTTCAAGGCAGCTTCGAGGGATGTGAACCGGCCGACGGCGTGGGGCAGTTTGTCGGGCAAGAGGATTGGGAAACGGTTGACCCCGAAATCATCGATGGCGCAGGCGCGCTGAACTTCTTTTCCGAAGCGGCCTTTCGGTTCTACATGCCCGCCTATCTGATCGCCGATCTGCGGGAGCAACTCGTGAGGGAAGACCCCGTGTTCCATCTGGTGCATGGGTTTCACGATATCGCGGTGGAGGTTCCAACCGAGACCGGAACGTTCGTGCGAAAGACCGGGGGGTCGGCGTTCGTGAACCCCAGGCGATATGGCGCGATGACGTGGTACGACCACGGGCGGCAAAGGCTGTCGATTTTCACGCGTGAAGAGGCGCAAGCGATCGTAGCTTATTTGAAGCACAGGCGCGCAGCTGACCCGCACGGACTGAACCATGAATCGATCGACGTCGCGCTGGATGCCTACTGGCTTGATCGCGCTTCGAACGCACCGCCCAGAGAAGATTTGATGGCACACCTGGAAGAAGAGGAGCGTTCATGCGCGGCGTCAACCCAGAATTCGATCTTTAGGGGGTAGCAATGGGCGCAGAGCCATACGATTACTTGGTGTCGTATGAACCTGGTATCCAAGCCGCGCTCGACAAGCTGCGGGCGCGGGTCTTCGAGAGCGGACAATACCGCGGGGCAGAGGACAAGCCGGCGACCGCCGAGGAAGCCCTCGAGATGATGGATGCTGACGGCACGGGGTCTATTCTGGATATCAGCCGTGTCTCCGAGCAGCCGGACTTCTTCTGCGCCGCGCCGCTGAGCGAGAGTGAGCTCCAAACGTGTTTCGGCACGAGCCGTCCGACTTTAGGAGATATCCAGGGGAGCGATGTTTTCTGGGGCGGTATCGAGCGTGGTCATGCTCGCTACGTGATCGTTTACGAGGACGATCAACCCAAGAACATTTTTTTCGCCGGTTACTCCTTTGACTAGATCGAGGCGGGCGCGATGTGGCGCGGTGGCGTGGTGGCTACTGGCGCTCGTTGTCGCCGGGACGGCCCAGGCGCAGGAGGCGCCGGCTGAGGGTCCGATTCTGCTCGAAAACGGTCGTGTCTGGACCAACGACCCGGATCGCCCAATGGCCTCAGCGGTCGTCATTGACGGCGATCGGCTCGTGTGGGTGGGGGAGAGCGAAGACGCGCCGGTCACTCCGAACACCCGTCGGATCGATCTTCGCGGACACCGCGTCATACCGGGCTTCAACGATGCCCACACGCACTTCATAGACGGCGGTTTCACGCTGCTGGCGCCGGACCTTCTGTCATCCGACAACGCTGAGGAGTTTGTCCGCCGCTTGCGCGAGTACGCGCGGACGCTGCCGCCGGGCCGATGGATCGACCTTCATGCGGCGTGGGACCACGAGCGGTGGCCCGGCCACTCGCTCCCCTCGCGTGATTTGATCGACCTGGTCACGCCCGACAACCCGGTCTGGATGCGACGTCCCGATGGGCATATCGGTCTCGCCAACTCGTTGGCGCTCGAAATCGCCGGTGTGGACCGCTCGACACCTGACCCACCCGGCGGTCGCATCGATCGTGACTCGACCGGCGACCCGACCGGGATTCTGCGCGACGCGCATGATCTCATCCGGCCATCGATTCCACCGATTTCGGAAGATCAGTACCGCGAAGCGCTCGACGCCGCGCTGACGCATGCCGCCCGCATCGGCGTGACAAGCGTGCAAGACATGTGTTACGAGTCTGGTTCGGCCGGGAAGCGGTTGCTCGAGTCGTACGCGCACGAAGGAAAGCTCACGGCGCGGTTCTACTGCCGCACCGCGCTCAGTGGTTGGGACGCGCTGGCGGCAGCCGGTGTCTCAGCGGGATCCGGCGATTCCTGGCTCCGCTGGGGAAGTCTCAAGACTTACGCCGACGGCGCGTTGGGCTCGTCGACTGCGTACATGTTCGAGCCCTACACCGACAACGCTGACAACCGGGGGCTCCTGAGCGATGTGATGCTACCGGTCGACACGTTTTATGGGTTGGCTTCGGGTGCCGACCGCGGTCGCCTCCAGCTCTCGGTTCACGCGATCGGCGACGCTGCGATCAGCCTGGTCGTCGATCAGCTCGAACGGATCGAGGATGAAAACCCGCCGTGGGATCGCCGCTTTCGGATCGAGCACGCCCAGCATATGGCGCGCAAAGACTTCGAGCGTCTGGCCGACCTCGGCGTGGTGGTCAGCGTACAACCCTTTCACGCCATCGATGATGGCCGCTGGGCGGAACGAAAGATCGGCCCAGAACGAGCGAAAACAACGTACCCGTTCCGATCGTTTCTCGACGCGGGGGTTCCGCTCGCCTTCGGAACCGATTGGCCGGTTGCGCCGCTGGAGCCGATGCGGAGCGTCTACGCCGCGGTGACACGGCGAACGTTGGATGGCGCGCACCCGGATGGCTGGGTGCCGGATGAGAAGGTCACCGTCGAAGAAGCACTGGCGGCCTACACCAGCGGCTCGGCGTACGCCGAGTTTGTCGAGCACGAGAAGGGTCGGCTCCTGCCAGGCTATCTCGCCGATCTCGTCGTTCTGTCCGAGGACCCGTTGGAGGTCGCCCCCGAGCAACTCGAAGCGATCGAGCCGGTGCTTACGATCGTCGGCGGTCGCGTGGTTTACGCCGCCGACGGGTGGGGTGTGGACTAACGGTCGATGAGCCTCAACATCGACAGCGATTACAACCGCCGGGTGCTCGCCGATCTCGTGCGATGCGATTCGATCAATCCCGCGTTCGCAGACTCCAATGGTCAGCCTGGTCGCGGCGAACGGGTCATCGCTGATCTCGTTGTGAAGATCCTTTCGGAATTGAACCTGGATGTACAACTGCACGAATCCGTTGACGGCCGACCCAGCGTGGTCAGCGTTTGGACAGGCACTGGTAGCGGCCGGTCATTGATGCTCAACGGCCACCTCGACACGGTGGGTCCCGGAGAGATGCAGCACCCATTCGAACCGCGGATCGAGGACGGACGACTCTACGGCCGGGGCGCATACGACATGAAGGGGGCCCTGGCGGCTTGCATCGGTTCCGTTGCAGCGCTGATTGAGTCCGGTCATCGGTTGAAGGGTGATCTCGTCTTGGCGATGGTGGCCGATGAGGAGGACGCGAGCCTGGGCACTCGCGATGTGCTCGAGCATTACTCGGTGGATGGCGCGATCGTCGCCGAGCCGACCGAATTGCGTCTGGTCAGAGCGCACAAGGGCTTTACCTGGCTGAAGGTCACAACGCACGGTTTCGCTTGTCACGGCAGCGACTTCGAACGCGGAGTCGATGCGAACATGCGGATGGGTAAGATCCTCGGCCAACTCTGGGAGCTCGAAGCGAGCCTGCGCGACCGCACTCCACATCCGCTCGTCGGACCGCCGTCGATCCACGCTCCATTGATCCGCGGCGGAGTGGGACCGTCGGTCTACTCGCCGGAATGCGTGCTCGAGCTGGAAAGACGCACGATTCCTGGAGAAACCGAAGCCACGGTCGTGTCCGAGGTCGAAACGGTGATCCGCTCACCACGAGTGGGTTTGCCAAAGGACGCAGCGATCGTGGAGTCGGGTCTGTCGCGGCTGCCTTTTGAGGCTCTTGCCGACAGCGCCGTCGCGGAGCACCTGACGGCGTCCTTCGAGGCCGAGCGCGGGGAGTCACTCGAGGTCATCGGCGTGCCGTTCTGGACCGATGCCGCTCTCATCGCCGCCACCGGTGCGGATTGCGTCGTTTTCGGCCCGTCGGGCGACGGTGCGCATCAGGACATCGAGTGGGTCGATCTCGACTCGATCGACCGTTGCGCTCGAGTGCTGGCCGGCACCGCGCTAGGGTACTGCGCCGCCTCCTAACCCCCCCGGCCCAAACCTAGCGACACCCGCTTCCGCGAGGCGGCCAAGAAGCCGGCTGTCGAGCGGACAGCATTCTCGAGCTGGTTCCGATGCCGCCTTTCCGTCTGCGGGCACGCCAACACTTCGGGCAGCCGAGGCGACTAATCTCCTATAACATAGTAGGGTAGCGCTTCCGAAAAGATACAGAAACGTTAATCCCACATGGAGGAAGTCCATGCGGCAGCTTCTCGCATTACCGGTGGTGTCCCTGTTCTTGGCCTTTGGTTGCTCTCCCACCCCTGATAATCCGTCGCAAGCGGCCGATCTGGATGCAGAGCGGACAGCCCTGATGGAGGCGGATCGAGCCATGTTCGAGGCCTACTCAACGAGTGACAGCCCGCTCGACGCGCTCATGGCTCACTTTGTCGATGACGCGCACGTTCTCCCACCTGACGTGCCCATGGCACGGGGCAAGAAGGAGAGTCGCGCTGTCTTCGCCGCGCTGGAGGCGATGCCTGGGTACTCGCTCACCTGGAGTCCGTCGATGGGGGACGTGGGCGGCGACCTCGGATATACGATTGGCACCTATCGCATCGAGGTCCAGGATTCCGAAGGCAAACCTTTGGCAATCGACGGCAAGTACATGACGGTCTGGAAGAAGCAGCCGGACGGCACCTGGAAAGTCGGCGTCGATATGTTCAGTGCCAACGGAGCAGCCGCGGCCGTCGAGGAATAGGTCTCCACAACTCATGTCCCTGAGCAATCGCTTGGGTCGGCCGGCGCTCGCCATGCCCTGAATGCCTTGCGCCTGGCAGGGCTGATCTCGTAGCGGGCCTGGCACGAGCGGGCCACACGCAAGCGGGTACCCGTCGTTAGCCCGTCAACTCGTTCACGGCGCGCCACGCCTCGTCGATGGCGATGTGGGTGTAGGCATTCGCACCGGCATCGGCGTTGGCGAACGCGACCCGTCCAAATCGTCGGCGGGCGATCTCGTGTGGCGCCTCTCCGGGTGGCCACTCCGGATCCCAAAGATCCAGATAGTCGTACGCGTAGCCGTGCGGCCAGCGATTGACGGTGATGGCCAGGATATCGTGGGCTACATCGAATTCGGCCGGACCCAACATGCCGTCGAGGACGATTCTCACCTCGCGCTCGAACTCCTCGAAGCTCATGGCCAACAGCCGCGCACGCGAGACGCGATGCTGTGCGCGCGCGTCGAGCCCTCGCATCTGCGGATCGACCGACCCCCAAAACTGCATGACGACAGGGCCAGGGTCGTTCCATTCGTGCCGGTAGCTGTCCGCGTGGATCCCCTTGACCAGCCAGGTCGCGCCGTGGAGACGCCCCGGACAGTATGCGCCCGAAACGCCCAGTTGGTCGGTCGCGTTGCTGCTGCGTAGCAAGACGTTCGTGAGCAGGAGGGGGCGTTTGACCTGGTAGTGCAGCGCCTGCTTCTGCGCCTCGGGCAGTTGCGGGCACAAGTGCGGAACGATCGAGTGGTCGCAGGCGAGCACGGCTTGCCCAGCCCGTACCCGGAGCGTTTGCCCGTCGCGCACGTAAGTCAAGTACACGGTACTATCCCGCTCCACCACGTTCACCACGGTCGAATTCAGCCTCAGCCGCACCGGGGAGCCCGCCCGGTCGAGACCCGAGTAGTCGAACGCAGCGGTGACGATATCGTCCATGTCCCTCCCCGGAGCGACTCCCGGAACCAACCCACGTACCAGGAGGCGGGCGATGGAGGCGTTGCCGTCGGGGAACATGGCGGTCTCCCCCCCGACACTTCCCGACGGTTTCTTGAGCTCCCCGCCGAGCAGGTGTGCCATCGGGAGTCCCGCTCCCTCACACTCGGCCACCGACAGGCTGTCCGCTCCGACGCCCCAATAGCCGTGGGTCGTTTTGACGAAGATCTGCGCCGCCTCGTCGGTCAGGCCGCCGTGTTGCCGGAGGAAGTCGGTGTAGCTGATGCTCCTCAGGAACCGCGCGCGCTCCTCCGAACTCCGCCCGGCGAGGACGTCGGTGCGGATGGAGTAGAATCGTTTGAGCGACGCCCGGGACTCGGCGCTGAGGGGGACTAGATCGAGCTGATCCAAGACTTTCGATGGGTCGCCGTGCCGGAGTGCGAAGCCCGGGATCAGGATGTCCTGACCGTACGTTTCGGCATCGAAGTACGTTGCTGGGCCGAGTCTGCCATCCTCGCCATAGTTGAAGCCGCTCCGCTCCAGGAGACGGGCGATGTCCACGCCCAGCTCCGCAAGGAGCGCGTTGACCGTCTCGCTAAACAGCGGATACTCCAGGTTGAACACGCCACCCCAGGCGAGGCGCATCATTCCACCCTGGTGGAACTCGTTGCGTTTGGCATGTCCGCCGAAGTCATCGTGGTTCTCGAGTATGAGGATTCGGGACTCCGGACCGCGGATCCGCCGATAATAGTAGGCTGCCGCCAACCCGCTGATTCCACCACCCACTACCACCAGATCGTACTGCTCGCCCAGGTCCAAGCCGGTGCCGAAGTCCCGGCCCTCACGGGCCAGCGCGTGAGCTATCTCGAACGAACCAGGGTGGGAGCCGCGCAGCCCCGTCCGCGTGGGCGGGTAGTAGCGCTCGACCGAACCGCGTCGGCACGAGCTCAGGACGAGCGGCAGCCCCACTGCGGCAAGACCAGCCGCGTGAATGAAGTCACGCCGACTGATCGAACGGTGCATGCCAAGCTCGCGGTTGCCGAGCGCAGCCACGATGGGCAGTGTACCACAGCGCCGACGACCTGGCAGGCCGTTTTGGTCGGTGGTTGAGCGCCGGCGCGGTCGGCACCGTCTATCAAGCGCCAGCCCAACCTCCGGCGGCCCGACGAGGTTTTGGTTGTCGCCGGGTCGTCGGGGGTACAATTTCGGTTTTCTCTCTGATACGCACCGGAGTTAACGATCCTCAGCAGGAGGTTTTGATGTCCGAATCGCAAAGTGGAAAGTTCGTTTGGTATGAATTGATGACTTCTGATCCCGACGCGGCCCAGTCGTTCTACCACGACACGATCGGTTGGGGCACCGCCCCGTTCGAGGAGTCACCCGAACCGTACACGATGTGGATGAACGGTGAGAGCCCGGTGGGTGGGGTCATGGCGTTGCCCGAGGAGGCCAAGAAGGCGGGCGCCCCACCGCACTGGATCGCCTACATCACGACGCCGGATGTCGACGAGACCACGAACAAGATCAAAGAGTTGGGCGGTAACTTGATCCACGGCCCGATGGAGATTCCAAACGTCGGCCGGTTCGCTATCGTCTCCGATCCACAGGGCGCGGTGTTCGCGGTTTACAAGCCGGCCAACGAACAACCTGGCGACCCACACGATCCGAGCGTCGGGGAGTTCAGCTGGCACGAGCTGGCGACGACCGACCATGAGGGGGCGTTCGCTTTCTATTCGAAGCTGTTCGGATGGAGCAAGACCGAAGCGATGGACATGGGTGAAGCGGGGACGTATCAGATGTACGGCCTCGGTGACAAGACGATGGGCGGAATGTTCAACAAGCCAGCCGAGATGCCGGGACCGCCGATGTGGCTTTACTACACTGTCGTGTCCGACGTGAACGAGGCTGCTGAGAAGGTCAAGGCGAAAGGCGGCCAAGTCCTTAACGGCCCGATGGAAGTGCCGGGGGGAAGTGGGGACATGATCGCTCAGTGCATGGATCCTCAGGGCGCGGCGTTTGCGATTCATTCGCACGCTGCCGGCTAAGCAGAGACGAACTGAGCACGGCGAGGGGGCTCCACCCGGAGCCCCCTTTTTTTGCTCACTTGCCACCCCCGTTGTTCTCATCGAGACTATTAGACTGAAATAGCCACCAAGGGTCACAATCTCGGAGGAACGATGAGCAAAAAACTGGCTGGCTTGTTGGCCGCTTTGGCCACGCTCGCTATCGCCTCTCCGCAGCCAGTCGACGACGAATCGGTATTCGTCAAGGGACTCAAGGCTGGTGAGCGAGAGTCGCTGCTCTACGTGTGGACGCGCGACGGCGATGGTCAAGAAAGCGACTTCGTCGCGGTCGTGGACGTGAACCCGGACTCACCGGAGTACGGCAAGATCATCACCACCAGCCCCACCGGTTCAGCTGCGGATGAAGCACACCACTTCGGCTACACGGTGAACGCCGATCGGATCTTCGCCGGCGGCATGTTTACCAACAAACTGTTTATCTACGACTTGGCGGAGAACCCGAAAGAGCCCAAGCTGATCAATACGATCGATCTCGATCCGACTGGGTACAGCGGACCGCACACGTTTTACGCTATCCCCGGCGGGGTCATGATCGCGATGCTCGGGTCGGTCGACGGCGGGACGCCGGGCGGACTCGTTTATCTCGACGATGACGGGAACTTGATCGAGTCGTACCCGTCGGAGCGAGACGGGCCACCGGTTTACATGTACGACGTCGGCGTAAAGCTCGAGATGAACCGCATGATTACGTCGAGCTGGGCGCCACCGGAGCACATCATGCACGAGCTGGCTCCGCCTGAGCTGGTCGGAGACGAGGCTGTCGTCTGGGATTGGGAGACGAAGAAACCGCTGCAGGTGGTGCATCTCGACAAGGCACCCCTCGAAGTGCGTTGGATGCACGGGCCGCAAGGGTTGGGTGGTTTCGTCAACTGCGCCTACGGAGGTACGGTGTGGTACTGGGAGGATGCCGACGACGACGGGACTTTGGAGTTCGAGCGCGTGATCGAGCTACCCGAAGGGTCGATCCCGGCCGACATGCGAATCTCGTACGACAACAACTTGTTGTACGTGTCGTTGTGGGGTGGTGGTGAGGTGCGGCAGTACAACATCACCGACCCGCATCACCCCAAACTCGTGGATTCCGTTCAGGTTCCCCAGCCGAACATGATGAAGCTGACGCCGGACAGCGAGCGGCTGTACGTGACCAACTCGCTGCTCTCGCCGCTGGACGGCGACGTTGAGTTTGGCGCGTGGCTGTTCCACGTTGGGCCCGATGGGATGGAGCTGGAGCCCACATTTGAGCCCGACTTCAACAGCTTTGAAAACGGTCCGGCTGGCCCGCACGACATGCTGCTGAAGTAGTTGAGGGAACCAGGAGTTGCTCGGGAGGGGGCGGCACGAGCCGCCCCCTTTGACGCTTCGGGGTGTAGGCGATCATCAAACGGGCTGACGCTGCACGCTGAGAAAACCGCAGGGACAGACCTCGACGCACTTGCGACACCCTTCGCACATCTCGATCGACAACGAGAAGTAGGCCCCGGGTTGGACCTCCTCCAGACGCGTGAACCCGCCCGGGTTGCAATAGGTCCAGCAATGCTCGCAGCCAAAGCACTGACCACACGAAAGGCAGCGCGACGTCTCTTCCAGGAACGCGCGTTCGGAAATCGTCTTGTGGATCTCCCGGTCGGGTTCGGAAAGCCAAGTTTCGACCGCGCGGCGGGGGACAGCTAGCGGATCTTGGTGATCGTAGTAGTCGTGCTTGACGCGGTCAGCGGGAATCGCGGACTTATCGCCGTGCTTGGGCTGGGGTAGCTTCCGCAACCGGGCGTGGACGTCGATGGCTGCCTTGCGGCCCTGCGCGATCGCCAGCCCGGCGATTCCCGAGCCTAGGGTATCTCCCCCGGCCCAAAGATCGTCGGCCACCTGGCCGCCTCTTGTGGTTTCCAACCGATCCTCGGTTGGATTCAGGCCCTCCAGGTGATGCCAATCCGGCTCCTGGGATATCGCAACGATTACCGAATCAAACGGCAGCTCGACTTGCGAACCATCGATCGGTTGCGGTGAGCACCGTCCCGAGTCATCGGGGGCTCCAAGCTCCATTCGTTGGATCACCACCGACCGGATCGCCTGATCACGCCGCTCGATACGGATCGGAGCTACTAGAAACTCGAATCGGACGTCCTCGGCCATCGCATCCTTGATCTCGCTTTCGATGGCCGGCATCTCGTTTTGGGTTCGTCGGTAGAGAACCGTCACCGTGGCTCCCGACCGACGAGCAGCACGGGCCGCATCGAGGGCCGTATTCCCGCCGCCGACAACCGCGACCCGTTGCCCGAGGTCAGGAGTCTGACCGCGGTTCACGCGCCGGAGGTACTCGGTGCCGGTCCAGCATCCCTCTCCATCCTCGCCCGGCACCCCCAACTGGCGGCTCAGCTGTGCCCCGATGCCCAGGAACAGAACGTCGTGCGACGATCGCATCTGATCGACCGAAACCGACTGTCCTGCGGTGACGTTCAGCTTTATTTCGACTCCGAGGTCG
>JBDHED010000042.1:0-12161 GCA_039591175.1 Gemmatimonadota bacterium | reverse complement strand
GTGCGAGCCGCGCTTGTCATCGGCCACGGCATGAATCTCGTCGACGATCACCGTGCGCACGGTCTGGAGCATCTGCCGGCCGCGGTATGTCGTCAGCAGGATGAACAGCGACTCTGGCGTGGTTACGAACAGGTGCGGCGGGTTCTTGAGATGCGCTTGGCGTTCCGACGGGGGCGTATCGCCGGTCCGCACGGCGGTTCGGACGTCGACGTCGGGGAGCCCCAACCGCTCGAGCTCGGCGCGTATGCCGGCCAGCGGTTCAGCCAAGTTCTTCTCGATGTCGTTGCTGAGCGCTTTGAGCGGCGAGACGTAGACGACGCGGGTCTCGTTCGGCAGCGCGCCCGGTCCGCCGGCTGACGGATCGAGCCCCAACCGGATGAGCTCGTCGATCGCCGATAGGAATGCGGCCAGCGTCTTGCCCGAGCCGGTTGGCGCTGCGATCAGCGTGTGGCGACCGGACCGTATCGCCGGCCACCCACGTTGCTGCGGAATCGACGGTCCGTTAGGGAAACGGTGCTCGAACCAGCTGCGAACGGCTGGATGGAAGGCTTCTAGGCTCACTGAGTGTGTTTTCCGGGGTCCAAGATCCATGCCTGCGGGTGTTTCTCGAAACCGAACCTTGGATAGTAATCGATCGCCGCTGGTGCCGACAGCAGGATCAGTTTGCACCGTCGACCGAGCCGATCCTGGGTCTCGTCGATCAGTCGCTTACCGATGCCGCGCTTCTGGTAGCGCTCGTCGACCGCCAAGTCTGACAGGTAACAACAGTAATGGAAGTCGGTCACCGAGCGTGCGACGCCGACCAAGGCGCCTTCCGCTCGCGCGGTTAGGATGAGATCGGCGTGCTCGAGCATGCCGGCCATGCACGCCCGGTCATCGACGGGTCGTCTCTCGGCCAGCGTCGAGGTTCTGAGCACCCCGATGAACTCCTCCACGGCGAGATCGTCTTCGACCGCGTATTCGATCCGGATGTCCTTGGGCTGATTACTCACCACTCCACCATTGCTCGCACCCCAAGGGTCGGTTAGGGGTCTCTCTCGATCCGCGCTTCGTAGAGGTCCATCAGCCGTCGCGTCATGTCACCGAGCCGTCCGGACCCGATGGTTCGGCCATCCACCGAGCGGAAGACCGGGATCTCGCGCTCCCGGCAGAGATCGCTCGCCACTGCTATCGTTTGCTTGTCGTGCTTCTGCGCAAGCCGCGCCCGGGCCGGGCACCGGTCGGTTCGCCATCCCGCAACACCGGAACGCCGTTCACGATCACGTGGTGGACGCCGACCGCTAGCTGCTTCGGGTTCTCGAACGTAGCTCGATCGCACACGGTATCAGCATCGAAGATCGCGACGTCAGCGAAGTGGTCTCGCGCCAGCGTCCCGCGATCGTCGAGCCCAGCGCGTGCAGCCGCCAGACCGGTCATCTTGTGCACCGCCTCCTCGAGCGACAGCAACCCCTGTTCACGCGAGTAGCGGCACAGGACCCGAGGAAACGAGCCAAACGCGCGCGGATGCGGTGTGTCATCCGAGAGCGGCCCATCGAACGCGCGCACGCCGGCGTCGCCACCGATCATCGTCCACGGTTGGCGGAGCGCCTCGATGAGATCGGCTTCGTCCATCGTGAAGAAGATCGCTCCCGTTCGGAGCTCGTCCTCGAGCAACAAATCGATCAGCGCTTCGATCGGGGATTGACCCCGTTGTTTGGCTACCGCGTCGAGCCGCATCCCTTCGTAGTGAGTCAGGGACTCGTTGACGATGTCCGAGATCAGTACACCTCCGGGGCCGCCGGCACTGGTCGCGAGTTCAGGCTCGCCGTTGGGGGTCGTTCCGCCCAAGGACCTTTCTACGGTGTTTCGAAACGCCGGGTCCCTGAGCCGAGCCAGCGTCTCGGGCGCAGTTCCCGCCTCGGCCCAATCGGGCAGGAGGTTGTTGAGCCCAGTGCTCGACGCGGTGTACGGGTAGACGTTGGCCATCACGTCGACACCGCGATCGCGAGCGGCCTGAATCTTCTCCACGGCGCCTGCCATCTTGCCCCAGTTTGCCCGTCCGCTGGCTTTCAAGTGGTGGATCAAGACCGGCGCGCCGCTTCGCTCGCCGATCGTGATCGCTTCGTCGATCGCCTCCAGGAGCCGGGCACCCTCGCTTCGCATGTGGGTGGCGTAAAAGCCCCCATGTTCGGCGGCGACGCGACTCAGCTCGGTGATCTCTTCGGTCGATGCGAATCTGCCCGGCGCGTACGAAAGACCACTCGAGAGACCAAACGCGCCCTGCTCCATCGCGGCCGCCAGCGCGTCCTTCATGGCTTTCACTTCGGCTGGCTCGGCGGCGCGCTCCTCGGGGCCGACGCCGTGTAACCGGAGCGACGATAACCCAACCCATGTGCCGACGTTGATCGCCGTTCCGCGGCGCTCGAGCTCTGCGAAGTAGCCATCGAGATCGTCCCACGTGTACGTGATCCCCCACGGTGCGTACTCGCGCTCACGTTGGGCACGCGGGCGATCGCTGGCTGGTACCACGCTCGTCACCTCGCCGGTGATCTCGCTGGTGACGCCCTGATAGATCTTGGAGATCGCGCGCCCGTCCGCCAGCAGTCGAAACTCGCTGTGGCCAAGCATATCGATGAAACCCGGGGCGACGATGAGCCCGGTAGCGTCGATCGTGTCACGGGCCGCGCTGCCGTCCAGATCGCCGATCGCCGCGAGTCGATCGCCGAGGATGGCGACGTCGGCCCGGAGACGGGACGCACCGGTGCCATCAATGACGTGTCCGCCCAGGATCAGGATGTCATAGGTTGGCGTAGGTTCTTGTGCGTTGACGGGTGCGGGCGCGAAGCAAATCATCGCGCACGCCGCGGCGATCGCAAGTAACGCGAGGCGGTTGGCCCTCGGTGCGGTCATCCTAGCGCCACGTCCAAGACCATCATCGCCGCAAAGCCGATCATCGTCGCGGTCGTCGCGATATCGGCGTGGCCGCTCAACTGGGATTCCGGGATCAGCTCCTCCACCACGACGTAGATCATAGCGCCGGCGGCGAAGGCGAGCGCGTAGGGCAAGAGTGCACCGATAAACAACACCGCGGCTGCACCGATTACCGCCGCAGCGGGTTCGACGATCGCCGATAGCTGCCCGTACCAGAACGACTTGGGTGCCGAAACACCCTCTCGACGCAGCGGCATCGCTACGGCGATCCCCTCGGGGAAGTTCTGTATCGCGATGCCGATCGCCAGTGCAACTGCAGCACCGAGCGTGGCGGCGCCGGCGAACTCGAGACCTGAAGCCGCAGCGCCAAACGCGACACCGACCGCCAGACCTTCGGGGATGTTGTGCAACGTGATCGCCATCACGAGGAGCGTCGCCCGGTGCCAGGCGGTGGGTGCGCCCTCGGCCTGGTCGGGCCGCAGACCGGGATGGAGGTGGGGTAGATACTGGTCGGCCACGCGCAGGAACGCTCCACCGGCCAAGAACCCGATCAGCGCGGGTCCCCACCCAGGTCCACCGCCGGCGGTCGCCATCTCGATCGACGGCATGAGCAGCGACCAGAAGCTGGCCGCGATCATGACCCCGGCGGCGAAGCCAAGCATCGCGTCGAGCAAACGTTGCGGCATCGTTGTGGTCAGGAAAACAAGCGCCGCGCCAAGCGCGGTAACGAGCCACGTGACGCCGCCGGCCAGCAAAGCCTGTCGAATGGGGTCGAGGTCGAGGAACCAGTTGATCACGGGTCGAATCTAGCGCCCGCGGGAGAGCCTGCCTTGACGATCGGCCCGCGGGGACCGACTCTAGATCGCCATGAGACGCGTTATCGTGATCGCGTTGTCGATTCTCGCGGCCATATCGATCGTGGTCGTCGTCGGGGTCTTGTTCCTGCGGCCGCTCATGTCGACCCAAGTCGACGCCGACTTCAGGCGCCCCGGGATCCTGGCGATCGAACTCGATGGGTTGGTGGTCGAGCGCGCCCCGCCGGACCTCTTCCGGGCCGAGTTCGAGGGCGCCAAGGTCGAGCTGATAGACCTGGTCCTGGCGCTTGACCGAGCCGCCCATGACGAGCGGATTGCGGGTGTGTACCTGCGCATCGGTGCGCCCGGATACGGCTGGGCCAAAGCCGAGGAGATCCGATCGCGGCTGGCTCGCTTTCGCGAGTCGGGCAAGTTCGTGTACGCGTTCACGACGGCCACCGACGAGCTCGGGTACTACGTGGCGTTAGCCGCGGATTCGGTCTACGTGCTTCCCGACGCTGGAATGGCGCTCAACGGTTTCCGCTTCCAAGCCCCGTTTATTCGACCGATGCTCGGCAAGCTCGGGCTCGACCCCCAGGTCGAGGCGATCGGCGCGTACAAGACCGCAGCCGACATGTTCCGCCGCGAGTCGATGAGCGACGAGCACCGCGAGGTCGCGGAGTCGATTCTCGCCGAGCGTTACGACCGTTTCATCGACACCGTCGTGGAGGCGCGTGGGGTTGACCGTCAGCGCTTCGTCGACGCGATCGATCAGGGCGTCTACCTGGCGCGCGACTTGAGCGCGCTCGGTCTGATCGATGGGGAGCGATACGAAGCGGACGTGCGCAAGATGGCGCTGGCCAGGGCGACCGGTGTCAGTTCGGTGGATGCGAAGACACGGATCGAAAAACACTTCGTGAGCCTCGACGAGTACATGACGACGCTGCCGGGCCCGCGGGGGCGCGTCGCCGGAACGATCGGGCTTGTGTACGCGGTCGGTGCGATCACCGGTGGTAAGAGTGAGTTCGACCCCGTGTTTGGCCGCACGATGGGCGCTGAGTCGACGATCGAGATGCTCCGCGAGGTGTCCCGTGACAACGACCTCGATGCTGTCGTGATACGGGTCGATAGCCCCGGCGGTGACGCGCTGGCGTCGGAGGAGATCTGGGCCGCGATCGAGGACCTAAACGAGCGGCTACCCATCATCGTGTCGATGAGCGACGTGGCGGGCTCGGGCGGCTATCTGATCTCGGCCGGCGCGGACGAGATCGTCGCCGAGCCGTCGACGATCACCGGATCGATCGGCGTCTTCGGGGTGTTGTTCAACGCCGAGGAAACGTGGGACAAGCTCGGTATCGAGTGGGAGACGGTGCGCACCAACCCCGGCGCCGAGTTTCCAACCACGACGCGTAGCTTGACCGAGGCCGAGCGACAGACATTTCGCACGCTGATCGAGGCTGTCTATCGCAGCTTCGTACAACGGGTCGCCAACGGTCGAGAGTTGCCGGTGCCGGAGGTCGATGCCGTGGCCCAGGGCCGAGTGTGGACCGGTACCCAAGCGGAGGAACGAGGTCTCGTCGATCGTGTCGGTGGCCTCGAGACGGCGCTCGTGGCGGCCAAGGAAGCGGCAGGGATCGAGCCCGATGCGACGGTGAGACTCCACATCTACCCCGCCAAACAACGTTTCCTCGATCGGGTGCGGGAACTCCTCTTGTTGCGCAGCGTCAGTCGCGGCCGCGCGGTGTCCAGCCTGGAGCCGATGGCGGCGCAATGGGCGCGGGATGAGCTGGGCGGCGCGCTGACCGGTGTGGGAGCGGTGTTGCGAGAGGGCCCGCGCCGACCGCTGGCGGTCATGCCGTACGTCCCCGAAACCCGCTAGCTCGAGCCTTGGGGGACGGGTCGCTCGAGCTCTCGCCCGAGGCGATGCGCTCGCTCGGGTATCGGGTCGTCGATCTGCTAGTGGAGCACACCACTACTCTGAGAGATCAACACGCCGGTCGCACGACCGACCGAGCGACGCTCGAGAAGTTGCTCAGGGAGCCACCCCCGGAAGAGGGTCGCGACCCCGAGGTCGTACTCGAGCGACTCGAGCGCGACGTCCTTTTCCATATGGGTCGGGTTCACCATCCGCGCTTCTTCGCATTCGTCCCGAGCCCGAGCAACTTCGTGGGCGTGCTCGGGGACGCGCTCGCCGCTGGCCACAACGTTTTCGCCGGCACATGGATCGAATCGTCGGGACCGGCGACGCTCGAGCTGGTGACGATCGACTGGTTGCGTGAGCTGTGCGGCATGGGATCGTCGGCCGGTGGGTTGTTTGTGAGCGGTGGCTCGATGGCCAGCTTGACCGCGCTGGCGGTGGCGCGACACGAACGCTTGGACGACGACCTCCGTGGCGCGGTCGCCTATGGTTCCGATCAATCGCATACCGCCATCGATCGTGCGCTCAAGGTCCTCGGCTTTGCGCCCGAGCAGTTCCGCCGGCTGCCCTCGGACGACGATTATCGATTGGACATGGCGACACTGGGTGAAGCGGTCGCTGCCGATCGCGCGACCGGCCGGAAACCGTTTTGCGTGATCGCGAACGGGGGCACGACCAACACCGGCGTGGTCGACCCGCTTGGACGGTTGGCCGACTACTGTGCCGCCGAGCATCTGTGGCTGCACGTCGACGCCGCCTACGGAGGGGCCGCTGTTCTCACCGATCGTGGACGGGTGTCACTGGCCGGTCTCGGGCGCGCCGACTCGCTCGCGCTCGACCCCCACAAGTGGCTGTTTCAACCGTACGAGATCGGCTGCGTGTTGGTCCAGGAACCGCGCTCTCTGGCGCGCACGTTCACGGTTCGCGCCGACTACCTGCGCGATGTGGAAGGCGAGACGGAAGAGATCAACTTCGCCGATTACGGGGTCCAGCTGACGCGCAGCTTTCGGGCGCTAAAGCTGTGGCTGTCGATTCAGGTGTACGGTCTGGCGGCGTTCCGTGAGGCGGTCGAAAAAGGGTTCGACTTCGCAGAGCACGCCGAGGCGGTGCTTCGTGGGTCTTCCGTTTGGGAGGTCGTGACGCCGGCCCAACTCGGCGTCGTCACGTTTCGCTACGCGCCCGCAGGATTGCCGGATGCTGAAATCGATCGGATCAGCGGCGCGCTTGTCAAAGCGAGCATCGATGATGGGTTCACGATGGTCAGCTCGACGACGCTCGATGGGCGGATCGCATTGCGCTTCTGTCCGATCAATCCGCGCACCACGACCGACGACATCGACGCGTCGATCGCACGGCTGGAAACATTGGCTGCCGGGCTCATGCAGGGTAACGAGCCGAGCGAGCGATGAAGGCGATCTGGCTCGAGAACGGCGATCTCTCGGTGCGCGACGTACCGGTCCCGGAGCCGCCGGCCGGCGAAGCGCTCCTCAAAGTCCGCCTCGCGGGGATCTGCAACACCGACTTGGAGCTCGTTCGCGGGTACTACCCGTTTACCGGCGTGCTCGGGCACGAGTTCGTCGGCGTGGTTGAAGCCGGATCCACCGAGCTCATGGGACGACGTGTGGTCGGTGAGATCAACGCTGTCTGCGGCGAGTGTCGGGCATGTCGCGGGGACCGCAGAAGCCATTGTGAGAATCGGACGGTGCTCGGCATCGTCGGCCGCGACGGCGCGTTCGCCGAGTATCTGACGTTGCCGGTCGACAATCTGCACGTGGTGCCAGAGAACATCTCCGACAACCAGGCCACGTTCACCGAGCCGCTGGCGGCCGCGCTCGAGATCCAACAACAGGTCGATGTCGGCGCGAACGATCGCGTGCTCGTCATCGGCGACGGCAAGCTGGGTCAGCTAATCGCTCGCACGTTGGTGCTGACGGGATGTGACCTAACCGTCCTCGGCCGTCACACTGAGAAGCTGGAGTTACTCGCGTCACTCGGGAACACGATCGACGACCCCAACTCGGTCGAACCGGCCGCATTCGACATCGTTGTCGAGTGCACCGGCAACGCCGACGGGTTCGCAACCGCGCGGCGCGCGCTCCGCCCGCGCGGCACACTGGTCCTAAAGAGCACTTACGCCGGCGACCTGACGTTCGACGCCTCGGCGCTGGTCGTCGACGAGATCACGTTGGTGGGCTCGCGCTGCGGTCCGTTCGCGCCAGCACTGGAGCTATTGGCCAGCGGTACGATCGACGTCACACCGTTCATTCACGCCCGATATGCGCTCGAAGACGGGATCGACGCATTCGAGCACGCCGTCAGGCCGGGCGTGCTGAAGGTGTTGCTCGAGATGGAGTAGGTCGTAGGGATCAGCCGCGCTGGAGCCCGCGCAACCGAGCGATCGCCTGGCGCGCTTCCGCGATCATGGGCTGGAGCGCCGGATCGGCGTTCTCCCACGTCAGCGTCACCCAGCCATAAGCCTCCAGCGCTCGGTCGCGATCGCCGATCTGCTCGTACAGCTTTCCCAAAGGTATCCCCGCCCAAGGGCTCGGGCCGAAGACTAGCCCGTAACGGATCGCCTCTTCCGGCCGCCCCATGCGTTCCAAAAGCTCCACCATCCACCCGATCATGAAGAACGATGCGTTCTCGCGAAACGCCTCATCCAACAACCGGAACGCATCTTCGTCGCGGCCCTCTAACATCGCACGGCGGCCATCGAGGGTCATGATGCCGAGTTCGATGCTACGGGCCATTGTCGAGTCGCCTTCAGCGTAGAAGCGATCAACAAACTCTTCAGCCAACACTCTTATGGAGTCGGCCTCCTGCTCGCGCCCCTCTTCAATCGCCATCAACGCAGCGACCGCCCACTTGGTGCTCGGAAGGCTGTCCGCCGGACCGAGCTCCGAGGCCGCCGCCATCGCTGTGGCATCCCATCCGACTCCCCAGTAGTAGAAAGCCAACATGAAGTTGAAGTAGTCATCGTCGATGGGTCTGTCCGCCAGGGCGCGGAGCCCATCGTCGAGCCGTCCCTCATTGATCATGACGAACGGGAGGAAGTTCTGAATCAGGTTTCGCGGGGCGTCCGGTCGATCAGCTAGTCGTAGCATGGCTTCGCTGCGCACCCTGAACGCGCGCGGGTGCTGAAGCAGGTTGTTTATTCGGCTCAGGACGAAGGTGGGAAGCGTGTCCAGGATGGAGAAATCGGCCCGGTCGAGGGAATCGCCAAACAGGAGCTTATACGTCGTCTCGTAGGCTATGTCATACTCGGTACCGGCGGCGTACTGTTCATACTCCTCGATCAACAGCGTTGCCGCCGTACTGTCGGCGTACCTGAACGCGTTGTCGAGTGGGTGGATGTAAGCCGGCGTGTAGGACGGGTCGAGCTCGGTCGCGCGGGTGAATGCGCCATCGATGTCCTCGCGCGTTGCTATCGACTGAGTCGGTCGGTGGAAGTAGACCTCGCCGAGGAGAAACCACGCCTCGGGGTCTTGCGGATAGCGTTCTGTGGCGTTTAACGCCAACTCGGTAGCGTTGCTTCGATTCCCGTGGAACGCCTGACTGATCTCAAACAGATCACGGTCGCGTTCCGGTAGACGGTCCGCGTACCGGGCCGCTTCGTCCAATGTCTCCTGGGTTCTCCCACCAAGGGATTCCAGCCAACCCAGAGCGCTGCTCAGCCGATAGTACGCCAGCGCGAACGTGGAGTCCGCCTCGACCGCCTCCTCATACGCCGGGATCGCCTCACGGAAGCTCGACGACCGAAGCAGAGTCTCACCTTCGAGGTACGACTTCAGCGCTGGGACCGATTGCGTCGTGATGCCCGCCAGATCGACGCCCGGCAGCTCGTCGTCCCCCTCTTCGAGGACCAAACTCAGTACTTCGATCGACAACCGGTCGACGAGCCCAAAGATCGAATCCGGCGCGCCTTCGACCTGCTCTCGACCGAGGTTGCTTCCATCCTCGAGATCGTAGACATCTGCTCCTACCCGCATGTTGTCACCGCTCGAGACGACACTACCAACGAGCGCGTATCGGGCGCCGCTCGACTGCGCGATCTGTAACGCGGTCGGCAGATCGACCGTTTCGTCGGCTGGTGCGAGCTGCCTCCAACGTGCCAACACCGTGCGGCTGTCGATCGCCCGCAGACCGCCGGCGCCGTCGAGATTTGTCGATAGCAGGTCGACCATCCCCTCGCGCCAGCGATTCAGCTCGGGGTCGTTGACGTGAAACGGCAGGATCGCGATTCCCGGCCCCGCGCTTTCGGCGATTGCCAGCGATGGGGCGAGACTGCGACCGCGGTCGCGCACCACGAGGTACAATGCGGACGCGATCAACAGCAGCGAGATCGTTAACACTCCGGCGAGCAGCGCTCGGTTCTTTCGGTGGGTTTGATCCTCTTGAACACCGGGTCGTGTTCGCGCCCATATGACGAGCAGGGTGACGAGCAGCCCGGCGAGCAGAACCACGAACGTGCTTCGTACTACCCATTTTGGCCCGTCGAAGGCGTCAACCAGTAGCCCCGTGGCCTCCAGTACGGCCCAGCCGCCCGCCAGGTACACAACCAGGACCTGTACCAGTCGTGAGTCGCTGATTCTCGACCAGTCCCGTTTACCCATGAATCACGTCTCCGATTCTTATCATGCCGCTTTCCAGGATCTCCGCCCGGAGACCACCGCGGTGGACGAGCCCGGCCCGAACACCCGGCCGGGTTAGGCTCTCCAGATAGTTACATGGCTCGCAGAGCTCGACGCCGTGCAACATGGCCTCACCGACCTTGAACGTCTGCCCGACCAGATGGTTGAGCGCGATCCCGCGCGTGGTGATGTTGCGGCGCGACTCGCCGGGCCCGATTTGAACGTCGTAGTCGTGCGCGAGCGCTTCGAGCGCCTCGGCCTCGATCAACGTGGCGGCGCGCTTGCCGCCTGCTTTTCCGGGCTTGATACCCTCACCGGTGGCGTAGCGATCCGCTTCGAGGCCCTGGCCGGCGACCGCTTTCACGCCGTCGACGGCCGTCGGGGATTCCCCCGCAGCCGCCACGATATGAATGGCTTCGATACGTCCCTGATTCATCCCCCAACGATACTCACGACGGGACACCGAAAACAGGGTGTCGCTGCCCAGTAAGGTCGGTATCTTGGTGGCGGGTTTTTTTCCAGGAGGCACATGAAGTTCGGAGTTCCCAAAGAGACGCAGGCCGGCGAGCGCCGTGTAGCCGCAGTACCCGAGACGGTGCGCAAGCTGTCCGAACGCGGCGCCCAGTTTGTCATCGAGTCGGGCGCGGGTTTGGCGGCAGCGGTACCCGATCAGGCGTACGTCGATGCGGGTGCGACGATCGTCACCGACAACACGCTGTGGGAGGCGGATGTCGTGCTGAAGGTCCGCCCGCCGACGCCCGAGGAGATCGGACGGATGCGGTCGGGCGCGATCGTAGTTTCGTTGCTGACTACTGAAGCAACTCCAGAGATCGTGCAGGCGCTGGTCAACCAGCGGGTCACGGCGCTCGCCATGGAGGCGATCCCACGAATCGCGCGAGCGCAAAAAATGGATGCGCTGTCGGCGATGGCGAACATCGCCGGTTACAAAGCCGTGCTCGAAGCGGCCAACGACTTTGGCCGTTACTTCCCGCTTCTGATGACGGCGGCCGGTACGGTGACTCCGGCGCACGTTCTCGTTATCGGCGCTGGCGTGGCGGGGTTGTCGGCGATCGCCACCGCACATCGGTTGGGTGCGGTGGTTCGCGCTTTCGACCCCCGACCTCCGGTGCGCGAGCAGGTGGAATCGCTGGGTGCGAAGTTTATCGAGCTCGACCTTGAAGCGATCGAAGAGACCGCGGGTGGATATGCGGGTACGCAATCGGACGCGTTTCTCGAGCGCGAACGTGAACTGTTAGCGAGTCACGTCGCCGATGTCGATGTCATCATTACTACCGCCGCCATCCCCGGCCAAGATGCCCCGGTGCTCATCACTGAAGAGATGGTCAAGTCGATGCGACCCGGGTCGGTGATCGTCGATCTGGCGGCCGAACGCGGTGGCAACTGCGCTTTGGCCCGCGCCGATGAAGCGGTCGAGGCCCATGGAGTGAAGATCCTGGGTTATACCGATTTGCCTTCGAGGATGGCGGACCAATCGAGCGCACTCTACGCGCGGACGATGATGAATCTCTTGCTCCAAGCTTGGGACGAGGACGGTGTAACGATCGACCTGACCGACGAGATCGTGGGCGCGGTAGCTATCGTTCACGCCGGCACTGATCGGCGCTCATCGCCGACCGGTGCGGCCGAACCCGAAACCCCGGTCGAGAGCGCCGCCGGAGCGGAGGCGTAATGCAGGAGTTTCTCAGCCACCTCACGGTGTTTGTCTTGGCCTGCTTCGTCGGTTGGCAGGTGATCTGGAAGGTCACGCCCGCGCTCCACACTCCTTTGATGTCGGTTTCGAACGCCATCTCGGGGATTATTCTCGTGGGCGCGATGATCACCGGTGGTGAAGCGCTGCTCGATCTCCCAGGGAAGATGGGGTTGGTCGCCGTCGCCTTCGCCGCGATC
>JBDHED010000041.1:0-15237 GCA_039591175.1 Gemmatimonadota bacterium | reverse complement strand
GGATCGGTACCCATTCGTACACCCTGATCCAACAGGGCATGGTCGACAGCCTGCTGTCGGATCGGCCCGAGGAGCGGCGGACGATCTTTGAGGAAGCAGCCGGCGTCACGCGTTACAAGAACCGGCGTCGGGCCACAGAACGGAAGCTCGAGGCGACCACCATCGATCTCGACCGGGTCGAAGACGTCGTGGCCGAGGTCGACCGAAACGTTGCCTCGCTAAAACGCCAGGTCGGCAAGGCACGCCGCTTTCTGAAGTACCAGGCCGAAGAGACACGGTTGGATGTGCATCTGGCAGCTTGCGAGCTGGAGACGCTGGAGACACAGCGAGCGCCATTGGCCGAGGAGCTTCGCGGGTTGCAGGAGAAGGAGTCCGAGCTGGCGGCTCGCTTGGCCGAACGTGAGGCCGGCGTCGAGACGATGGAGGTCGAGTTGATCGAGCTGCGCCAGCAGGAGCAGGCCACGAGTGCCTCGGTCGAGGCGGTGCGCAGCCGTATCTCGCGTCGCGAGGAAGTTCGACTGGTAAACGGCGAGACGCTCAAGCATCACCGGCAGCGGTTGGAGGAACTGGCCACCGAAGCGGAGCAGGCACGCATCCGGTCGGATGACCTGGCTGAACGGCGAGCGAACTTGGAAGTGGATCTGGCCGCGGCGCGTGAGCAAGTCGACCGGATCGCGGAACGAATGGCCCCGTCCGAAACCGCTGATGAGGAGGAACGCCGGGCGGACCTCATGGCTGAACAGCGGCGCCTAACCGAGCGACTCGAGTCACTACGCGAGCGGTTGGCAGAGGTCGACCAAGCCCGGGCTCGTCAGGCCACGGCGGCCGAGAGCGCAGAAGAGCGCTTATCGGCGTTGAGTGCCGAACTCGAGTCGCGGGAACGCGAAGCGGGTGAATCAGGGACCGCCGTTGATCGGGCCCGGGCTGCTGTCGAAGCCGCCGAGGCGCAGCGGGCGGAAGCGGACCAGGCCCGTGAGATCGCGAAGTCGGCGGCAGACATGTTGTCGTCAACGGTCAACGCGATCCGCGAGAGATTGGAGACAGCTCGGGCCGCCGAACAGACAGCAGCCGGTCGCAAGAGCGCGCTAACCGATCTCGAGGCGAGGTTCGAGGGGTACGCGTCCGGCGCCCGTTCGTTGCTCGGCGCGTCGAAGCGCGTTCGCGGCGTGTACGGAGCGTTACCGCAGGTCCTCGAGCCCGTCGATCGCCGCTTCGAGAAAGCGCTCGAGCGGTACTTGGAGAGCCTCGGCCATGGGTTGCTAGCGAAGGACCAGAAATCGGCGTTAGCGGCGGCCGAGCAACTGGACGGAAAGAGTGGTGGCAGGGCCGATTTCCTGATTCCGGAGCTGATCGATGCAGCGGAGCCGCCCCCGATACCCGATGCCGCCGCAGCGCATGTGCTGGCGCGCGGCTCGGACGTCGTGCGCTGGACCGGTGATCGCAAGTTGCCCGAGCGGTTCGAGCCGCTGTTCCAGCGGCTGCTAATCGTGGCCAACGCGGCGGCCTGCTTTGGTTGTCGCTCGGCGCTTGGCAGTGAGCCACAAGCAGCCAGCTACTACACGATCGCCGGATTGGACGGCACGCTATTGGAGCCGGTGGGCCGCTGGCGGACGGCTGGGTCCGAGAACGGTCACGGGTTGTTATCACGCCGTCGGCAGTTGGCGGAAGCCGAGACCGAATTCAAGGGACGGCGGGCGGATGTCGCCGGCTTGACCGAAGAGCTCGATCGGGTCGAGCGCGAGCTGGCGGGACACAAAGCGGCTATGAGTGCGGCCGGCGATCAATGGCGCGAGGCCGATGGCTCCTACTGGGCCGGGCGTGAATCCTTGGTGGCGGGTGAAGAAGCAGCCACGCATGCGGCCCGCCGGAGAGCCGAACTCGAAGCCGAGATCGGTGAGCAAAAAGCGGCCCGCGATCGAGCCCTTCAAGCACAGGAAGCGGTAACGAAGACCCATGCCGAGCTGTCGATCGACACCACGCGTGCGACCGAGCGGCTGGCCGCCGTTCGCACAGCGCTCGAACGGTACGACGAGGTGCGCACGGAACGGATTTCGGCCCGACACGCAGTCGAACTCGAGCGAACCGCTGCGGAAGCCGATCTGAGCCTCGTCGAGCGGGAGCTCGAACACTTGGGTGCAGCCGAGTCGGCGCTGGAGGAAGCCCGTGGCGGTCGAGCTGGCGAACGCGCCCGGCTCGAGGACGAGTGCACGCGGCTGGTGGCTGAGGCCGAGACCGCGGGCGGGGAGATCGAAGCACTCTACGTCGAGCTCGAGACGGTCGAGGTCGGGTTACGCGGACATCGCGAGACCGTGGCGGCGATCGAGGAAAAACGATCCGGGCACGACAACGAAGTGAGAGGTTTGCGGCGTGAGCACGACACGGCGATGGAGCGGCGTCACCAGTGTGAGCTGACGCTTCAGGACATCGAGCATCGCCGGCAAACGGTCGCCGGTCATATCGAGGAGACGTACGAGACCGAGTTGGCGGTGCTGGTGGCCGAGCACCCACTCGAGGAGGACGAGAAGACGGTGGAGTTGGACGAGCTCAAGACGCGGCTCGAGGCGGTGCGCCGCAAGCGCGCCAATCTGGGCCCGGTCAACATGCTGGCGGTCGAGGAGTTCGAGCGCGAGTCGGAGCGGCTCGAGTTTCTGGTCAAGCAGAGGGATGACCTGGTCGTCGCGCGGCGTCAGCTCGAGGAGGCGATCCGCAAGATCAACCGCACCGCCCGCGAACTGTTCGTAGAGACGTTCGGAAAGATCAAGGAGAACTTCGACTACACCTTCCAGACGCTGTTCGAGGGTGGGTTCGCAGAGATCCATCTTGAGGATCCCGATGATCCCCTCGAGACGCCGATCCAGATCGTCGCCAGCCCGCGCGGCAAGCGCGTCCATTCGATCAATCTGCTGTCGGGCGGTGAGCGGGCTCTGACCGCGCTAGCGCTGCTATTCGCGATTTATCGCGTCAAGCCGAGTCCGTTTTGCATCCTGGACGAGGTCGACGCCCCGCTGGACGATGCCAACGTGAGCCGCTTCCTGCAGATGATTCGCCATTTCAGCAGCGGCGACAGTCAGTTCGTCATCATCACCCACAACAAGCGGACGATGGAGGCGGCGGATTATCTGTACGGCGTGACGATGGAGGAGCCGGGAATCTCGGCGCTGGTCTCGGTGTCACTGGACGGTGCGCGGCAGAGCGTCGACGCACCGGTCGAGGAACCCGAGCCCGAAGAAGCACTGCTCGCGGCTGGCTAGCCGACTAGCTCGAACCCGAAGGAGTCGAGTCAGTGGGTACCCGTTCGGCTGCGATGTCGCCGATCAGCGGTAGTGCCGACCAGTGACCCCGCAGGGCCCGCCAGATCAAGAACAGCGTCGCGAGTAGCCACAACCCGGCGGCGCCCAGAGCCATCATGAAGCCGACGATCGGGACCTGCTCCAGTGCTAGGATCGCGATCACGAGGGTTACGCCGAGCAAGATCGATTGCCAGGCGTGGAAGCGGACGAAAGGGTGGCGCCTACCGACTATCAGGCAGACTATGCCGCTGGCGACGCTGAACGGATAGGAGAGCGCTGCCGTCCGGTTGATGGGTAAGGGGCCGTTTTCGCTCACGGGGCCTCCGATGCGGCACCCTGGCTGTCTCCGGTTGACGAGCCTAGGGGTGGCGGTCAGATTCGGGTCCGTCGCTGCCAAACTCACTGTTCTCGGTAACCCCGACAAGGCGCATGACCGAAGAGTCAACCCCCGAAACGAGCACCGACGAAGAGACGATCGCACAGTTGGAGGCGGCGGTTCAGCTCAAGAACCAAGAGCGGTTGGAGTGCGTCTACGTGTTTGACCCGGTGGTGAGGCGCGAGACGGCGTTCTCGCTAGCACTGATTACAAAACGGGTCGACGACCAGCGACTCGAGATGGTGGCTATCGGTGAACGCTCAGTTGGTGCGGCCAGCCCGGCCAGAGACTTTATCCGGCGCGCCCGCTTCCCAGCGGAGATCTTGCCGCTGATTCTGGAGGAGTTCATCGATCGGTGTGGTGTCGAGGGTGCGTCGTATAGGGAGGTGCACATCGAGAACCAGAACCCGTCCGAACAACTCTCGGAGTTGGCGGCGTTGGTATCGCCCCGTCCGGATGCCGAGCCGTCCCCTGCTCAGTGAGCCCGCGCACCGGGAGCGTTCCCGGGGTCGAGCGTTTTCGCGAATTCCTGAACCAGTACAACCATCCGGTCACCCCGCAACGTTTACGGGTCGCCGAGCTCCTGTTCGGGACTCACGACCACATCTCAGCGGACGAGATCGTCCAGCGGTTGAGGGTCGGCGGGGACACGGTCGGAAAGGCAACGGTTTACCGGACGCTCGACCTGCTGCTGAAGGCCGGGCTGATTCGAGAGCATGACTTCGGGGAAGGGTTCCGTCGCTATGAGCCGTGTCCGGCACGTCCACATCACGAGCACCTGGTGTGCGTTCGCTGCGGCAAGGTGATCGAGTTCGAGTCGGCAGCGTTCGAGCGGCTGCAAGCGGACATCGCCACCTTGCATCGGTTCGAGCCTTCCCATCACAAAGTGGAGATCTACGGCGAGTGCGAAGAATGCCACAGCTGAGCAAGATCGTGATCGTTTGCGGGTTCCTGTTCGCTCTTCCGGCTACCGCCGGGGCGCAAAAGCTCACCATGTCGTTCAACTCGCTGGTCGCCCACGACTCCAACCGGGCGTTTCTCAGGGTCTCCAACCGGGGTGGGTTTGGGCTCGCGCTGGGCGACGCTGATGCCGGCAATTTCCCGCAGGGCACCTTGAACCGTTACATCTTTGGCGCCGGCCTATGGATCGGCGGTATCGGCGACGTCGACGATAACGGGCAAGCCGATCGAATCACGTCGATCGGCTACAATCCATCCAACCTGTCGGATCTCGAGTGGATCGAAGGGGCGATCGCGTTTGGACGCAACGATCAACGGTTTCGGGTGCTCGATTCGTCAAATCCAGCCGATCAGAATGACTTCCCCGCCACACCGGTTGCCACCCAGGAGCTCTTTGCCGTTTACAGCGATCGATTCAGCACGTTTGGGGCTGGCCAGGCTTCTGTACCGCTCGGCGTCGAGGTTCGGCAACGATCGTTTGCGTTTGCCGAGGCCGATCTGAACACAGCGGTGATCTTCCAATGGGATTTTCTGAACATCTCGGATCAGATTCGGAGTACCGGATACACGATCGAGGATCTGTGGACCGGGATCGTGCTCGATCCCGACATTCAGGTCTCGCCGGTCGGCAGTGTGCTCGACGACACGGCGGCGCCGCTGACGGTCGACGGGGAAGAGCTCCTGCTGATCTGGGACAGCGACTTTTCCGAGCCCGGCTTCGAGGGTGCGCCCGGGTTCATGGCGGTGGTGCCGCTCGTGAATCCCGGCGGACAGACCACGATTACCCAGCTGACATCGCAATTCGGTGCCAATGTGCGGATCGTTCCCACGACCGACGCCGACCAGTACGACACGCTGGCCGGCATCGCTCCACGCGACCCGACGATTGTCGAGCCGGGGTTCGATCTTCGGGCGCTGATCGGTTGGGGCGCGATCGACCTCGCTCCGGGTGCTGTGCACCGCACGGCAGCGGCTTTCGTATGGGCCGATGCGACCGGAGATCCGCCATCGTTTTTGTCACCGCTCGACCCGGCGCTCGATGAAGACCTGCCGTTGCTGACCGATCTGGTCGGCGCGGTTCGGTCGGTGCGGCAAGCCTACGATCAGCGGTTGGCGGGGCTGCCGGCGTTGCTCGACTTTCCGGGAGGGCCGCCGCCCGGCCCGGGGTCCGGCGAGCCCGGAGTTGTGCTTCAGAACTTCCCCAACCCCTTCACCGACCAGACGACGATCCAGTACTCGATCGTCGACGCGGCCAACGTACAGCTCAAGGTGTTTGACATCGCCGGTCGCGAGGTGACGACGTTGGCGGATGGTTTCCTGGAGCCCGGTGAGTACTCCGCGAACTGGGATGGTCGCTCGGCCTCGGGGGTCGATGTCCCGGCCGGGGTCTACGTGATTCAGCTCGTTACGCCGGCGGGCACATCGATGGTAAGGGGGTTAAAGGCACGATGATCCTTGCAACGGTCAGCCCGGGCGGAGAGATTCGGGCCTCAATGCGATCCGTCATCTTCTTATGCCTGACAGCACTGGTTCTCGTCGCGTTAATCGCCCCGACACCCGCATCGGGTCAGGACAACGGCGAAAACGGCGGCCTGGTAGGCCTCACACTCCCGCTCGGTGCGCGGCCGTTGGGTCAAGGTCGTGCCATCGCGGCGGTTCGCGGTGAGCTACAGGGTGTTCCGTACAACCCGGCGACTCAGAGCGGACTCGAACGCGGCGCGCTGACCTACAGCCGGTTCGAAGGCGCCGATTTCGCGGATCTCAACAGCAACTACATCGCCGGCGCCTACGTCGCGACGTGGGGTACGATCGGCGCTCACTTCGTTTATCACGATTTCGGGGACGTACCGCTGACCGACACCTCGCCGACACCGGTTGGCAGCATCGACCTCAACGAGTCGGTGATCGGTGTCACCTACGCCAATCAGTGGCGGGATGAGCTCGACTACGGGGTCACGTTCAAGTGGTACAGCTCGGACCTCGGGGTCGTGGAGGCGAGCGGGCCGGCGGTCGATTTTGGAGTCTTGTACGCGCCGCAGGATGTGCCGGTTCAGCTGGCCGCGGCGGTCAGAAACGTGGGACCGAACCTCGATCTCAAGGACGGCAGCGTTGCCGTTCCAGGCGGTGGCTCGTCGAGCAGCGATCGCGAGGAACAGCTCCCAACACGGATTCGGGTCGGTGTCGGGGTGACGCTCAACGATCTGTTCAGCATTCCGGAGGGCTATGGGGCGCGCCTGCTGTTTGACGTCGAGACCGATGCTCGTGAGATCTCGACGGCGAGCCAACACTTCGGGGGAGCCGTCACGTTCCTCGACGTGGTGACCGTACGCGGTGGGATCGTTTCGATCGACAACCCGTTTGTCGATGAAGGGGACGGCAGTCGCCAGATCGGTGGGACCTTCGGAATCGGCATCTACTATCAGGGTTTCGAAGCCGACATCGCGCGCGAGGTGTCGGTCAGCGAGCTGGGCGACGAAACCCACTTCGCTGTCGGTTGGCGCTTCTAGGCTGACGCGGCGATGTCTTTCGTCGCCACAGAGATGTTTCTCACCAGCGGTGTCGGACGGCATCGGGAACAGCTGGCCTCCTTCGAGCTCGCGCTGCGCAGCGCGGGTATCGCCGAGTTCAACCTGGTTCGAGTCTCCAGCATCTTCCCACCACACTGCAAGCTGATCTCTCGCAAGAATGGATTGGCCAAGTTGACGCCCGGGCAGATCCTGTTCTCGGTACTGGCCGAATGCGCGACCAAAGAGCCGCACCGACTGATCGCCTCGTCGATCGGAGTCGCCATTCCGCGCGATCGTAGCCACTACGGCTTTCTCTCGGAGCACCACGCGCACGGTCAGAAGGAGCAGCGGGCCGGCGATTATGCCGAAGATCTGGCGGCCGAGATGCTGGCTACTGTCCTGGGGGTCGATTTCGATCCTGATGCTGCGTGGGACGAGCGTAGAGAGATCTGGCGCATCTCAGGTGATATCGTCACCACCCGCAACAAGACGCAATCCGCGATCGGCGCGACGGACGGCAAGTGGACCACCGTCGTGTCGGCGGCAGTTCTTCTCGAGTAGCGAATGCAACCCAACTTCCTCGGACTGAAAGACGCCGAGTGCGGCTACGACGAGAGCGCCGCGGTGATCGTGCCGGTGCCGTACGAGCGGACGGTGTCGTGGGGTGAGGGGACAGCCAACGGGCCGGCTGCGATTCTGACCGCATCGGACTACGTCGAGCTGCACGACGAGATCTTGAACGAGCAGCCGTATCGGGTGGGCATCCACACCGCGCCGCCCGTGACGGTCGATCAGCCCGACCCCGAGCAGTTCCTCGCCGATCTGGAGTCGACCGCGGCTCAGCTATTCGCCGACGACAAGTTTCCGGTGTTTTTGGGTGGCGAGCACGGGCTCACGACGGGTCCGGTCAGGGCGGCCCACGCGGCGTTCGACGACGTGACCGTTCTCCAGCTCGATGCGCACGCGGACCTGCGAGACAGCTACCACGGAACGGTGTGGTCACACGCGTGTGTCATGCGAAGGGTCATGGAGCTCGGCGTGCCCGTCGTGGCGGTGGGTGTGCGCGCTGTGTCGCCCGAAGAAGCCGAGTTGATTCACGTCAACGACATCCCGGTCTTCTGGTCGCACCGGATCGCACACGGCGACGAGTGGATGGAAACGGCGATCACAACGCTGAGCGACAATGTCTACCTGACGTTCGACGTGGACTTCTTCGATCCGGCGGTTATGCCATCGACCGGGACGCCGGAGCCTGGGGGCGGGGACTGGCACGGCGCGATGCGTTTCTTGGCCAAAGTGTTCGCCCGCCGTCGAGTGGTCGGCATGGACGTCGTCGAGCTGGCGCCGATCGAGGGGCTCCACGCCCCCGACTTCGTGACCGCACGACTGGTCTATCGGGCGATCGGGTACCGGTTCCATGAGTGGGGCTCGTGAGGCGGAATAGTCACCCAGGGCTCTACGTACTTATCTTACAAGATTAAGCATGCACAAACCGATCACGATACGAGCGGCTCTCACCCTTACGCTCATCGCTGGGAGCGTGGGCGCCTGGGGGTGTCGGGCCGAGTCCGCCGCCAAGAGCGAGAGCGGGACGCCTATGCTCGAGCCGATCAGGGCGGCGGCTCCGTTCGCGCTCGAAACGCTCGGCGGCGATTCGCTTCTGTCGACCGACTTCACACAGGACGTGATGCTGATCAACTTCTGGGCGTCGTGGTGCGCACCGTGCCGCGCCGAGATTCCGGAGCTGATCGAGCTCTGGGACGAGTACCACGATCGCGGGCTGGCACTGGTGGGCGTGTCGGTCAACGACCTGCCGCGCGATTCGCGTGAGTTCGCCACCGAGATGGATATGCCTTACCCGCTGGCGATCGGAACGCCCAGGATGCTCGAGGAGTTTGGCCTCTCGCCGTGGCTGCCGACGACGCTGCTGGTGGTCGACGGGCAGATCGTCGAGGAGTGGGTCGGGCCCAAGATCCGGTCCGATCTCGAGTACCCGATCCGCGTCGCGCTCGGGTTGGCCCCGCCGATCGGCGACGTCCTCCACAGCGTCTCTGATACCGAAACACCCTAGTCATGACCAGTGAGCTGTCGATCGCGGTGGCGTTCGCCGGGGGCGTCGCCTCGTTCCTGAGCCCGTGTGTGCTACCGCTCTTCCCGTCGTATCTGTCGTTCATCACCGGCCTCACCTTTGACGAGCTTGCCGACCCAGGGCCGGAGGCGCGGGCGCGGGTGCGGCGGTTGGCGATCATCCACTCACTCTTGTTTATCCTCGGTTTCACGCTGGTGTTTATCTCGCTCGGGGCGTCGGCCACCGTGCTGGGGCAGTTCATGCGCTACAACCAGGTGTGGATCCGCCGCATCGCCGGAGCGCTGATCGTCCTCTTCGGGCTCCACATCACGGGGCTGCTCAACATCCCGTTCCTCCAACGCGAGCGTCGGGTGCACTTGAACCAGCGACCGGCCGGCTTTCTGGGCTCGGTGCTGGTCGGTTTCGCGTTTGGCGCCGGTTGGACGCCGTGCATCGGGCCGGTGCTGGGCACGATCCTGACGATGGCCGGCACCACCGGCGACGTGGGTCAGGGCGTCACTCTGCTGTCGGCGTACAGCGTGGGGTTGGGAGTACCGTTCCTCGCCGCCTCGGTCGGGTTCAGCTCGTTCCTTTCGGCCTTCAAGCGAATTCGCCATTGGCTCCGGCCGATCGAGATCGTCAGCGGGTTGGTGCTGGTCATCGTAGGCATCTTGATCTTCACCAACTACTTCGCCATCCTAGCCGCGTGGCTCAATCGGATCGTCCCGCTGTTCTCGTTTATCGAGAACCGCATCTAACAGCGCTGGCCCGGCTCTAGACCGCTCCATACATTGCGGTCGGCGGCTAGTTTGGCTGTCCACAGGGAGCGATCGATGGCGAGACGCACAATCCAGGACCTCTTTACCAACAATCTCGGCTACAAGCTGATCGCGCTTTTGCTGGCGCTCCTCTTGTGGTTCGATGTCCGCACCGAAAAAGTGACGGTCATCGACTACCCGGTGCCGGTGACGCTGTCGCTCATCGGCGATGAGATGACGATCACCAACGATCCACCGGCTGAGGTCGAGGTCAGCTTCTCGGGTACCGGCCGAGACCTGTTGTCGCTCGACAAGGAGTCGCTGAGCATCCAGAAGGACGTGCAGGGCGGTGACAACGACACACTGGTCGTCAACCTGGATCTGCAGGATGTGCAGCGCCCGGCGGATGTCCAGGTCACTCCGGTCGGGATCACCCCCGGCAGCATCCAGGTGGTGACCGATCGTTACGTCGAGAAGACAGTTCCACTTCAGACCGAGGGGTCGCCCCAGGCTCGCGGCGAGGGGTTCCACGCCGTCGAGGTCACGGTCGAGCCGAGCCGGGTCCTGTTGCGCGGCGTGACCGCCGAGCTCGGTGACATCGGGTCGCTGTCGCTCGATCTGTCACAGCTCTCGCGCGGTCCCGGGCGGTTCGACGAGCAGCTCGCGATCGCTGTCCCCGAAAAGTTCAGGACGGTGACCGTCACGCCCGACAGCGTGCGCATTCAAGGCGTCGTCGTGCCGATCGAGGAGCCCGGGCCACCGGCCGAAGAGATCGCCGAGAACTAGGCCCCACCGACAATGCTTACGCTCGGTATCGAGACCTCCTGCGACGACACGTCGATGGCCGTGCTGCGAGATGAGAGCGAGCTGTTGTCGAACGTCGTCAGCTCGCAGCTCGAGCACTCGCAGTACGGCGGGATCGTGCCCGAGCTGGCGAGTCGGGCGCACGTCCAAAACATTGTGCCCGTCTTCCGGTGGGCGCTCGGTGAGGCCGGCGTGGAACCCGAGGAGCTGGACCTGATCGGGGTCACGAACACGCCCGGGCTGATCGGCTCACTGATGGTCGGGGGCGCGTTCGCGCAGGCTTTGGCGTTGGCCCTCGAGCTGCCAATCGTGCCTATCCACCACATCGAAGCCCATATCGTGGCTAACTTGCTCGAGTACCCCGACCTGGAGCTGCCCGCGGTGGCGCTGGTCGTCTCCGGCGGTCATTCGTCACTCATCCACGTGCCGGAGTGGCGACAGTACGAAGTCATGGGCACGACCCGCGACGATGCCGCCGGCGAAGCGTTCGACAAGGTGGCGAAGCTCCTAGGCCTCGGGTTCCCGGGCGGGCCCGAGATCGAGCGGCTGGCACTCGAGGGCGACCCGGCCGCGATCCCGTTCCCGCGCCCCATGTTGGCCACCGACGATTTCGACTTCTCGTTCTCGGGGCTCAAGACGGCGGTCGTCCGGTGGGTCGAGCAGGTTGAGGTCGACGCCGTGCAAGAACAGCTAGCAGACGCCTGTGCGTCGTTTCAAGCGGCGGTGGTCGAGGTGCTGGTCGAGAAGACTGCTCGCGCTGCGGAAGAGAAGAACGTCGGCACGGTGTTGCTCGCCGGTGGCGTCGCGTGCAACAACGCGCTGCGAGAAGCGCTGCGTGATCGAATTGCAGATCGAGCACGAGTCCTGTGGCCCCAGCCAATCAATTGCACGGATAACGGAGCGATGATCGCCAGGACTGCCGTGCTACGCGCCGACGAGGCTGTCCGGGTGGGAGAGTTTGACGTCGCGGCGAGTCGAGCTCTGACATAGAAGCGTAACCTGCAGGTTGAGCGAAGACCTCTGCAATCGGTTTTCCACACTGCAATCGTCGGCATTTTGACACTTGTGGCCGCTTTCTGAATCTGAATCGCTACTGCGTCCACCGTTTCCGGTCGGCGTACTTCTTGCTAACGCAGATTCGAGTTGACAGCCTGCGCACAGGCCGCTAACAAGTAGTCGTTCCCGCCGATTATCGGTCGTCAAACTCAAGCGCGTTGAGGTTCACCATGCCCCGTCCCGACCGCTTTGTACTGGATCCTGAAACCGAGCGTCTTATCAAGTCATTCAGACCGCTCGATATCCTACCCAGAAACCTAACCCCGTTGAGAAGAGCGATCGGGGTTAGGCTCTTCAACAGCGGGCATCTTGGGGAGGCCGAGAGCTGCTTGCGCGTTGCCTACGAACGTGCAGTGGAACGTAACGATGAAAGTCAGGCCGCTTGTATCCGCCTCGATCTAGCATGCTCGATGCTGGACAGATCTCACAGTGACATTCTGGGGCTTATGCGGCCGATCGTGGGAAGCGTTGGAATCGACACAGCACGTGCCCACAATGTCCTGGGAGCGGTCCTTCAGAAGATGTGCTTGCCCGAACTAGCGGCGCGAAACCTCGAACGAGCAAAACAGCTCTCCAAGGCAGGACGCGATCGACATCTAGAAGCATGCGCACTAGGAAACTGGGCAAGTGCGATGTTTACCCTTGGAGACTACGAGACAGCGAACCGACTGAGTGGGAGCGCGGCCGCAAGATTCGAAGAGTTGGGAAGCACAAGGTACCTCGGGATGACCATGTGTAACATGGCATGGGATGCGGTTCGTCTACACAAGTATGATTATGCGTACGAATTGTATGAGCGGAGTGAAGCCCAAGCCGAATCCGCTAACAACTTACACCTGAACTTGCTGGTGACCTTCGGTCGCGCCGAGTTAGAACTGCTGGCCGGGGATACGGAAGCCGCACTTGCGGAGCTCAAGACTGCCGAGCGACTTGCTGCGGTGGTTTCGCATGGCGCGCTTCGCACGCGAATCTTGGTCTGGAAGTCGATCATAAATCGCGAGATCGCCGACAGTGATATCGCATCACAGTTTAGTGCGGCAGCTTCGGATCTGAGGGCACAGTGCTTAGAAACGGAATGCGCTATGGTTCTTCTCATGGCTGGAACATGGGCGCGATTAACCAGCGACTTTCCATACGAACACCTACTCGAAAAGGCGCACACGATCTTTCGCAACAATCCCGAAGTGGAGCTTCTCGAGGCTCACTACACACGTATCATGGGGGCTCTAGGTCAGTCGCGGCGGCGTCCAAAGCAGTCGTTTCCACAGTTCCTGACGCAGGCACCAGCGATCCTGACCTTAAAGGACCGACTAAAACGGTTAGTCGACACTGAGGTGCGTATCATGCTGGAGGGAGAGTCGGGAACGGGGAAGACCTTCCTTGCAAGGCAGCTTCACGAAGCAAGTCGACGAAGGAAATCACCGTTTGTAGTCGTCGATTGTACGAATCTGGAAGAGAACTTGTTTGAGTCAAAGCTCTTTGGGCACCTGAGGGGAGCGTTCACGGGAGCTGTTTCGAATCGGGTGGGTTTGGTCGAAGAAGCCAACAAAGGCACACTATTCCTTGACGAGTTCGGCGAACTGCCTCCTGCGATCCAGGCCAAGTTGTTATACACGATCGAAGAGCAGCGCTACCGCCCGGTGGGCTCTCGAGTGGAGAAGAAAGCGGAGTTTCGGGTACTAGCGGCGACTAACCGTAACATCGACCAGATGCTCGAGACTGGGCAGCTTCGCGAGGATCTCTTCTATCGGCTCTCTGGGTGTCGGATCAAGTTGCCTCCGCTAAGGGAGCGGCGGGAAGACATTGCACCTCTGGCTGAGCACCAAGTCATGACGCTCAACGAACGGTATGGTCGCAAGAAGACACTGAAGGCTGAGACGTGGAACGCGATTGCAAGATATCGGTGGCCGGGTAACGTGCGTGAGCTCAATGCCACGCTCGAACGCGGCTTTCACCTGACAGCCGGTCGCCGAATTGGTGTTGATGAACTCGGACTCGGACTCTCAACAACGAGTTTGGATGATCAGGACCTCTCCTGGTACTCGGTGCGTCGTACGCATCTCCTCAAGGTTCTTCGCATGTGCCGAGGCAACGTCAGTCGCGCGGCACAGCTGCTAGGTGTCAACCGAACCACGCTGATCTACAAGCTCAAATTGCTGGACATCGAGCGACCCGATTTCGATCCTGCTTTTCAAGGCCAAGAGAAACACAAAAGTCCGACCCCTCGATTGGTAGCTGATCAGGAGGAAGCGGAAGCGATCAACGATTCAATGGAGGAGTCCTCGGAGCCTTGATCCCACCGCCAACCCAGTGGGTCATCCTCGCGGGCCTCTTGGGGCTCCTGGTCGGCTCGTTCCTGAATGTGGCGATCCTGCGCTTGCCGGCCGACATGTCGCTCGTCCGACCGCGCAGCCACTGCCCACGGTGTGGCGAAACCCTCAAGTGGTATCACAACATCCCGGTCGTGTCGTGGCTGACGCTGCGTGGTCGGTGCGCTTACTGCGGGACTCGGATCAGCGTCCAGTACCCGATCGTTGAGTTGACGACGGCGGCGATCTGGGCCGGGAACGTCTACGCGTTCGGCCTGACACCGCACGCTGCGCAAGCGGTCGTAATGATGAGCATCCTGCTGGCGGTCGCGATTACCGATGGCCGCGAATACGTGATCCCCGACGAGCTATCGCTCGGCGGCGTGGTAGCCGGGCTGGCGATGTCGTTCCTGCCTGGCTCGCTGACACCGGTCGGGTCGTTGATCGGTATCCTGGTGGGTGGCGGCCTCTTGTGGGTCATAGCCATCGTTGGCACCAAGATCTTTGGCGAGGACGCTATGGGCGGTGGCGACGTCAAACTGATGGCGATGATAGGTGCATTTGTGGGGTGGCAGGGCACGCTGCTGACTTTGTTCATTGGCGCGATCCTGGCGACGATCGTCTTCGTGCCGATCAACATGCGTTCCAAGAAGCTGGTCCCGTTCGGGATCTTCCTGGCGATCGGTGGCGCGGTGACGTTCGCTTGGGGGGAGCGTCTTCTCGACTGGTACTTGGCCGGGTTCGCGTAGCACGATGAGCTCGGGCCGCGACGGACCACCGCGATGAAACCGATTCGCTATACGATGATCGGCAGCGGGACGCTGGTACCGGACATCGAGCGTGGCGCGGCGGGTCATCACCTCCAGTGCGGCGACATCCACATTTTGGTCGACCTGGGCTTTGGCACACTGCGTCGAATGACCGGACTCGGGCTGCCGTTGGGAGCGCTCGATCTGGTCGCGATCTCGCACCGTCACCAGGACCACTTCGCAGATCTCTTGCCACTTCTGTTTACGCTGCGTCATATGCCGGGCGAACGCCGCGTCGAACCGCTGGCACTGGTCGGCTATCCCGATTTCGGAGCCGACCTCGATCGGCTCGAGGACATC
>JBDHED010000040.1:0-12870 GCA_039591175.1 Gemmatimonadota bacterium | reverse complement strand
GCGCCACCCCAACTACTTCTTCGAGTGGATCTACTGGTTGGCGTTCGCGATCATGGCGGTCGGAGCGCCGTGGTGGTGGGCGACGCTCATAGCGCCCGCCGTCATGTACGTCTTTATCCGCTTCGTGACCGGGATCCCCCCGACCGAGCTGCGAGCGATCAAAAGCCGCGGCGACGAATACCGCGACTACCAGCGAACCACCAACGCGTTCTTCCCGTGGTTTCCCCGCCACAGTGCAGGCTAGCCGCTAGTCCTGCGCTGCGTCCGCTGCACACCGAAACCCCACCATATCGAGCCCGATGTCGGGCGGGTTCGCGTGCCGGTAGCTGACCCGCAGACAGTACGGGTCGTTGCCCCAGCCGCCGCCGCGGAGCGCGACGGACCCCGGCCGGCCGGGAAACTCGCTCGCCGTCCACTCCCACACGTTGCCGGCCATGTCGAGCACGCCAAACGGCGAAACGCCGCTGGGAAAACTTCCCACGGGCGCAGTCGTCTCGTAGCCGTCGGCGGCGCTCGGCGCGCAACATTCAACGGTACCGAAGTTGGCGCGCCGCATCGTTCCGTCGTTGGGCGCCGTGTCCCCCCACGGGAAGCGACGGCCGTCGGTGCCGCGGGCAGCGAACTCCCACTCCTCCTCGGTCGGAAGCCTGAGATCATAGAAACGGCAAAACGCGCTCGCGTCACGGGCCGAAACCTGGACCACCGGATAGTCCTCGCGGCCGGCGATCGATGATTCGGGACCGAACGGGTTGCGCCAATCGGCGCCCGACACCCGACGCCACTCCCCGTCCCACACGTTGCCGACGCCGGATCGCTCGCCATCGGTGCGGTGACCGCTCGAATCGACAAACGCCTTGAACATTCGATTGGTGACCTCTGTTCGCATGAGGCGAAACGGCGCGATCGTGACCTGCTGCGGTGCTTCGTCGGGCTCGCCGGCGGCGTCGCCCATCACGAACGTGCCGCCCGGGATCTCGACCAGATCAAAACCCGAAGACGGTGTCGAGTTGCACCCGGTGGAGACGAGTGCGAGCGCCACCAGCGCCAGCCCAGCAGCAGCGATCATCGGCACAAGGCGGTCAGAACAAAGCACGATTCGAGTCTACGAGCCCGGCGATCGCCCTGACCAGCGCAATCCGATCCGTTAGATTTGCTGCCTCATGCCATCTCTTGATGCGATCCTGCGGGCCAATCCCGACTACGTCGACTCGCTCTACCGGCAATTCCTGGAAGACCCCGAGTCGGTCGACCCCACGTGGGCGCTCTTTTTCGCCGGCTTCCAGTGGAAGGGCGACGGGGTAGGCGCCGAGAACGGGACTGACCGGGCCGCCACTGAGACCGGAAACGGCAGACCCATTGAATTGACTTCCAGCGGCGCGATCCCCGAGGGCGTCGCCCCGACCGAGGCAGCGCACCTGCGTTGCTACGATCTGGTTCACACCTATCGCGAGTTCGGCCATCTGATCGCCGAGCTCGACCCGCTGGGTCGCGGCTCACGCGAACACCCGGTGCTGGCGCTGTCCGAGTTCGGATTCACCGAAGCCGACCTCGATCAGATCGTCGAATGCTCGGCTTACAAGGGGTTGCAGAAAGGGACGCTGGCCGAGTTTCTGGAAGCCCTCAAGGCGACGTACTGCGGGACGATCGGAGTCGAGTACATGGACGTCGCCGACACCGATGAGCGCGAGTGGTTGCAGACGCGCATGGAGCCCGATCGCAACGACCCCAAGCTGTCGCCCGAGCAGAAGCGCGCCGTCCTGCGTCAGCTCCTGGCCGCCGACACGTTCGAGGAGACGCTCCAAAGGCGCTTCCCGGTGGCCAAGCGGTTCTCGCTCGAAGGCGGGACGACGCTCATCCCGTTGCTGACGACAATCGTCGAACAAGCGTCGGCCTCGGGTGTCGACGAGCTCGTGATGGGGATGGCGCATCGCGGTCGGCTAAACGTGCTGGCCCACGTTCTCGGCAAGCCGTACGAGCACTTGCTGGCCGAGTTCGAGGACCGGCCGATGCCGGCCGAGGCGCAGGGGTATGGCGACGTCAAGTATCACCTCGGCTACTCCAACGACTATCAGACGTCGAGCGGCCGCAACGTACATCTGGGGCTGGCGTTCAACCCGAGCCACCTGGAAGCGGTCAACCCGATCGTCCAGGGTAACGTGCGCGCCAAGCAGCAGGTGTTCGATGACGCCGAGCGGCGGCGCGCGATCCCGGTGCTCATCCACGGCGACGCGGCGTTTGTCGCCCAGGGGGTGGTTGCCGAGACGCTGATGTTGAGCCGTCTCGATGCGTACCGTACGGGGGGCACGATCCACGTCATCATCAACAACCAGGTCGGGTTTACCACCGATCCCGACGAAGGGCGGTCGACCCGCTACGCATCGGACATCGCGAAAACGGTTCATGCGCCCGTCTTCCACGTCAACGGAGACGATCCGGAGGCGGTGGTACACGCCGCGCGGCTGGCGGTCGGGTACCGGCAGGAGTTTCGGCGCGACGTCGTTATCGACCTGATCTGCTACCGGCGCTACGGCCACAACGAGCTAGACGACCCGACGTTTACCCAGCCGCTGATGTACGAGCTCGTCAAGCCGCACCCGTCGAACTCGACGGTGTACGCCACTGACCTGATCGCGGGCGGTGTCACGACTCAAGAAGAGGTGGACTCGATCCGATCCGAGCTAGTGGCCGAGCTGGACACCGCACACAGCGCGGCGCAGGAGCTCCCCGAGCAACCGCTGCACAAGCTGGGTGGTATCTGGAAGGGGTTGAGCATGAGCAGCGGGGATGCGAGCTCGGAAACCGTCGTTGCACGCGAGATGCTGGAACGAGTCGCCCGCGGCCTGACGACCGTCCCGGATGGATTCAACTGGCACCGCCGGCTCAAGAAGTTGATGCAAGCACGGGCCGGGATGGTGCTCGAAGATCGCGACATCGATTGGGGTTGCGGCGAGGTACTGGCGATCGGCTCGCTGCTGCTCGAAGGGACACCGGTTCGATTCTCGGGTCAGGACACCGGCCGCGGCACGTTTAGCCATCGGCACTCGATCTACATCGATCAGAAGAGCGGCGAGCCGTACGTCCCGCTCAACCATCTCGATCCGCAGCAAAACCTGCTTCACATGATCAACAGCCCGCTGTCGGAGCTGGCCGCGCTCGGTTTCGAGTACGGCTACTCGGCCGCCGATCCGTGGACGCTGGTCGTATGGGAGGCGCAGTTCGGAGATTTTGTCAACGGGGCCCAGGTGGTGATCGACCAGTTCCTAGCCAGCGGTGAGCACAAGTGGCGCCGTATGTCGGGGCTGGTGATGCTGCTGCCGCACGGCTACGAGGGCCAGGGCCCGGAGCACTCGAGCGCGCGGCTGGAGCGTTTCCTCGAGTTGTGCGCCGAGGACAACATCCAAGTCTGCAACCTGACCACGCCCGCGCAGCTCTTCCACGCGCTGCGGCGTCAGATTCGCCGCGATTTCCGAAAGCCGCTCATTATCATGAGTCCCAAGAGTTTGTTGCGACACAAGCGCGCCGTTTCCCGGATCAGCGACTTCACCGATCGCGGTTTCCAGGAGATCCTCGACGAGGTCGAGCTTGCCAACCAGCAGGCGGTGCGGCGGCTGCTTGTATGTTCGGGCAAGATTTACTACTCGTTGATCGAAATGCGGCGCGCGAGACTGATCGAGGACACGGCGATCGTCCGGGTCGAGCAGTTGTATCCGTTCCCCAGTCGGGCGTTGCGACACCTCGTGGCGAGCTACTCGAATGTGCAGCAAGTGACCTGGGTCCAGGAGGAACCGGAGAACATGGGCGCTTGGCGGAACATCCGGCACCGGTTGGAGGAGAACCTCCCGGCGAGTGTCAGGCTGTCGTACGCTGGCCGGCCCGAGGCCCCGTCTCCAGCGACGGGCATGCACACCGTTCACGAAACAGAAGAGCAGACGTTGATCGATCAGGCGTTGGGCGAGTAGAAAAAGGGAGCCCCGTGGATATTACGATCCCCCCACTCGCCGAGTCGATCACCGAGGGCGACATCGCGGCCTGGCTCGTGAAGAGCGGCGATCGGGTCGAAAGGGACCAGGCCGTGCTCGAGCTGGAGACCGACAAAGCGACGGTCGAGATCGCCGCCGAGGCGAGTGGAACGGTCGAGATCCTGGTGGCGGCCGGCGAAACGGTGCAAGTCGGCGATGTCGTGGGGCGGATCGCCGAGGGTGAAGGGGCGGTGGAAGCCGCGCCCGAACCGGCGAAGCCCGAGCCACCCGCACCCGAACCACCACCCGCGGCGCCGGAACCCACGCCGCAGCCGGAACCTGTGACGATGGGGGCAGCGGAGCCACCGCCACCCCCCAAACCGGCTGCAGTTGTTACTCAATCCGACCTGCCCGGCACGCGGCGCGAAAAGATGACCCGCCTCCGGCAGCGGATCGCCGAGCGGATGGTCGAGGCACAGAGGACGGCCGCGATCCTGACCACGTTCAATGAGATCGACATGACCGGCGTGCTCGAGCTCAGGAAGGAACACCAGGAAGATTTCGAAGCCCGGCACGGAGTCAAGCTCGGCTTCATGTCGCTGTTTGGCCGGGCCTCGATTCTGGCGCTGCGCGATTTCCCCGAGCTCAACGCGTACATCGAAGGTATCGAAGTCGTATTCCACGATTACGTCAACCTGGGGATCGCGGTCGGGACGCCGCGAGGGCTCGTCGTTCCGGTACTGCGCAACGCCGATCGGATGTCGTTCGCCGAGATGGAGATCGCGATCAAAGAGCTTGCCACCCGCGCCCGCGATGGCGACCTGTCGATCGAAGAGCTGCAGGGCGGTACGTTCACGATCTCGAATGGCGGGATCTACGGGTCGCTCATGTCGACCCCGATCCTGAACCCGCCACAGAGCGGGATACTCGGGATGCACAAGATCGAGCGGCGGCCGGTCGTCCTGGGCGACGGCCCGATCGTCGCCCGACCCATGATGTACGTCGCGCTGTCGTACGACCACCGGATCGTCGATGGCGAGCAGGCGGTGACGTTCTTGGTCAGGGTCAAGGAACGACTCGAGGATCCGACTCGCTTGCTGCTCGATTCCTGATTATCGCATTCGACCCATCACCCTTCATCAACTGAGGCAAGGATGTCAAAAACCGTTAGATACTTCACCATTCTCACGCTCACCCTGGGGTTCGCAACGATCGGTTGCGGCGACTCCGGCGCTGGTGGTGGGGAGGCCGCGTCCGATGATGCGCCACCCGCGCCCGCTGCTTCTGCACCCGTAGTGACGGAGGTTGTTGCCATGTATGCACCCGAGCTGGGCGTCGATCTGGACGCCATGACTGTTACCGATTCCGGGCTTCATTATGCTGTTTTGGCCGAGGGCGAGGGCGATGAAGCTGTAAACGGCAAGAACGTCGTCGTTCATTACACCGGTTGGCTGCCAAACGGGACGCAGTTCGATTCCAGCCGCGATCGCGGCGAACCCTTCATGTTCCCGCTGGGCGCCGGCAGCGTCATCGCCGGCTGGGAAGAGGGCGTGGCTGGGATGCGGGTCGGCGATCAGCGCAAGCTCGTGATCCCGCCGGCGCTCGGGTACGGCGCGGCCGGAGCGGGCGGCGTCATCCCACCCAACGCGACGTTGGTTTTCGACGTTGAGTTATTAGAGGTGCGGTAGGCACAACTCAACTGGAGGAAACCCGTTTTGTTGCTACGTGTTGTAACTCTTGCGCTGGTGTGCGCGGCGTGCTCGAATCAACCTATGGCTGGCGACCCCGGGGACCGGCCGACGACACCGGCATCGCTCGACCGCGAGTTTCGTATCGCGTTTGGACAAACGATCGCGATCGAGAGGACGGATCTCGAGATCACGTTTGACGACGTCTCCGATAGTCGCTGCCCACAGGATGCGGTGTGCGTGTGGGCGGGAAGCGCTCATGTCGCACTAAAGGTCAAATCGAGTGCGGGTAAGCCCGCGCAGCTGGCGCTCGATACGCACCCCGACCTGGCAGGGTCTGGGCACGTGTTCGACTATGTGGTTCGACTCGTCAAAGTCGATCCGTTCCCGGTTCTGGACGTCGCCCAGCCCCGAGAATCCTACGTTGTGACGCTGCTGGTTAGTTCTTGAAGCGGTAGGTGATTCGTCCGCGGGTAAGATCGTACGGCGACAGCTCGACGGTGACGCGGTCACCGGTCAGGATCTTGATGTAGTGTTTCCGCATCTTGCCCGAGATGTGGGCCAGAACGAGGTGGTCGTTGTCGAGCCGCACACGAAACATCGTGCTCGGCAAGCACTCCTCGACCGTCCCCTGGACTTCGATTACGCCGGCCTTATCCGCCATGGCCCGTAATCTACTGGCTGTAGCTAGCTTGCGCTAACAATCCGCAGGCTAGAACTCGAACGTGACGGCGATCTGATACTGGATTAGCTCGATCTCCGATCGCGCCAGTCGCCGATCGATGTTGAACTCTCCATCGTCGGTCACGAGCGAACCTTCACGCAGATACTCGACCTCGTCGCCCTTGACGTACCGCGCACCCAGATCGATGTACGCCCGCACCGGATCGCGAGCTCCCTCGCGGAGCTGTCCACCGGAGAAGCCGGGTCGGGGTTGGCCCTCGTAGACGCGGATCAGGAGCCCACCGCCGCCGCCCCAGATCCAGGTCCAGTCGTTTTGATTGGTATCCGACAGGACGGTGACGTTGGTCAGCGGATCATCGATCGATGTCGTCGTGAAGAACCACCCGAACCCGCCGGTCCCCTGGACATACGGCGCGATTACGCCGGTTGGTGCCTTGAGTTGCAGCAATCCCTGTAGGAAAAACGTCTGGTTGTCGGTCTCGACATCCACGGTGATGTCGGGGATGGTGCCTGACAGCGCTGCCCGACGATTGGTGCTGCCGTACGTTTGAAGCGTTCCCGTTGCCCCAATCGCGACTGATCGATTGCGTGTTAGTGCGTACAGATACGAGCCGGTGAAACCGAAACCAGTGTCGGTGTTGCGGTCGAATTGCCCGCGTGGATCAGTGATCGACAGTCCGATCGTCGCCTGATGCTGGGCGGTCGCAACCGCTGGCACAGCGAGCATGAGTATCGCTAGAACAAACGTCGATTTCTTCATAGCCGCTCTCCTATCATCTTCTCAGGATCGCCACCACTTCCTCGCCACCGAAAAGAGTCGAGGAAACGGTAAGCCCTACAAACTCATAACCTGCATCTCCTGCCTCTTGAAGCTCCTTCTGCATCGTTGATGTTTTCTTAGTGGCTAGCAACTTGTATTCATGAGTGTCGTCCGGTTCGGCATCTCCGTCACGTTCAAGGATGACAACAACTTGCTGATTGCCAAACGCGGTGTTGAACACCGTCTGGCCTCGGTACTCGTAACCGGCGTCTCCTGCCGCCTGAAGTTCCTTTTGCATCGTGGATGTCTTATTCGTCGCCAGTAGCTTGTAATGGTACCTGCTCAGATCCTCGGCATCCTTGAGCTTGCACATGACGGCTGCTACCTCTGAACCGCCAAACGCGGTTTCGCCTCCCATAACGTCCTGAAGACGGTAGCCCGCGTCAGCCGCCCGGTTCATCTCCATTTCCATGGTGGAGGTCTTGTTTGTGGCTAAGAGCCGAAAATCGCGTGGGCTTGATTCATCGTTCGAGCAATCGTATGAGAGGGCCCGAGGGCCCGGGTTCTCGTCTTGCCCGTAAATCACGGCCGGAAGTACCAACATGACAAGACCGACGAGCGATCCAACCGTTCGATTCGACGACATGCTCAGTCTCCCCTCTATGAGGCAGGTGCATATGCTACTTGGGCCTCTGGGTGGTACTCCCTTGGGTTGGGCGAGGTTCCGAAATCAAGCATCGATTTCTTCGTTCCGCAGCATGATGAGGAGCATCTTGAAGGGGGTTTCCGCGTGTACCGCGTGAGGAACACCGGCCGGCAATCGAAGCGCCTGTCCCTCGACCACCGGGTGTGGTTGTTCCCCGATCGTGATTCGGGCGGCACCCTCGAGGATCTGGATCACCGCTTCATGCGGGGTGCTGTGCTCGCTCAAGCCCTCGCCCGCGTCAAACGCGAAGAGCGTCAGCGAGCCGCCGCGGTTTTTGACGAGAGTCTGGCTGACGACCGCTCCGGGCTGAACCGTGATCATCTCGGTTAGGCGCTTGGGCGTGTCCACAGGCGGGTTCTCCTCGAGACGTTAGTTTATCACTCCATCGAGTACGCGGTTATAAGGTACCCGGCATACAGAATAGGGAGGAAACGGACACGATGAAGATCGTCATCTGCGGCGCCGGTGGGCGCGATTTTCATGTTTTCAACATGCTCTACCGAGATGATGCGGATGCCGATGTGGTGTGCTTTACGGCGGCGCAGATCCCGCACATCGACTCGCGAACATACCAGGTCGCAGGTCCGCGATATCCGGATGGGATTCCGATCCGGCCCGAAGCGGAGCTGGAGGCGATCATCGAGGAAAACGACGTTGATGAGGTCGTCTTCGCCTACAGCGACGTCCACGAGGACCATCTGCATGCGTTGCAGAAGCGTGTCGAGCCGCTCGGCGCGCGGTTCACGCCGTTTGACCCCGACCTGACGATGATCGATCCACCGCGACCGTGTGTAGCCATCTGCGCGGTGCGGACCGGTTGCGGTAAGAGCGGGGTGAGCCGCTACGTGGCGAGAGTCCTCCGCGAATGCGGCCTAAAGGTCGCCGCGATCCGCCATCCGATGCCGTACGGTGCGCTGACGGAGGAACGCGCGGTTCAGCGTTTTGTATCTGAGGCGGATCTCGTGGCCCAGAACTGCACGATCGAAGAGCGCGAGGAGTACGAGCCCCATCTCGACGTCGGTAACCTGGTCTACGCGGGTATCGACTTCGAACGGATCGCGGCAGCCGCCGCGGAAGAGGTGGATGTGCTGGTCTGGGATGGCGGCAACAACGACACGCCGTTCTACCGCCCGGACATGCTGGTTACGCTCGTCGATCCGTTGCGCCCTGGCGATGAGCTCACGTACTTCCCGGGTCGATGGAACCTGGAGAATGCCGACGTCGTCGTCATCGCCAAGAGCGAGATGGCTACCGAGGAGGCGTTGGAAACCGTGAGGGGCAACATCGCCACGGTCAACCCGGGTGCGATCGTGGTCGACGGGAGCTCACCGATCGATATCGGAGACGCGGACCTCGCGGGAAAACGGGTCCTGGTGGTGGAGGATGGACCCACCGTGACCCACGGCGGCATGGGGTACGGCGCGGGCCTTATCGCCGCGACGCGAGCTGGCGCCGAGATCGTCGATGCACGACCCCACGCGGTCGGGGGGATCGCCGAGGCGTTTGAGAACTATCCGCACTTGGAGAAGGTGCTTCCCGCGATCGGCTACGCGCCCGAAGACCTGGCCGACCTCGAAGAGAGCATCCGGCACGCCGAGTGCGATGCAGTCGTCATCGGCACGCCGAGCAACATCACGAAGTTGCTGGCGATCGAACAGCCGGCCGTGCGCGTGACGTATCGATTTGAGGAGCGCCGCGGCACTGCACTCGCCGACCGGGTGCGGGAAGCCTTCTGCTAGCGCGCTAGCTCGAGCTCGCGTTTCCGCAGATCGGTGTACGCTTGCGGTGGTAACAAGTCGGGATCGACGAAGTGGGCCGCTAGTCGCGGCAGGTAATCCTCGAAGTTCGCAAACGAAAGCCCCAGCTCCTCTCTAGCACGCCGGTTGTCGAGCACCGACATCCAGGGGTTCGAGTGTGGTGAGCAGCCGGGAAAGACCCTGGCGTGTTGCAGTGCGGCGCGCGGGCACCGGACGACCTCGGGACGGACACCCACTAGCTGACCGAGCGTTTCGAGAAAGCGCTCCAAGGTCCACGCTTCGTCTTGGGCCAGGTTAAACGCTTCTCCGTGACCTAACCCGTTCTCGACGATCTTGATGATAGCGGTCACGACGTCCCGTTGGTCGATGTGCTTCAGTGGCGGCCCGGCTTCCTCAGGCACGATGATCGGACCCCCATCCAGGAGACGCAGCACATAGCCGTGGATCCGCCCGTAGTGATCGCGCTCGCCGTGGATCATCGGCAGCCGCAGAGAGGTCGACGGGAACCCGCGTGTCGCCCACGCCTCGGCCAGCAGGTCCTCGCAGCCGCGTTTGTCGATGCCGTACTGCCACTCGCGTGTCTCCCACTCGGAGTCTGGGCGCGGGAGAAGCGGGCCCTCATACTCGGCCTCCCGGGCCGGAGATGAACAGCCTTCTCGGACGAGGTAGACTTGGCCTGTCGAGAAGTGAACGTAATGGCCGATCCGGGCATCTAATACATCGAGGGCGCCTTGGGTCTCTTCCGGTCGCATGGCGATCGTATCGATCACCGCGTCGAAATCGCGACCTCCGAGAGCCTTCATGAATTGACCGGGATCCCTGCGGTCACCATGCAATCGATCCACCGCCGAGCCCAACTCGTCGGGGGTCTGTCCGCGATTGAACGTTGTCACGCGGTGCCCCCGATCAACTATCTGGAGGATGAGATGATGTCCCACGTTCCGTGTGCCGCCGATCACCAGGATATTCATAGTTGGCGAACGATAGCCGTCTGTACGTTGATCGGCATGATGCTGGCGACGCTCACGGCGATTCCGTTGGTCGCGCAGGACGCCGACCGGGCCGTAGCGCCGCTCGAGGTACGCCCGACGCCGGCGTTCGCATCTGCGGTCGAAGCCGGCACGCGCACCGAAACCGGCGTGCCGGGTGAGAACTACTGGCAGCAACGAGTCGACTACGACATCGACGTCACGGTCGATCCGGCCACCCGGTTGCTGACCGGCAGCGAAACGATCACCTATACCAACCATTCGCCGAACACACTCAACAACATTTTCTTTAATCTGTACCAGAACCTCTTCGCCGAAGGCGCGATCCGGACCCGCGGCGTTCCGTTGACCGGTGGGATGTGGCTCGACCGATTGGCGATCAACGGCGTGGAGCGCGAGGTCGATCCGGCCAACCACAGAGAAACGGTCCAGAGTGGCACCATCATGGCGGCCAAGCTACCGGACCGCTTGCCCCCCGGTGGCTCGGTGACGATCGAGATCGACTGGCACTTCACGATCCCCGAGGGCGAGGGTGTTCCGCGGATGGGCATGGCTGACGCGACCACGGGCGAGATCGCGCAGTGGTATCCACAGGTTGCGGCGTACGACGACCTGGTCGGATGGGATACGCGGCCGTACTTGTCCAACGGCGAGTTCTACTTGGAGTACGGCACGATCGATTTGGCGGTCACCGTGCCAGCGGGCACGGTGGTTGTTGCGACCGGTGAGCTCACGAACGCGGAAGAGGTGTTACCGGCGGCGATCCGCGAGCGGCTGGCGCAGGCGGTTGGAAGCGATGACGTCATTCATGTCGTGACCGCTGACGATTTTGGACCCGGGAAGGCGACCCGCGGCAGCGCCGGCGAGACCCTGACCTGGCGATTCCATGCTGAGGACGTTCGCGACGCCGCGTTCGCGTTTAGCGACCACTATTTGTGGGATGCCACGAGCGGTCTCGTCGATGAACAAACCGGGCGTCGCACGGCGGTGCATACGCTCTTCCGTCCGACGGCCAACAACTGGGTCGACTCGGCCAAGATGGCCAAAGGGGCGGTTGAGACGTTCAGCCGCAACGTCTATCCGTACACCTACCCGCACATCACTAGCACCGAGGGGCTGGTCGGTGGGATGGAGTATCCGATGATCGTGTTCGTTCGGAATTTCGGTACCGCGGACTTCACCCAACGCGTGATCGCCCACGAGATCGGTCATGAGTGGTTCCCGATGATGGTCGGCTCCGATGAGACGGGATACGCCTGGCTGGACGAGGGCGTGAACTCGTTTATCACGATCTTCGCTGCCGAGGATTACTACCCGGAGTCGACAGAGCGAGAGCAAGTGCGCGATGAGTACCGTGGCTACGCCAGAACCAACAACGTGTACATGGGAGCGATGGCGCCGCCGGACGGGATCTCGGCCGGTGGGGGCAACCTGGGAGCGCTCGGGTATCGCCATCCGGCGACAGCTCTGTTGGCGTTGCGCGAGATCCTGGGTCACGAGACGTACGATCGGGCGCTGAACGAGTACACCGATCGGTGGCTCTACAAGCATCCCGCGCCGTTTGATTTCTTCAACACCTTCGAGGAGGTCGCCGGCCAGGATCTCGACTGGTTCTGGGTGCCGTGGCTCTACGGCCCCGGGATCAGCGATCACGCGATCGGCGGTGTCGAGCGCAACGGCGACGAGGTTGTCATCACTGTGCGTAACGAGGGTACCGTGTTGTCTCCGATCAAAGCCGAGATCACCAATGGCGACGGTGAGAAGGTGATGGCCGAGGTGCCGGCGTCGGTCTGGTTCGACGGCCGCACGGAAACACAGGTGAGGGCCGAGGTCGACGGTCCGGTTACCCGGGTCGAGCTCGACCCCGAAGGGTTGTTCGCTGACATCGACCCAAGCGACGACGTGTTCGAGCCGATGCAGACGGAGTCGTAACATGGAGTGGGAGTCACGCGCAGAGGAAGCGATGCGGAAGTTGCTTCTGCAGCTCGATCGGCGTGACCGAGAGGGTCATGAGCCCAGGGCGCGTGAGGCTGCCGAGCTTCACGCGCGGGCTCACGGGCTCCGCGTCGTTAACGAGGACGCCGCCACCGTCGGGTTCGTCAAGGCCGCGTCGACGATGATGAAGGCGCAGGTCAAGAACGCGCTGCGGCGGCGGGGGGTCAACCTGCAGAAATACGAGGATTTCTTCTAGACCGGCCGCTCAGGCCGGCACATGGTTCGAGCCTCAGATGAAGCGTATTTTGACCAAGCCTGCCCGATTCGTGGGCCTGTAGCTCAGTCTGGTTAGAGCGCACGCCTGATAAGCGTGAGGTCGGTGGTTCAACTCC
>JBDHED010000039.1:0-23939 GCA_039591175.1 Gemmatimonadota bacterium | reverse complement strand
TCGCTCGGGATGCTCCTCAAAGGGCGCGGGCTGTCGGTCACGATCCAGAAATTCGATCCCTACATCAATGTCGATCCGGGTACCATGAGTCCGTGCCAGCACGGCGAGGGGTTTGTCACCGATGACGGTGCCGAAACTGACCTCGACCTTGGTCACTACGAGCGATTCATCGATCGATCGCTGTCCCAGGCGAACAACGTTACGACCGGTCGGATCTATCAGAGTGTGATCGCGAAGGAGCGTCGCGGCGACTATCTCGGTGCGACTGTCCAGGTCATCCCGCATATCACCGATGAGATCAAGCGGGCGATCACTCGGCTGCCCGAGCAGGAACCGGATATCGATGTCGTGATCACCGAGATCGGCGGCACCGTGGGCGATATCGAGAGCCAGCCGTTCCTGGAGGCGATTCGCCAGTTTCGGCTCGAGGCGGGGCCGCAAAACGTGTGTTTCGTGCACGTCACCCTGGTACCGTACATCAAAGCCGCCGAAGAGCTTAAGACCAAGCCGACCCAACATTCGGTGCGCGAGCTACGGGCGATTGGTATCCAGCCCGACATCCTGCTGGCGCGGTGCGACGCGCCGCTAACGACCGAGATGCGACGCAAGATCGCTCTGTTCTGCAATGTGTCCGTCGAGGCGGTGATACCGGCTCGCGATGTGGCATCGATCTATCAGGCTCCGCTCGCGCTTCATGAGTATGGGGTCGACCGATTGGTGGTCGACCGGCTGGGTCTCGATCGGCCAGAACCAAACCTCGACGATTGGCGACGCATGGTCGATCAGATCTACCACGCCGAAACCGAACTCAAGATTGCGATCTGTGGCAAATACGTCGATTTGCGCGACTCATACAAGTCGATCGAGGAGGCCCTCGTGCACGGTGGGATAGCGAACGATGTCGAGGTGCGAATTCGGTGGGTCAACGCCGAGGATGTGACCGCCGATAACGTCGAGTCGAAGCTGGGGGATGTCGACGGTTTACTCGTACCGCCGGGTTTTGGGGAGCGTGCGATCGAAGGCATGATTCGGGCGATCGAGTATGCCCGCCGAACCCAAATGCCGTTTTTTGGCATCTGCCTCGGTATGCAGTGTGCTACGATCGAGTTTGCACGGCACGTCTGCGACCTTGACGGCGCGACATCGTCGGAGTTCGACCCGGATGCGAGGCACCCGGTCATCGCGCTGATGCCGGACCAGATCGATATCGAGGACAAAGGTGGGACGATGCGACTTGGAGCGTATCCGTGTGCGCTCGAAGAGGGCAGTCTGGTGCGTCAGATTTACGAGACCGACCAGATAGACGAGCGACATCGCCACCGCTACGAAGTCAACAACGAGTATCGCGAGGTCTTGAGCTCGCACGGACTGAAGCTGAGCGGTACATCGCCGGACGGCCGGTTGGTCGAGGTGATCGAGCTGCCGGGTCATCCGTGGTTCGTAGGCTGCCAGTTTCATCCAGACGTCAAGTCCCGTCCGCTGCGACCACATCCGCTGTTTCGTGATTTCGTGCGAGCGGCTGTCGAACACCGCGAGCTTAGCGGGTCTGGGGAGACGGCTGTGATCGAGCGAGGCGAGCGGCAAGAAGTAACAACGTAATGTCGTCCCCCCTGGCGTCATACCGGCCCGTCCGCTGCGGACCACACTCGCTTGGTGATGGGCGTCTTTTTGTTCTCGCGGGTCCCGACGTGCTGGAGAGCCGGGAGATGGCGCTCGAGACCGCCCACGAGCTCAAGTCGGTTGCCGACCGACTCGATCTGCCGTTGGTTTTCAAGTCTTCGTATCTGAAGGCCAATCGATCATCATCCGAGGCGTACGTTGGCCCTGGCCTATCGCGGGGTCTGGAGCTGTTGGCCGAAGTCAGGGAGACTACCGGTTTACCCGTGTTGACCGACGTTCATTCGATCGAAGAGGTCGAACCGACAGCACGAGTCGCCGACATGATTCAGGTGCCTGCGTTCCTATCGAGACAGACGTTTTTGATCCGAGCGGTTGCCGCGACCGGTCGAGTGGTCAATCTCAAGAAAGGGCAGTTCTTGGCTCCGGATGATATGAAGCTAGCCGTCGAGAAAGTCGTCGCGGCCGGAAACGATCAGGTTATCGTGACCGAGCGCGGAACGACGTTTGGCTACCATAACTTGGTGGTTGATATGCGATCGCTGGGTCGCATGCGCGCGATTGGGGCACCGGTGGTATTTGATGCCACTCACTCGGTGCAGCTGCCGTCGGCCGCCGGAGGAGAGTCCGGCGGCGAGCGCGAGTTCGTAGCGCTGTTGGCACGAGCGGCGGTTGCGGCCGGCGTCGATGGCGTGTTTTTGGAGACCCATCCCGATCCGCCATCGGCAAAGTGTGACGCGGCGTCTCAGTGGCCACTCGGATCGTTCGCGGGGCTGATGGAGACGCTCCTCGCGCTGCATGAGGTGTCGCGGCAGGGAGTGCCGGTGTGAGTGCGGATCTGGGGCGTATCCGGGGTCTCGCCTTCGATGTCGATGGGGTGTTAACGGATGGGACGGTTTACATCGGCGCATCGGGCGAGGAGATGAAGCGGTTCTCCGTCCAGGATGGGACAGCGATCTACTGGTGCCGCCTGCTAGGTTACGAGCTGGCCCTTGTCAGCGGCCGTGAGTCGGGGGCGACCCGTCGTCGGGCCGAGGAACTCGGTATTCGCGCGGTGTATCAGGGCGTGCGCGACAAACGGGATCGGCTCGCTTCCTGGGCTCTGGACCTCGGTCTGGGGCTCGACGAGGTGCTCTACATGGGAGACGATCTCATCGATTTGCCGGTATTTGACGCTGTAGGGATTGCGGTGGCGCCGGCAAACGCGGTGACTGCGGTCCAAAGACGTGCGGCTCATGTGACCGAGCGAGCCGGGGGAGAAGGCGCAGTGCGGGAGGCGGTGGAGTGGCTGCTGTCGACAACCGATCGTTTGGAGGAGGCGACTCGTCTCTATCGCGATGAGCTTTTTCGAAAAGTAGGCATTGATGCGAGCGACCCAAGACAAGACGCGGACTGAGGTCGGTCCCGCCCAGTGGCTGGCCCGCGCACGCGAAACGTTAGCCGTTGAATCAGCGGCGATCGCTGCGCTCGAGACGCGGTTGGGCCCTTCGTTTGTCGACGCGGTAGAGACGCTGCACGCGTGTCGCGGGCGGGCCATCATCAGTGGGATCGGCAAGAGCGGGCTCGTTGGCAGAAAGATCGCCGCGACGCTGACCTCGACCGGGACCCCTTCCATTTTTGTGCATCCTGCCGAGGGCGTTCACGGTGACTCGGGTGTGGCGATGGGCGGCGATGTCGTGATTGCGCTGTCGAAGAGCGGGGAAACCGGTGAGCTGATCGATCTGTTGAGCGTATTCAAGCGCTTCGACCTGCCGTTGATTGCGTTGGTGGGACGCCCGGACTCGACGTTGGGGCGGCATGCGGATGTGGTGCTCGATTGCTCAGTCGATCAAGAAGCCTGTCCTCATGACCTGACGCCCACCGCGTCGACCACCGCCATGATCGCGTTTGGTGACGCGCTGGCGATGGCGCTGCTCACGCGACGCGACTTCCGGCCCGAGGAGTTCGCCCAGTTTCACCCCGGTGGAGGTCTGGGGAAGCGACTCCTGCTAACCGTCGGTGAAGTCATGACGGTTGGCGATGAGTGCCCACGCATTCCGACGAGCGCAACGATGCGCGAAGCGATTCTGGAGATGGCCCACAAACGGGGCACCGTTCCGGTGGTGGATGACGCGGATCGCGTGGTCGGAGTGGTGACCAATGGCGATTTAATGCGGCTTATGGAGAAGACGGACCAGGTTTTTGCCATACCTGTAAAGGACGTGATGACTCGCACTCCGCAGATCACCCGTGCCGACGCCTTGGCCGCAGCGGCGGTCAACCAAATGGAGAACTTCGGAATCGTCGCGATGCCGGTGGTCGACGACGAGCAGCGTTTGGTCGGGATCGTGCATCTCCACGATTGCATGCGTGCGGGTGTGGTTTGACTATCGTGTTGCAGCGTCTCGGTTTGGTCACCTTGGTGCTATGCCTCTTTGCGTGTAACGACGAGGCAGAGGTCCAAACCGTGGATCCACCGATCGGTAGGCCGGATTTGCCGACTCCTGATCAAGTGGTCGAGAACGGTGAGCACTTGATCACCGAGCAGGGGGTCAAGAAGGCGCTGCTGATCGCCGAGCAGCTTTATTTCTATAACCAGACCGGCAAGGTTTTTGGGGACACGGTGCAAGTCGAGTTCTACGACGACACCGGCGCTTTTGTATCCTTGTTGACCGCTCAGACCGGTGAGATGGATCAGTCGAGCCGTAGAATGATCGCACGGGGTAACGTGTTCGTGCGCGGCAGGGACTCGACGATCAAGACGGAAGAGCTTTACTACGATCCGCAAGACAACCGTATCTACAGTGAAGTCGAGACCGAGATCAACCAACGCGGGAACGTCATTCGCGGACGCGGTGTCGAGTCCGACCCCGCGCTGAAGGAGGTCCGGATACAGAGCGGCTCGGCGGTGTTGCGATCCGAGCCAGAGCTAGGGCCCAAGTCGAACCCCCCACCCCCGGACTCGGCTGCACAGACCGAGTCCATACTCAGCCCTGAGACTGACGGCCCGACCGCCGCCCCCGGTGACTCCAGCTAGTAGCCGGCGGGTGGTCGTCCTCGGGGCCTGGTGGCCACGCCTGCTCTTGTTGCTGCTTGTTCCCGCGACGCCAGTGGCAGCCCAGGAGGACGATCCGGTGGTGATCGACCACGCCAACGTCATTCGACGCGTGGAGGAGGGCGATTCCCTGACGTACTTCCTGGAAGGGAACGTCCGTGCGCATCGCGGGCCAGTCAGAATGCGCAGCCAACTGGCCACCATATATCGCCAATCGGGGATCGCCGACTTCCAACGTAACGTCCGTTTCTGGGATGAAACGACCGAGATCTTCGCCGATCAAGTGGTTTACGAAGAGCTGACGAACATCGCCATCGCGACGGGGAACGTTCAGATGATCGATCGGGATAGCGGCTCCCAGGTGGTGGCCGATACGGTCCACTACTTTCGGGATGACGAGTTGGTCATCGCTCGACCCCGCCCGCACGGCACATTGCTCGGCAGCGATTCGACAGCTCAGAGCGAACCCTTTGACGTCTACGCGGACGAGATGCGGTTTCGCAACGATTCGATAGGCTCGACTGTTACTGCGGTGCGGCGAGTGTTGATCGAGCGTAGCGATTTGACAGCGCTGGCCGACAGCCTGATCTATGACGACAAGATGGAGCGCGTCGCCCTACGAATCAGCCCCCAGGTCGAGACGGAGGAAACCTTTCTGAGCGCCGATCAGATCGACATTCATATGACCGAGAACGACATTGAATCACTGGTCGCGCTCGCGGAGGCGAGGGCTATAGACAAGACAGATACTATCCCAGGTGCGGTTCCAGCTGCTTTCGAACATGTCAGTGAGACATCGTTCCTCGAGGGTGACAGCATCTACATTGCGTTCGAGGACGAGGGGATCGACTGGTTGGTAGCAGAGGGGCGAGCGCGGAGCCTCAATTACACGCGGGAGTCTTCGACCGGTGCGATCGAGACCTGGAGCATCAACTATCTGCTCGGTGAACGGCTGCGGCTCAACTTCCGCGGAGATACGTTGGAGCAAGTCGTGGCTAGTGGGGGCCACCGCGGGCTCTTCCGAAGCGAAGACGTGCGCGTGGGTGGTGTCGAACGGCGACCCAGCGAGCCGATCCCTCTTCCGGACCTCTCGGTGACGGTCGGATTGATCCGAGCGTCACGTCGACGCTTGGGTGATTGGAGACGCGGTTGAGCGAACAAACATCCGAAGTCACGGGTCAGGCGCCGGACGAAGGCGTTTCGATCCTGCCGAGTGTCGAACCGCGGGCCGACTCGCTCCTCAGTGCTCAGAACCTCTCTAAGCGCTACGGTAAGCGAAAGGTCGTCGACGACGTCACGCTCGAAGTCCACCCAGGCGAAGTGGTAGGGCTCTTGGGACCCAACGGAGCCGGAAAAACGACCACCTTCTACATGATCGTCGGGCTCATCAAACACTCCCAAGGGCGCATCTTCCTAGATGGCGAGGAGATCACCGAGAAGCCGATGTTCCGGCGGGCGCGGTTAGGAATCGGCTACCTGTCACAGGAACCATCGGTGTTTCGCAAGTTGACAGTCGAGGAGAACATCCGAGCGATTCTCGAGACCTGTGATCTCTCTCGTGAGGAGCAACTCCAGCGACTCGAAGTTTTGCTCGATGAGCTGGGCTTGCGACGGGTCAGAGGAACCCGCGCCTACTCGCTCTCGGGCGGTGAGCGGCGCCGGCTAGAGATCACACGCGCTCTCGTCACTCGACCCCGCTATATGTTGCTCGACGAGCCGTTCGCCGGTGTCGACCCGATCGCGGTGGATGATCTTCAGGGGATCGTCTCCACGCTGCGCGACCGGGGACTCGGGATCCTGATCACCGATCACAACGTTCGAGAAACGCTCGAGATCACTAACCGGGCATACCTGCTCTATGATGGTCGAATCTTGAAATCCGGTGACGCCCAGACGCTGATCAACGATCCCGAGGCGAGACGCCTCTACCTAGGGGAGGATTTCCGGCTCTAGCGTGGCGGCGGTTCGACGTTCATACCCCTCCACCCGGGGGCGAAACTCCCGACCCGAGTTGTATTTGCACGTCCCTCCTGATACAATGGTTCTTGGCACGGTTCATGCAAAGGATGGACATCGATCATTGACCTCTACCCCGTGGGCGTAGATGGCACTGAAACAACAGCTGGCCATAAGCCAGAAGCAAGAGATGAGAATGAATCCACGCCTATACCAGGCGATGGATTTGCTGTATTTGCCCCTCCTCGAACTCGAACAGCACCTCAAACAAGAACTGACAGCCAATCCATTCCTCGAAATGACGGAGCCCGAGGAAGAATTCGCTGATCAAGAGGAAGAAGCCGAAGAGGCAGAAGAAGAGGAAGAAGACGAGATCGATTGGGAGGAAGTGCTGCTCGACGGCTTCGATTCGGGTTACCGCAGCGGCTCGAATCACGAAGACATCGAATCGTACGAGCGTGTTCCCCAAACCACGGTTGATTTGTGGAGCCACCTTCTTCAGCAGCTCCACCAGAGCAACGGCTACGCTGATGGAGAAGTGCAGATCGCCGAGGAGATTATTGGCAACATCAACGAGGATGGGTTCTTAACCTGTCCACTCGACGACATCGCCGAGTCCATCTCCGTCTCGATCGACCAGGTAGAGCACGCGCTAAAGAGAGTACAGAATTTCGACCCGACTGGTGTGGGTGCGCGCGACCTGCGAGAGTGCCTGTTGTTGCAGATCGCAGATCGCATGGGTGCCGACAGTCTCGCCTACCGCATAGTGGACTTGTACTTCGAGGAGTTGTCCACCCACAAATACCACGACATTGCGAGGGCGTTGGGTATCACACCGGTTGAGGTGCAGGACGCCGCGGACGAGATCGCGATGCTGGACCCAAAGCCGGGTCGCAAGTATGTCGATCTACCACCAAACTACGTTACCCCAGACATCGTGGTCGAAGAGGTGGAGGGCGAGTTTGTGGTAACCTTGAACGACGGGAATCTCCCGCGGCTCAGGATAAGCAACACCTACCAGCAGTTAGCTCGAAACGGTGAGTTCAAGGGACGAGCGAAGGAGTTCGCCCAAAGCAAGCTGAATAGTGCCAATTGGATTATTCAGGCGATCGAGCAGCGTCGTCAGACGATGCTCAAGGTCATGTACGTGATCCTCGATCGTCAGCGAGAATTCTTTGATGGCGGCATTCGGTTCCTTAGGCCGCTGACCCTGAAGGAAGTTGCCGACGAGATCGGCATGCATGAGTCGACCGTGAGCCGGGTGACAAATGAGAAATTCGTGCAGTCACCGCGCGGCGTATTCCGGTTAAAGTTCTTCTTTTCGAGCGGGCTTTCTACCGAGGAGGGTGAGAGTGTCTCGGCGCGCGGCGTCAGAGCCCGAATCTCGGAGATGATCGACGAGGAAGACCCGCGCAAGCCACTGACCGATCAGCAGATCGTGGAGCTACTCCATGGCGAGGGCGTCAACATCGCTCGTCGTACAGTTCAGAAGTACCGCGACCAGCTTGGGATCCTTTCCTCACGCTATCGCAAACGCGTATAATCGCACCAACAACATCTTCGCCCACCGATCGAGCGATCTTTCCAGGGGAAGGAGCGCCTCTAAATGAAGGTCACACTCAGCGTTCGTCACGGCGACGTACCCGATCCACTTCGGGCGCATACCGAGGATGGAGTCGCCGGTCTATCAAAGTACTTCGACAGATTGGTCGAGGCGGACATCGTTCTTGACCAGGAGAATCATCGACACATAGCCGAGGTTCGGCTTCACACTTCGAACGATACCCATTTTGCAAGAACCGAGGCCGCCGACTGGCGAACGGCCATCGATGGAACAATCGGCAAACTGCGCCGACAGCTCAAGCGACACAAATCGAAATTGACGCGACGATCACTCACGCGTGTCGAGCGTGAGCAACTCTATCGAGACCAGATAGAGGGAGACGTCGCACACGATCCTGACGTGGCGCCCCCAGACTGGGATCGGATCTCAAGCCGCGAGGCGATCGCTCGACTCGAGACGTCGGGCGAAGAAGTGCTCGTCTTTGTCGACGCCCAGGATGGAGCCGTGAAGATCGCCCGCCGCGACGGCGAGGGTTCCGTGAGCGTGGTAGAAGCCGAAGCGTTCGAGGTCGAGGAGCACTAGCCGCCATGGCCCGGCTGACGGTTGAGGAGTTGTTGGCCAAGAGGGCCGGACCGCTCGGTCTCAAGCTCCTTACCGATCAAGCCACTACCAAGAGCGAGATCAGCTCCAGCGAGGTTGGCAGTCCCGGCTTGGTACTGGCGGGCTTTGACCAGCGCTTCGCGAGCACCCGTCTCCAGATCCTGGGCGAGACGGAGATCGCCTACCTGACATCGCGATCCAGAAGTGAGCGGGAGGAAGCGATCCTCCGGCTACTGGACCTCAACGTCCCGGTGATCATTCTGACCAAGGGTCTCGATCCGCCGTCGGGGTTGATTTCGGCGGCCAACAAGTGTGGTATCCCGGTTGTTTCGACGACTCTCAAGACGGGCGAGTTCTACTCGACGATAAAACCGTTTCTGGAGGCGCATTTTGCGCCCAGCACCTACATCCACGGTTCGCTGGCGGATGTCTACGGCGTGGGGTTGCTCTTCGTTGGTCGGAGCGGGATCGGCAAGTCCGAGTGCGTGCTCGATTTGGTGGAACGCGGTCACCGTCTAGTGGCCGATGATCAGGTGCACGTCACACGCAGATCCGGTGACGTCCTCATCGGCAAGGGGAGCGAAGTGTTGGGCTTCCACATGGAGATTCGAGGCGTAGGGATTATCGACATTCAATCCTTGTTTGGTATCCGTGCTGTTCGCCTCCAGAAGCGGATTGAAGTCGTCGTTCAGCTCGAGGATTGGGATGAGGCGACCAACGTGGAACGCGTTGGTTTGGAGGAGGAGCCAACCGAGGTCCTGGGTGTCGAGATCCCGCTCGTACGGGTGCCCTTGAATCCAGGGAAGAACATCACGGTTATCGCGGAAGTCGTATCGATGAATCACCTCCAGAAGTTCGCCGGGCGACACGCAGCCGAGCACTTCAACCAGCGATTGATCGAGCACATGCGCACGAAGGCGGAGACCGAAACGTATCTGGAGGAGGACTACGAGTGACTGGTCGCTGCGGGGTGGTCGTCGCTCACGGTCGCCTCGGGGAGGGGTTGCTCTCGGCACTGACGCGTGTAGCGGGCGCGCAGGATAACCTGTGGGCGGTATCAAACGACGATCTGGATACTGAATCGTTGATGGCCGAGATCGAGTCGTTGATCGCCGAGCGTGGGGCGGGCCGGGAAGCGATTCTGTTCAGTGATCTCGACGGTGGTTCTTGTTGTCAGGCATGTCGACGGTTGTTGCCAAGCGAGTCGGTGCGGGCCGTGTTTTACGGGGTAAACCTACCCTTATTGATCGAGTTTGTGTTTCTGCAAGATCTCCCCTTTGGTGAGTTCTGCGACGCGTTGTTAAAAAAGAGCCGTGGCGCTCTTGGGGTTCACTCGTGAGCCAGGTGTTGTTCCGGGTCGACGAGCGGCTGATTCACGGACAGGTGGTCGTCGGCTGGGGTCGTAGACTCCACCCGCATCGAATCGTCGTCGTATCGGACAGTCTCTCCCGCGAGCCGGTGGAGCAGGACATCTATCGCACCGGACTTCCGGCCTCGATCGAAGCAGTGTTTTGGAATCTCGATGAGGCGATCAAGGGGTTACCGGCGGTGCTCGACTCAGACGAGACGATCATCGTGTTGACGGAAGACTTGGAGACGATGTTGAGGCTCGCAGGTGGCGGCATTCCGATCACGGACGTCAACATCGGGGGCTTGTACGCGGGCGAAGGACGGACTCGGTTGTTGCCGTACGTGTGGCTTAGTTCCGACGACGAGCAACGGGTGCGCGAGCTGGAAGCGCTGGGGGTTCGCGTCGTTGCGCAGGATTTGCCGACCGCGGCTCCGGTTCGGGTTCGCGAGCGCGTAGAGTGAGCCTGGATCAGGGGGCTCTGTTGGCGATCCTCGGCGGGGTCGTGTTTCTAGACCAGTGGCCAGTTCTCCAGAGCATGCTGTCGCGCCCGCTGGTAGTTGGAGCTGTGGTCGGCATCGTGCTGGATAGACCCACCGATGGTGTGCTTTGGGGCGCTGTATTCGAGGCGATTTACTTGGGGGTCTTGCCGATTGGCGTGGCACGGTACCCGGATGTGGGTCTGGCGACCCTGGCCGGCACCGCTGTTGCGCTCTCGGCACCGGTGGGTGTCCCACCGCCAGCTGGCTGGGCGGTGGCTGTGGCGCTTGTCACCGGCGTTGTCGGCGACCACGCGGGGGTGATCCTGCGGCGCTGGAACGGTCGCTTGGCGGTACATGTGCGGGAACGAGTCGCGGAGGGGGATCTGTCGGCCCCCGGTCGCGCCATCGCCATTTCGTTGCTGCGCGGAGCTGGTCTGGGGGTCGTCGTCTCCGTGGCGGCGTTGACAGCTGGACTGGGCGGTCTCGCGCTGGTCGTTTCGACTCCGTGGAGCGGACCGCTCGCCATGACGATCGTCGCGTTGGCTGCCGCTGCAGCTCTGGTGGTCAACGGGACTCGGTTGTTTGTCGATGGCCGGTCGCGGTTGACCGCCTGGGGAGTCGGGCTGGTGCTGGTTGTGACCGCCTTCGGCCTCGCGGGTTGAAAGCTTGAGTTCGCCTCATCGTCCGCTTGCCGCAGAGCGGCGTCGGATCGCTCGTCGCGCGACATGTCTACAAGCGGTCTGGAACTACGAGACGTTGCAAGGGGTGGGGTTCGCCTGGGCAATAGCGCCTGGACTCGATCGGCTTTACCCGGATCCGAACGCCCGTAGCGAACGACTCCTGGCACACCTCGAGACGTGCAATAGCAACCCCTATTTGGCGACGATCGGGATCGGGTTCGCTCTTCGCCTTGAGCAGGAGGTCGCGCGCGGATCGGCGGGCGCCGATCAACGCCTTTCGCGGCTGATAAGAGCAGTCCGCAGCAGTTTGGGCGCACTCGGGGATGAGTTGTTCTGGGCCGCATGGCGACCAACGCTCGGCATAATCGGCGCGGCGGCAGCGCTGGTGACCGGTTCGCCAGTTGCAGCACTGGGCTACTGGATTGCGTATAACGCGTTCGCGCAATCGGTCCGGTGGCGTGGTGTACGAGCCGGCTTCGCCAGTGGCGCGGGGATCGCGCGAGTGCTTCAAGATCCGTTTTGGAATCGAGCCAGCGGAATAACGAAGACAGTCGGCGCAATGGCGTGTGGGGCGGTTGCCGGCGGGGCGTTGTGGGCAGCACGTGGTGGCGGTGCAGAGGGCATCTCGATATTTTTAGGAGTTACAGCTTTCCTATGGCTAGCGGGCTGGCGGCGTGGCAGCAGGGGCCGCTGGCTGTCGCCTTCGGTGGCCTTTCTGGTCGTCGTGATCCTGCTCAGCGTAGTGGTCCGGGTTTCCACGGAGGTTCTGCCGTGACGAGCGAAGTACACGAAGCCGAGGTCAAGATCCAAAACCAGCTTGGGTTGCACGCCCGGCCGGCCGCCGAGCTCGTCCGCCTCTCGAACCGTTTCGGGTCCGACATCTTTCTTAGCAAGAACGGGGTTGAGGTAAACGGGAAGAGCATCATGGGAGTCATGATGCTGGCCGCCGAACGCGGCGCTCGAGTCCAGATCCGTGCTGTCGGCACCGATGCGCGTGAGGCGGTCCGCGACCTAGTGGCGCTCATCGAGCGACAATTCGACGAGGATGATGACGGCCAGCCATTCGATGCCGGTCCTTCGTCCGTCACCTGAGCTCGCTTATGGCTGTCGAGAAGATTCATGGCGGCGTACCAGTCTCTGTTGGGGTGGCATTTGGCCCCACCTACCTGATCACGCCTGACGCGCTGCGCGTTCCGCGCTACTCAATCGATGCGTCAAATGTCGATAGCGAGGTCGAACGTCTAGAGGCGGCGCTTGCGAAGACCCGGGTGGATATAGAGCGGGTGCAGCAGGCGCTGGTCTCGGCTGGAAAAAGGGACGAAGCGACGATTTTCGATTCGCATCTGCTTATCCTCGAGGATAACGAGTTCCTAGACAACGTTCGCGAGCAGATTCGAGCTTCGGCTGAAAACGTGGAGTATGCGTTTCATTCACGGGTTCTTGAAGCCATACGCCAGTTGGACCGGAGCGAGGACCCGTATCTGCGCGAGCGGGCCAAAGACATCCGCGACGTCGAGCACCGTGTCGTACGCGCACTCCTTGGGGAGCGCGAACCGGCGTTTGGCGAACTGATCGACAACGCGATCGTGGTAGCCCACGATCTCCCAGCTACGATTACGGCCGAGCTCGATCGCGACAAGATCTTGGGAATCGCGACCGAAGTCGGCGCTCCGCACAGTCATACCGCGATCCTGGCCCGAGCGTTGGAAATCCCTGCGGTGGTCGGTTTGGGGCCGGTACTGGCCGAGCTGCAGCACGGCGGATCAGCCCTCCTGGACGGCCGAGAGGGTGTGTTGATCAGTGATCCGGCAGAGGAGACGGTCGATCGTTACGAACGGGTGCGCGATACGATAGCGCAGCGGCGAGCGGAGTTGGTAACGATGGCCGGCGCGCCCAGCGTGTCGGCAGACGGCGAGTCTCTGACGTTCCAGGCGAACCTTGAGTTTGCGCGTGAGGTTGATTCGGCGCTGGCGTTTGGGTGTGAGGGAGTCGGGCTGTATCGAACCGAGTACCTGTTTCTACAGAGCGGCGGTGAGGCCACCGAGGAAGACCAGTATGCGGTCTATCGAAAGCTCGTCGACCGGATGGGCGGTCGCTCGGTCACGATTCGGACCGTCGACCTCGGGGGCGACAAGCTGCTCGCCGGCATGGAGCCCGAAGACAACCCGTTTCTCGGTTGGCGCGCCATTCGATACTGTCTCGATCGACCGGAGGTCTTCCGGGCCCAGCTGCGAGCGATCCTCCGGGCCGGAGCGCATGGGCCAGTGTCGATCATGTTGCCGATGGTCTCCACGATCGACGAGGCCGACGTGGCCATCGCGCACGTGGAGGCGGCGCGACGGTCGCTGGACGAAGACGGCGTCGAGTGTGCGGAAGAGTGTGCGTTGGGAGCGTTGATCGAAACGCCTGGGGCGGCGCTGATGGCCAACGAACTGGCTACACGCTTCGATTTCTTATCTCTCGGGACGAACGATCTCGTTCAATACACGCTGGCGGTTGATCGAGGAAACCGTCGGATCGCTCACTTGTTTCAACCTTTTCACCCAGCAGTTTTGAGACTCATTCGGGATGTGTGCGAGGCCGGGGAGAGAGCAGCTATCGAGGTCACAGTTTGCGGCGAGATGGCGGGCAACTCACGCGCGGCCGTTCTTTTGATGGGTTTGGGGGTTACCCGATTCAGCATGGTGCCAGCCCGGATTCCGCGAATCAAGCAGGTGCTCAGCCGGATCGCCATCGACGAAGCTCGGGAGGCCGCGAGTGAAGCGTTGGCCACGGCGACCTCTGCTTCCGCGCAAGCGGTGATCGAGACACGGTTCGCAGACCGCTTCGAGCCGGCGACGGCGACGGCGGGCGAAGGATCGTGAGCTCGCCGTTGGCAACGGTGACAGCGGCCGACGTCGAGACTTGGCGCGAGCGAGAGGCGGAAATCGACGCCCAAGGGATGCGCGCTCATATCGCCGGTTTTCCCGATCAGCTCGCGGCTGGGACCGACAGCGCTGCATCGTTCGTGGAGTCCCTCGACGTGCCCACAGGTGGACCGACGGCAGTCGCGGTCGCGGGTATGGGTGGCTCGGCGATCGGCGGTGACTTGGTGGCTGCTTCGACCGCCGACCAGCGTTCTCTGCCGCTACATGTAATCCGAGGCTATGAGTTGCCGCAATGGCTCGATCAGGGCACTACGCTGATCGTATCGTCGTACTCGGGAAACACTGAAGAAACGATCGCGTGTTACGAGGCCGCGCAGCGGCGTGGGCTAACGGTCGTCGCGATCGCAACCGGTGGTCGCGTAGCAGACATGGCGCGCGGCGGCGGTGATCCGTTGCTCGAGCTGCCAACCGGTTTCCCGCCCCGGGCAGCGCTCGGTCACTCGCTGTCGGCGGTAGCCTTGGTCACGGCCCGATTGGATCCGGTCCTCGACGCGGAGGCCGACGCGGATCGACTGCGCTGCGCTGCTGAACGTCTGCGACCGCTCTCGGAGAGATGGTTGGAATGGTCGGACGAGAACCCAGCACTCGATATCGCTGCTTCGATCGCCAATCGGCTGCCGATCGTTTACGGTGGTCATCCTACGTCGATCTCCGCCGCGGCACGTTGGAAGGCCCAGCTCAACGAGAACGGCAAGATCCCGGCCTATTCAGGAGAATTGCCGGAGCATAATCACAATGAAATCGTGGGTTTCGAGGGTGACATCCCGGTGGTGCGCCAAATTGTGTTGGTCCACTTGGAGACGCCGTGGGACCACCCACAGGTCCGCTCCCGGTTCGATTTTGTGCACGACTATTGCGATGGCAGGGTGGCCGGCCAGCACCGAATCATGGCTACCGGCGACGTGTCGATCGAGGGCATGCTCGAGTTGTGTTACCTGGGAGATTGCACTAGTTTTATTGTTTCAATCATTAACGGGCGGAACCCCACACCCGTCGCTTCGATCGACGCTCTGAAAAACAAACTCAAAGGCTAAACAAGTCAGTGAAGATCATCATTCCGGCGGCCGGACAAGGCACCCGGCTGCGCCCCCACACACACACGTTACCAAAAGTGATGCTACCGGTCGCGGGGCGGCCGATCATCGGTCACATCTTGGCTGATGTCGCGTCGCTCGAGCCGTCTGAGATCCGGCTTGTGGTCGGGTATCGGGGGGATTCGATCGAAGCCTACGTGAACGAGGTGTTCCCGGACTTGCCGGTCGAGATCGTCTGGCAGCACGATCAACTCGGTCTTGGGCACGCCGTGTTGACGGCATTGGAACCCGAGGATCACGAACCAGCCCTGGTCGTGCTCGGGGACACAGTTTTTGACGTTGATTACGGAGATATAGTGTCGTCTCCGGATCATGCTTTGGGGGTGCGAGCGGTTCCAGATCCGGAACGATTCGGGATCGTCGAGTTGGACTCGGCTGGAGAGAGTGTCGTCGAGGTGGTCGAGAAACCGACCGAGCCCAAGGGGAATCTGGCTTTGGCCGGCCTGTACTTCGTCCGCGACGCTGAGTTGTTGCGTTTGGCCATGGCCGGCCTCGTCGATGAGGGCGGCACAACCCGCGGCGAGTATCAGCTCACTGATGCATTACAGCGGATGATCGATGCCGGAGAGAGGTTCGTTCCCTACAGCATCGGGGGTTGGTTCGATTGCGGGAAACCCGAAACGCTGTTGGCGACAAATCGCGAGTTGCTTGATCGGAATCCGCCCAAGATCGATGTGTCGGACGCGGATGTGCGGTTCATAACGCCGGTGTTCGTTGGACCAGATTGTGATATCAAGAACTCAATCATCGGCCCACACGTTTCATTGTCCAGCGGCGTGACCGTACGCGACGCCGTGATCCGCGACTCGATCATCGGCGATCACGCAACGGTGTGTGGTTTTGTGCTCGAGGGTTCGATTATCGGTCCCGGCGCACGCGTCGAAGCGGCGCCGGTAGTTCTCAATCTAGGAGAGGAATCAGAGTTGATATGCTAAAGACCAAGGAGCAAGTGGTGACAGCTTCACCCGGTCGCGTGAGGACTGATCGGTTCCTGTTTACTTCGGAGTCGGTCACCGAAGGACACCCCGACAAGATGGCTGACCAGATTTCGGATGGGGTTCTGGATACCGCATTGGCCGGTGATGCATCCAGTCGGGTCGCATGCGAGACGTTGGTGACCACCGGTTTGGCGGTGGTTGTGGGAGAGATCACGACGGAGGCGTACATCCCGGTGACTGAGGTTGTGCGCGAGACCGTTCGTCAAATTGGTTATACCGACGCGCGGATGGGGTTTGATGCGGATACCTGTGGGGTGATGGTCTCGATCGATCGGCAATCAACTGACATCAGCATGGGGGTCGATCGCGAGGGTGCTGGTGACCAGGGGATGATGTTCGGCTACGCGACCGACGAAACGCCCGAGTTCATGCCGATGCCGATCGCGTTGGCGCACGCCCTCACCCAGCGCCTGGCTGAGAAGCGGAAGGATGGGACACTGCCCTGGGTTAGGCCGGATGGGAAGAGCCAAGTGACGGTCGAATACGACGAGGGCCGAGCGCGAGAGATCCAAACGGTAGTCGTGTCGACACAGACCGCCGACGAGGACGAGGTCTCGCCCGAGGAGATTCAGGCGGGGATTCGCAAGGAGGTCATCGAACCAGTGCTCCCGAAGGGGATGTACGACGAGAACGAACTCATCGTTCACGTCAATCCGACCGGACGGTTTGTCATCGGCGGACCGCTCGGTGATGCTGGTCTGACTGGCCGCAAGATCATCGTAGACACGTATGGCGGCCTCGGCCGTCATGGCGGTGGCGCCTTTAGCGGGAAGGATCCGACCAAGGTCGACCGGTCTGCGACTTATGCTGCGCGCTGGGTGGCCAAGAACGTCGTGGCGGCGGGTCTCGCGCAGCGATGCGAGGTTCAGCTCGCGTACGCGATTGGTGTGGCTGAGCCGGTTAGCGTCATGATCGACACGTTTGGCACTGGCGTAGTCGCCGACAGCGTGTTGGCGGAAAAGGCCCTCGAAGTGTGGGATCTGCGTCCGCTGGCGATCATCAAGGCGCTCGACCTTCGACGGCCGATTTACCAGCCTACGGCAGCGTATGGGCATTTTGGCCGCGAACCGGTAAACGGTTTGTTTACGTGGGAGCTCACCGACCGCGCCGAAGATTTGAAGGCAGCGATCTCATAACACCATTGAAGAGGAGATGATTCGATGTCGAAGACTGAGGGAAGGATGAGTGCTGTGGACGTGCCGTGTGATATCCGCGATCCAGAGCTGACTTCGAAGGGAGCTCTGCGCACCGAGTGGGCCGGGCGGCATATGCCGGTTCTGCGCCTGATCGGTGATCGGTTCGAGAAAGAGCGCCCGCTCGATGGGGTGCGTATCTCGGCGTGTCTGCATGTGACGACTGAAACGGCGAACCTGATGCTGGCGCTTAAGCGCGGCGGTGCAGACGTGTGTCTGTGCGCGTCGAACCCGTTGTCGACCCAGGACGACGTAGCGGCGTACTTGGTTAGCCGCGGGATTCAGGTCCACGCTATCAAAGGCGAAGACCACGACACGTACTATCGGCACATCCGGTCGGCCCTCGAGCATCGACCACAGATCACGATGGATGACGGAGCGGACCTGGTGAGCGCCATCCACTTCATGGCGCTGGAACGGTACGACGATTTACACCCGGTGATTCGTGATTGGGCGACCGAACTCGATCCGGCTGAGCGGAAGCTGTTAGTCGACGGTGTGACTGCGTCGACCGAGGAGACCACGACCGGGGTCATCCGGTTGAAGGCGATGGAAAACTCGGGCGTGCTGCTGTTCCCGGTAATCGCGGTGAACGACTCCAAGACGAAGCACCTCTTTGACAACCGCTACGGCACCGGGCAATCAACGATCGACGGTATCCTGAGGGCGACAAACATCTTGCTCGCCGGGTCGACGGTGGTGGTTGCCGGCTACGGCTGGTGTGGCAAGGGCGTTGCCCTCCGCGCACAAGGCCAAGGCGCGAGCGTCGTCGTAACCGAGATCGATCCGCTGCGTGGGCTGGAGGCTGTGATGGACGGTTTTCGAGTCATGCCCATGTCGGAAGCAGCCGCCATCGGGGATGTTTTCATAACCGTGACCGGTGATACCCACGTCATCCGGGACGAGCACTTCAAGGTGATGAAGGACGGAGCAGTGGTCGCCAATAGCGGGCACTTCAATGTCGAGATCGATCTCGACGCATTGGCCGAGATGGCGGACGAGACTCGCGAGATCCGCGATTACGTAATGGAGTACTCGCTCGGCGATCGCAAGGTGTACGTGCTCGGCGAAGGGCGGCTGATAAACCTAGCGGCGGCCGAGGGACACCCGGCGAGCGTCATGGACATGTCGTTCGCGAACCAGTCGCTGGCGGCAGAGCATGTCGTCAAGAACGCGCGTGAGCTCGAGAAGCGCGTCGAGCCAGTCCCGGCTGACATCGATGCAGAGATCGCTCGGCTGAAGCTGCAAGCGCTGGGCGTTCAACTCGACGAGCTAACCCCAGAGCAGCGAGAATACCTCGATTCTTGGGAGATTGGGACTTAGGCACCCCTGGGCCACCGTCCGCGGCAGGTTGTCCCAGCCGCGGGATGGCATCTATGTTGCAGTTGAGGCGTTAGAAAGGGGTAGCCGTGGAGAACGAAGTCATTGAAGTCAGCGTAGCGAGCCTTGGGATCGACTCCTCGACCCAGTCGCCGATCGTCATCCTCAAGGAGAAAGAGGGTGACCGGTACCTGCCGATCTGGATCGGGCCGAGCGAGGCGAGCGCCATCGCCACCGAGTTGGCAGGCGTAAAATTCTCACGGCCGCTTACGCATGACCTCATGAAGAACCTCGTTCGTGCACTCCACGGCGAGCTCACCCAAGTCATCATAGGTGCGCTCAAGAACAACACGTACTACGCTCAGGTTTTTGTTCAGAATGATGAGGACGTGATTTCGATCGATGCGCGTCCGAGCGATTCGATCGCTCTGGCGCTGCGCCTGAACGCTCCGATCTACGCCTCTGAAACACTGCTCGACCACACCGCCGACGAGGTGGGTGAGGTTGAAGAAGAGGCGTACGAACCGGAGGATCTGAAGGAGTATCTGCGACGCATGAACCCGGAGGACTTCGGGCGCTTTTCGTTATAGAGATCGCTAGCGGTGAGGTTAGAATGACGTAACGTACTAGTTGTTTCGAGGTGCCTGTCGACGATGATTAGTCAACGACGGGAGAATACGGGAATGCGGTGTGCAGGAGACCTGCCTCGAAGCGCTCGCCGTCAGTATCCTTCGCGGGAGGGATGCGGCGAGAGGTCGGCTCGCCCGGTCTCCCTCGCCTGTCCGCTCCGCGGGCAGGCTTTTTTTTTGGACTTGATCGGGCGCGAGGTGTTGACCACGAATCGACTTCTCTGGATCGTCGCTGGCGCATCGTTGGCGTTGGCAAACTGTAGTCGACCGCAGCAATCCGCGGCCGAGCACAGTGATGTTGCGACTCGGCCAGCCCAGCGTGTGGTTTCGCTCGTTCCGAGCATGACCGATGCGATCGTGGCGTTAAACGCTACCGATCGGCTGGTGGGTCGGACGCGCTACGACACAGCTCCCGAGATCGCCGATCTGCCGAGTGTGGGCGGGGGGCTCGACCCGAGCTTGGAAGCGCTGATCGCGCTCGAGCCCGATCTGGTGATCGGCTGGGAGTCCGCTGAGTACCGCGGGCTGCGGTCGCGGCTCGAGGCCGGTGGCATCGCCTTCCACGCGACGTCGATCGAAGATACGACCGGCGTCTTTCGGTCGCTGGACGAGTTGGGAAGCCTGCTCGATCTACCGGATCGAGCCGCGACGTTGGTAGCTGGGGTCCGGGAGTCGTTGGCGGTCGTCTCGGCGGCGGGTCTCAAACACCCCCGACCCACCGTTTTCTTCGCGTTGCTCGGCGACCCGCCGAGAACGGCCGGCCGCCACACGTTCGTTGGTCAGTTGATCGAGATCGCCGGTGGCGCGCCTGCGTTTGGCGAGCTCCACGACGGTTGGCCCGAGGTTTCGCTCGAAGCGGTGCTGGCCGCCCAACCCGACATCCTGGTCGTTCCGACCGACGATACCATGATCGAAGTCAAGCGTGCTTTCGCCGGGCAACCGGGTTGGCGTGATCTCGACGCCGTTCGTGCTGGACGGATCGTGGTTATCCCAACTGACTTGTTGAATCGCCCCGGTCCCCACCTGGGAAGCGTGGCCAGGACACTCCACGACGAGCTGGTTGATGTTTGGGGGGCGCGATGAGCCGTGGTGTCGTGCTCGCCGCTTTGGTCCTGGCCGTGGCAGGCGCGATCGCCGTCAGCCTCCGCTTTGGAGCGGTTGGCCTAGGGTGGAGTGGTGTGTGGGAGGGCCTCTCGGGGGATGGCGACCCCATCGCTGTAGCGATCACCCGCGATCTTCGACTCCCGCGGGCGGTGCTGGCGGCACTCGTCGGCGGCGCTCTCGGTCTGGCTGGTGCCACGTTTCAGGCGCTCCTCAGAAACCCGCTCGCCGATCCGTATGTACTGGGCGTCTCGGGCGGAGCCGCGGTTGGCGCGGTTGTCGCGATCGGTGCGGGTTGGGCCGGTGCAGCCGCCTGGTCGCTACCGGTGTCGGCGCTCACCGGCGCGGCGTTGGCGATCGCACTCGTGCTCAGGATCGCGACCAATGTCGAACGTCGGCTCGATGTGCGGGTGCTGCTTCTGTCGGGTGTCGTCGCCGGTACGTTCTTCAACGCCTGTATCCTGTTGGCGCTCAGTTTTCAGGAGGCCGAAGCGTTTCGCGCGGCGGTGTTCTGGATGATGGGTGGCCTTGGCGGCGCCAGTTGGCAGTTGGTGTGGATGATGGGGCTTGCGCTCGGTGGTGCATCGATCGTGCTGCTCGGACTGTCACGATCTTTTGATCTGATCGCGCATGGTGAAGAGACGGCCGGGTTTCTTGGTGTCCCCGTTCAACGGGTCCGCCTGTTGGCTTACCTGATCGCGTCGCTGCTGACTGCCGGCGCGGTTGTAGCCGCCGGCGGGATCGGGTTCGTCGGTCTGTTCGTGCCCCACACTGTGCGCCTCCTCTGGGGTGGCGGACATCGCTTTCTGTTGCCCGCGACGCTGCTCGTCGGAGCGGCCTTTCTGCCCTTGGCCGATACGCTGGCCCGCGTGATCACCGCACCAGGGGAGCTGCCATTGGGTGTCATTACAGCGTTCGTCGGGGTGCCGTTTTTCGTGCTCGTCTTGCGTCGTCAGACGCGCCAGGCGCCGGCATGAAGTTGCGGCAGAACGATGTCATGTGGCGTGCCACTCGGCTCGGGTATCGATATCCGAGCGGTGATCGAGAGGCGATCGAGGAGGCCACGCTCGGTGTGGCCACGGGCGAGATCGTTGCGTTGGTTGGGCCCAACGGGTCGGGGAAATCGACGCTCATTCGGTTGCTCGTCGGCGCGCGCGAACCGAACCGCGGGGAAACGGAGCTTCTAGGCCGGAAGCTGGCGGCCTGGAGCGCGCTCGAGATAGCACGTCGGGTCGGGATCATGGCTCAACACGAGGAGCCAGCGTTTCCGGTGACGGTGCGCGAGCTGGTGGCGATGGGACGTTATCCTCATCTGGGCGCGTGGCGTCGACCGGGGGTGGATGATCACCACGCAATCGAGCGGGCGCTCGAGCGGTGTCGAGTTGACAGCTTGGCGGACCGATCGTTTGTGACGCTGTCAGGCGGCGAGCGTCAGCGGGCCAGGCTCGCTCGGGCGCTGGCGCAGGAGCCGCTGGCGCTGGCGCTGGATGAGCCGACCGCGGCACTCGATATCGCCAGCGAGATGTCGATCTGGGAGCTTCTGAGGGCTGAGGCGGCCAAGGGAAAGACCGTGCTGCTCTCGACCCACAACCTCAATCTTGCCGCGCGGTACGCGGATCGTTTGGTACTCCTGCATCGCGGCCGGGTGGCGGCCGACGGTACGCCGGAGTCGGTGCTTCGTGAGGGCACGCTGAGCGACGTGTACGGCTGGCCGGTCAAAGTGATGGAGCACCCTGGTCCTGGCCCCGACCAAGGTGCTCCACAGGTGGTGCCGCTGCATCCGGAGTCGGCCTCGTGATGCGCCGGACGCTCCTCCTCGGAGTCGTGTTGGCCCCGCTGCTCGACGCTGCGATCGGTGACGGCGCGGCTGCCCAGTGGCCGGGCGAGGTCGTGGGCACGATCGTCGATCGTGAAACCCAACACGTGGTACCGTTCGCGTCGGTTGAGGCGCCCGGGTTGGGGCTCACCACCACCGCCGGGTCTGACGGCGAGTTTCGATTCAAGGCGATAAGCGCAGGTACGCATGTGATCCGCGTTCAGCGGCTCGGCTACCGGCCAAGCGAGGTCGAGGTCGAAGTCACTCATGGGCGAACCACCCGGGTCGCGGTGGAGCTGACGGTTGCTGCGGTCCCGGTGGATCCGGTGGTCGCTCGAAGCCCGGGTCGCGACAGCGCGGGGCTTCGGATTGATCGGGCGGCGATCGAGCGGTCGGGAGCAACGACGGTGGGCGACTTGGTCGATCACGTGCCCGGCGTCGTGGTGCGGAGGACGGGTTTCGCTGGGCCGGAGTACGCCATGATCCGCGGTAGCGGTGCTGAGGGTGTGCTGGTGTTACTCGATGGCGTAGCGATCAACGATCCGGTGACCGGCGCCGCCGACCTGAGCACCCTCTCTGCCAGCACCGTGGAATCGGTGACCGTCGAGGTAGGCGCACGTTCGGCGCGCTACGGACCACGGGCTCGAGCCGGTGTGATCGTCATCGAGTCGCGACCCCCAGGGACGTCGACCGAGATCGTGCTCGGCGTCGGATCCCTCGGGTCTCGAAGCGGAAGCATAGAAACCGGCAACGCCCTCGGTGCGTGGCGGTGGTCAGCCGGGGGTCTCATGAGCTCGTCTGACGGTGGGTTCGATTATCGACTGCCGGTCCGTGCGGGTGGTTACTCCGGAATACGAACAAACGCTGATCTCAGCCGCGCCAACGTGTTTGCCACCGCCGAGCGCGATTTTGGGAGTGGCCGGCTCGGCTTTCGTGCTGCTGTCGAGACCGGCGATCGCGGTTTGCCGGGAAAGGCTTTTGCACCATCGATCAACGCGCGCCAGGCATTTGACCGCGTTCGCCTGCACGCCAGTTGGAACGGGGTCACCGATGGTGGCGCCAGCGAGGTCGCATTTCACGGGGCGCGGCAGCAGCTCGTGCACCGTGACCCAGAGCCGCCACTGGGCCCCGCCTATGACGACGAGACCACCGTGGAGGAGTTGGGGCTGCGTAGCTCGATCACCCGTAGTGTGCATCAGGGGTGGCTGCGCGAGATCGGTTTTGAGGGCGATTTGCGGCATCGCGCAGTCGACGCCGACGGTCTGGCTGAGGGAGCGTTTGATGACTTCAGCGACTTTGGCGTTGGTGCTCGAGCGATCGGCGACCTCGGTGAGCTCGAGCTGACCGCTCAGGCCCGTCTCGATCGAGACGACGTCGCTGACACGTGGTTCGTCAGTCACGCCATCGGGGCGGGGGTGACGAGCGATCGGCTGCGACTCGAGGTCGCACACCGGAGCGCGTTTAATCCGCCGGCGCTTGGCGATCTGTTTTTCGACGCCGCGATTGGGGTCGCCCCGAACCCGGAGCTGAAACCCGAGCGGGTGGTTTCGGAGCTCGAGTTCGGACTCTCAGCGTATCGA
>JBDHED010000038.1:0-13032 GCA_039591175.1 Gemmatimonadota bacterium | reverse complement strand
CGACTACGGCGTCCTCTACGAGGAGTTCTTCGGCTTGCAGGGAGTGGCAAAGCGGTCGGCGTTCGTGATCGGCACCGACGGCACCGTCGTCTACCAGTGGGTGACCGAGGATTCAGGCGTCGAGCCGGACTATCAGGCCGTCCGGGAGGCGGTTTCCAGGGCCCGGTGAGGTAATTGCCCCTGGTCACACTTTTGTCTAGTTTTGGTCAGACTTCCGCACTGGAGGCCGGATTATTCTGGATCAGTGTCTAGAGAGGCGTAGCCAGCGATTTCAACGCGTCGTTCGACGCTAGAGGACACGTCTTGAACCCCCCGTTTCTAACTGAAAAATCGAAGGGAGATACCATGGTACGGAGACTCGTGCGTGGTTTTGCCACTGCGGGTGTCGGTGTGCTCACGACGCTCGCATTCCTGGCTCTCGCAACCCCCGCCGCCGCACAGCAGGGTGTGACGACGGGAGCGATCAACGGCCAGGTGTTGGACACCAGCGGTGCGCCACTGGCTGGTGCAACGGTGACGATCCGCAACGTCGACACGGGAGCGTCGCGAGAGCTTCAGAGCAACGCGACCGGTCGCTACAGCGCGGGCTTCCTGCAGACCGGTCGTTACACGGTCGCAGCCGACTTCCCGCCCAACCCGGCGGCTGAACGCGGACCCGTCCGCGTGAACCTCGGTGAAACCGTGGTCGTCGATCTCGTCGTCCAGCCGGTCGAGGTCGAGGCGATCGGTGTGGTGATCGCACCCGAGGACCAAGTAGACGTCTCGCAGGGCGGCATCGTCGAGCTGATCGATCAGGAACAGATCGAGTCGTTGCCGACCTTGGGACGTGACTTTACCGACTTCATCAACCTGTCGGGGCTGGTAAGCCCGGCGACAGGCACTGGCACCGGCGGTCAGTTCTCGCTCGCGGGCGGCCGCACATCGGGGACCAGCATTCAGATCGACGGAGCCGACGCCAACAACGCGTTCTTTGGTGAGAACCGCGGCTCGTCGCGCTTGCCGTTCTCGTTCTCGCTGGAGTCGATCAAGGAGTTCCAGATCGTCACCAACGGTTTCGATGTCGAGTTCGGCAACTTCAGCGGCGGCGTCGTCAATGTGGTGACAAAGGGCGGAACCAACGAGTTCGAGGGATCGGGATTCATTTTCGCCCGTGACGCAAACCTCACAAAGGACGACTTCATCGGTGGCCCACCGGCCGACTTCTCGAACCAGCAGTTCGGTTTCCAGTTGAGTGGCCCTATCGCCAAGGACAAAGCACACTTCTTCTTCTCGCTCGACGGCCAGCAGCAGGACCTGCCGGAATTCGCGCTGGTGGGCGACCAATGGTGCACGAGCTGCGCCGCGGGCGAGGCGGATGCGTTCCTCACCGAGTTTCGGCGCATCCTGAGGGATACCTACGGTGTGTCCCAGGCCGACCTTGATGGCAACTTCGGACAGGTGAAGAGCACCTCGGACGAGATCGCGATCTTCGGCCGCGTCGACGTGCAGATGAACGAACGGAACTCACTCACGCTGCGCCACAACTTCGTCGACTTGAAGGAAGAAAACGACCGTATCAACAACGAAGAGGCGGTAACGCACGGCGGTTCGTTCGAAGACACCTCGAACTCGTTCCTGGCCGAGCTGACGTCGGTGATGAACGAGCAGGCGACGGCGTACAACACGTTCCGTTTCCTGTGGTCGTACGAGGATCGTCCCCGCGACGGGAACAACCTGTTGCCCGAGGTTGACATCGAGCCGCGGATCAATGCTGACGACGACGAGCTGCCGGCGAGCGACGTCGAGTATTTTGGCGACGGCATCGTGTTCCGGAATCGGCTCGAGGAAGGCAAGTTCCAGATCATCGACAACGTGACGTGGGCGCTCGGCGAGACCGGCGCGCACACGCTCAAGATCGGTACCAACAACACCTTCACCAACGTCAAGAACTTGTTCTGGCTACTGGGGAACGGGATTTACTCGTTCGACAGCCTGGAGGAGTTCGAGAACGGCGACGTCGATAACTACTTCCGGCTGCTCCGCGCAGATGCCGAGCCGCCGTTCGCCGACATGGACCTCTCGGAGTACTCGTTCTACGTACAGGACGAGATACAGGTGAACGACAACGTGATTCTGTCTCTCGGTCTGCGGTACGACTCCGATGTTTTTGACACCCAGGCGGTTGACAACGACGATTTCCTCGATGCCTTCGGCGAGTTCGGTCTGGCCAACTCGACGGTACCCGAGGATCGCAATAACTGGAGCCCGCGGGTTTCGTTGACGATCGATCCGCGTGGCGATGCCACGGCGGTGTTCCGGACCGGTTTCGGGTTGTTCTACGGCAACACCCCGCTGGTCCTCCATGGCAACGTGCTGCAGACGACCCCGCCGCTGCTGTCGCTGTTCTGCGGTGGCGGCGACGCGCCGCCTCCCGACTACGCCTTCTTCCGCCAGGATCCGACCGGTGGCAACAACCCGACGGGTTGCGTCGGTGGCGGCTCGGCTGGCGGCCGAGCCGAGTTCACCGTTTGGGACGAGGCTTTCGAGAACCCCGAGACGTGGAAGTTCAACGTTGGGTATGAGCAGGTGACGGACGCCGGCTGGCGGTTCTCAGGAGACCTCTTGTTCAGCCAGACGTCGAACAACTTCAACGTCATCAACGTGAACCAGCGCGGCTGCGATGCGTCGTCGGTCGCGGGCGGCGAAGGCATCGACTGCGAGCCGATCTTCCGGACGGCAGTCGATAACCGGCCGGTTTTTGTCGCACAAGGCGATTTTGATCGATTCGACCCGTCGAGCAGCCGGATCATCGAGAACAACGACTTCCAGTTCGTTTACTTGAACGAGTCGACCGCTGAGTCGCGTGCCGTCAGCTTCAACCTCAAGGGCGGCAAGCGGTTCGACAACGGTGCACGGATCGACCTGGCGTACACGTACAACGACGTCAAGGACAACTCGTCGTTCTTCTGCTGCACGTCGAACGAGGGGTTCCGGATTCGCCCCACCGCTGGTGACCCGAACTTCATCGGCGATCGTGGCGACGACACCGACGGGACGTGGGGTCCGGCCGATTTCGAGCGGAAACACGTGTGGATCGTGTCGGGTGGATTCGAAGCTCCGGGTGGGATCGACATCAGCGGTATCTGGCGGAGCCAGCGCGGCCGCCCGTTCACGCTGACCGTCAGCGGTGATGTCAACGGCGACGGCGAGACCTTCAACGACCGCGCGCCGATCTTCTCCGACCTCGAGTTCGCAGACGCCGAGGACGCGGCCACGTGGGCCAGTTGGCTGTCCGGTGGTGGTGGTGACAACGAGGCGTTCCAGTGCTTGCGTGAGCAGCGCGGCCGGATCGCGGGACGCAACACGTGCCACAACCCGTGGTTCCACTCGGTCGACATGCACATCGCGAAGGCTTTCGAGTTCGCCAACGGTCAGGAGATCGAGTTCATCGCCGACCTGTTCAACGTGCTGAACGGTTTGAACGACGACTGGGGCCGGTTGGTCGGGTTCTCGGCTGGTGCTACCGGACTGTCGAATCAACCGCTCCGCAAGCGCGGATACAACGAGGACACGAACAAGGTGATCTACGCCCTTCAGGGTGACTTTGGTGACAAGGAGATCATCGGTTTCGATCCGTTGCAGTTCCAGGTCCAGCTCGGGTTCCGGTACCGGTTCTAGGTTCGGAGCGCGATTGCGTACGTAGCACGCGAGGCCCCCGACCGTGTGGTCGGGGGCCTCGTTTCTTATATTCGCCGGCCAACATGAAGGCTTTTCCCAGAACAATCGGAGCTTTGGCGCTGGCGGCCGTGGTTGCCGCGTGTGCGTCAAACACGCTCGGTGAGCGCGGCGCCCAGCCCGGCGATCGCGTCGAACTTGTCGCTATGGGCACGACCGACGTCCATGGCCGGCTCGTCCCGTGGGACTACTACACCGGCCAGCCCGAGGAACGAGGCTTGGCCAAGGTCGCCACGCTGGTCGACTCGATTCGGGCCGCCAACGAGCGCGTGGTGTTGGTCGACTCGGGCGATCTCCTGCAGGGCAACCCGCTCGACTACTACTTCGGGGTCGTCGAGCCGGCCGAAGTCCACCCCGTCGTTCACGCTATGAACCACCTCCAGTACGACGGGTCGACGGTTGGCAACCACGAGTTCAACTACGGCCTCGAGGCGCTCAATCAAGCGCTCGAAGACGCTGGGTTCCCGTTTGTCGCCGCGAACGTCTTCGTGGCTGGGACCGACACCACCCGCTGGCCACCGTACACCGTTGTCAACAAGGATGGTGTCTTGGTCGGTATCTTGGGCTTAACGACGCCGGGATCGACGATCTGGGACCGGCGTCACGTCGAAGGCGAGCTCGAGTTCCGCGATATCGTCGAATCGGCGGTACGCGTGTGGCCCGAATTGGAAGCGGCAAGCGACGTCCAAGTCGTGGCGATTCATTCGGGGATGGGGCCCGGCTCGTCGTACGACGCGGCGGCCACTGGCGTGCCCGAGGAGAACGCCGGCCAGCGGCTGGCCGAGACGCTCCCCGGGATCGACGTCATCTTTCTGGGGCACTCGCATCGCGACATCCCCTCCGAGACGGTGAACGGCGTCCTCTTGACGCAGGCCGCTAAATGGGGGGAGGCGCTGGCGGTGGCTACGCTGACGCTCGAGAAGGAAGAGCGCGGCTGGCGGCTGGTCGACAAGGCGGCGACCACGCTTTCGACCGAAGGTGTGCCATCATCTACCGCGTTCATGGCCGAGCTGGCGCCGTATCACGACAGCACCGTGGCGTACGTCGCCGATACGATCGGTTGGACCGCCGAGTCGTGGTCGACGGCTCGGGCACGACAGATCGACACACCGGCGATCGACCTGATCCAGCGGGTCCAGCTCGAAGCGACGGGCGCCGACCTGTCGGCGGCGTCGGCTTTTACGACCGAGGCCCAGATCGAGGTGGGTCCCATCACCGTGGCCGATGCGGCGGGCCTCTACATCTACGACAACACGCTCAAGGCGATCGAGATTACCGGCGTTCAGCTGCGTGCGTACCTCGAGTACTCAGCGCGCTTCTTCCACCGCGTGGACGAGAAGGGCGCGAACATCGATGGTGAGGGGGACTTCGACATCTTCGTCGACTCGATCCCAGGCTACAACTACGACATCGTCGCGGGCGTCGACTACACGATCGACGTTTCGGAGCCGATCGGCTCGCGGATTCGCGATCTCACGTTCGAGGGTCAACCCGTAACCGACGACCAGACGTTCACGCTGGCGATCAACAACTACCGCCAGAGCGGCGGCGGCGGGTTCTCCATGCTTCAGGGGGCCCCGGTCGTTTATGATCGCCAGGACGAGATCCGGCAGCTCCTAATCGAGTGGATCGGCGCCCGCGACACGTTGCGCCATGCCGATGTGTTCGTGCCGTCTTGGCGGCTCACCCCGAAAGCGGCCGCGGGCATGGACATCACGATCCCGGTAGAGCGCGAACGCGAGCGGATCGAGGGCGAGGCTCGGTCACAGGTTACGCCGCTTGGACGCATGCTCGACGCGCTGCCTCCGCCGACCCCGATCGACAGCGACACACTGCGGCTGGTCGTTTTGGCGACCAACGATTTCCACGGCGCACTCGAGCCAATGACCCCAGGCTGGGCCGAGGGCGACACCGTGGGTGGCGCGGCCGTGCTCTCCTCGTTCGCCCGCGCGGTCGAGGCGCGGTACCCCGACGTCGTGCTCCACCTCGATGGCGGGGACGTCATGCAGGGGACGGTGATCTCGAACCTGACGGCCGGTCGCTCGACGGTCGACGTCATGAACGAGATCGGCGTGGATGCAGCCGCGATCGGAAACCACGAGTTCGACTGGGGCGTGGAAACGCTTCGCGCCCGCATGGGAGAAGCAGCGTTCCCGTGGTTATCCGCCAACATCTTCGTCCGCGAGACCGGGGCGCGGCCGGATTGGGTCGAACCGTACGCATGGTTAGAGCGGGCGGGCCTCAAGATCGCTGTGATCGGCGCTTCGACCGAGTCGACACCGGTCACCACCATGCCACAGAATGTGGCCGACTACGAGTTTCGTGACATCGCCGATGTCGTCAACGAGTTGGCGCCCGAGCTCAAGGCTGAGGGCGCCGACCTGATCTTCGTCACCGTACACGCCGGCGCGTTCGGTGACGATGATGGCATTTACTCGGGTGAGGTCGTTGATGTGGCGCAGCGCATCACGGCACCCGTTGACTTGATCGTCTCGGGCCACACGCACAGCTTGGTCGAGGCGGTGAAGAACGGGAGCCCGATCGTGCAGGCCCGGTCGAGCGGAACGGCGCTTGGCGTCGTGACACTGAGCTACCTGCGCGATCTAGATCGGGTCATCGATCATACGATCGATATCTGGACGACGCGCCATTCGTCTGGAGCCCATCCCAACCGCGCCGTCGCCGATCTCGTGGCCGAGTACCAGGCCGAAGTGGCGGAGATCGCTGACGCGCCGATCGCGCGACTCGTCGACACGCTGTCGCGGACACGAGCCGAGGAGTCGGCGCTGGGAGACTTGATCGCCGATGCTCAGCGGGCCGCCACCGGTGACCAGATCGCAATCGTCAACGGCGGCGGAATCCGGACCGACCTGCTGGCGGGTTCAATCACGTTCAAGGACGTCTTCGCCGTCCAACCATTCCAGAACGTGCTCATGCGACTCGAATTGACCGGAGCTCAGCTCGAACGCGCGCTTGAAGCGGTCGTCGAAGACAAGATCGGCCAGGTGTCGGGGATCCGGTTTCGCTTCGATCCCTCGCGGTCGGTGGGCGACCGTGTGGTGGACGCGACGCTGGAGGAGGGCGAGGTTCCCGTTATTCGCGATGGCCGAGCGGTCGAGCCCGAGCGGGTGTACACGGTGACCGCCAACAACTTCATGGTATCCGGTGGAAGTGGGTACGACGCGTTGGGCGAGGCCCTGCAGGTGATCAACACCGGACTCGTCGATAGCGAGGTCATGATGGCGCACCTGGCGCAATTGCCGCAGCCCATTCGCTACTCTATCCAGGGGCGGATCGAACAGCTTGCACCGTGGCCCTCGGGCTCGTCAGAGTGATCGGGTGAGCGTCGACCGCGCGCTGCTCGAGCGCCTTCCCAAGACCGATCTTCACATTCATCTCGACGGATCACTTCGGCCCGAGACGATTCTCGAGCTGGCCCGGGAAGACGACGTAGACCTACCGTTCGAGACGGTCGACGACGTGCGTCGTTTCTTTACCGAGGAACTTCCTGAGCGCGATCTAGTGGCGTACCTGGAGCGGTTCGATGTGACTACCGCGGTCATGCAGACCGAATCGGCGCTCGAACGGATCGCCTTCGAGCTCGTAGAGGACGCCGCCCAGGAAAACGTGTGGTACATGGAGGTGCGGTACGCGCCGATCCTGAGCGTTAAGCGGGGGCTCTCGCCGCGCCAGGTGATTGACGCCATCGAGCGCGGCTTGCGGCGCGGACAGGAGGTGTACCCCAGGACGCGGTCGCACCAGATCATTTCTGGTTTGCGACACTTCGAGCCCGAACGCGCGCTTCGACTGGCAGCGCTGGCGGTTGAGTACAAAGATCGCGGTGTCGTGGCATTCGACCTGGCAGGCGCGGAGCGCGACAACCCGGCCAAGCGGTTTCGCGAAGCGTTTTACCTGGTGCGCGACGCCAACCTCAACGTCACCGTTCACGCCGGCGAGGCGTACGGGCCGGACTCGATACACCAGGCACTGCATTGGGTTGGCGCACATCGGATCGGGCACGGTGTCCGGCTGCGGGAAGATCCGGATCTGATGGAGTACGTCCGCGATCACCGGATCGCGCTCGAGATGTGCCCCACGTCCAACGTTCAGACGGGTGCTGTGCCGTCGATTGAATTGCACCCGATCCGCGAGTACTTCGATCGCGAGATTCGGGTCACGATCAACACCGACAATCGACTGATGTCGGACACCACGATGACGAATGAGCTCGAGCTCTGTTGTAAGCACCTCGATTTCGGTCTGGAAGAGATCAAGAAAGTGTTGCTGAACGGGTTCAAGAGCGCGTTTCTGCGGTACCCGGAACGGAAGGCGCTGATCGGCGAGGCGATCGACGCGCTCGGCGAGATCAGTGAGTAGCGGAACGCGGAGCCCGCTCCGCCGGTGGGCGGTCGTGCTCTGGGTCGTGACCGTGACGCTGATCGGAGCCGGTTGGTGGTCGACCGTCGCCGCACCGGAAAGTGCGGCGGCGACGGTGGTCCAGTCAGCCGGGGATCCGACCCAGGCCGGCGCGCGCGCCGCGGAGGCTCGCGAAGCGCTCGACACGCCACTCGAGCAGCGTGCGATCTCGCTCCTCGGGCTTGGCGTCATGGTCTTTATCGCCTGGCTCCTGTCCGTCAACCGGCGCTCCTTCCCAGCCCGCATCGTGCTTTGGGGGATCGGGCTACAGCTCGTTTTTGCGCTGCTCATCCTGCGGACCGCTCCTGGTGAAGAGTTCTTTTCGCTGATGAACACCGTGTTCATAAAGATCATGTCGTACACGCAGGACGGGTCACGCTTCATCTTTGGCAACCTGATCTACAACAACATCCCGGTCGGGACACCAACCGGGAGTGGACCGCCGACGATGGCACCGATCCAGCCGGGTGACCCCGCTCAGTGGGCCAACGGCGGTTCTTACTTTGCGTTCACGGTGTTGCCGACGATCATCTTCTTCGCGTCGCTGATGACGGTGCTGTATCACCTCAAGGTGATGCAGATCTTCGTCAAGGGGATGGCGTGGGTGATGCAGAAAACGATGCGCACCTCGGGCGCGGAAACGCTGTCGGCGTCGGGCAATATCTTCGCCGGCCAGACCGAGGCCCCACTCATGATCAAACCGTTCGTCGATCGCATGACGATGAGCGAGCTCCACTGCATCATGACAGGTGGGTTCGCGACCGTGGCGGGGTCGGTCATGGCCGCCTACGTGGGCATGCTGGTCAACTTCTTCCCCGACATCGCAGGCCACCTGCTGGCGGCCAGCGTGATGAGCGCCCCGGCGGCGATCGTGATCTCCAAGGTCATGTATCCTGAGACCGAAGAGCCCGAAACGGCGGGTACGCTCAAAGCCGACGTGCCGTCGCCGGATGTAAACGTCATCGAGGCCGCTACGCGTGGCGCGTCAGAGGGGCTTTTCTTGGCCCTCAACGTCGGTGCCATGTTGCTCGCCTTTGTGGCGTTGATCTACATGGCCGATGGACTCATCGGTTGGGCCGGCAGCCTGTTTGGCATCGAGGGGCTCCAGCTGCAGCAGATCTTTGGCTGGGTGCTGGCGCCGCTGGCGGCGGTAATGGGCGTCCCATGGAAGGACGCCACCACGATCGGTTCGCTACTCGGGATCAAAACCGTGCTGAACGAGTTCTTCGCCTACATCCAGCTCGCCAACATGCTGGGCGAAGGGACCGATCTCTCGCCGCGCTCGATCGTGATCGCCACCTACGCGCTGGCCGGGTTCGCGAACTTTAGCTCGATCGCGATCCAGATCGGCGGTATCGGGGGTATCGCGCCGAACCGGAAGCAGGACTTAGCGAAGATCGGGTTGCGGGCGATGATCGCCGGCACGCTGGCGGCGTTCATGACGGCGACCGTCGCTGGTGCTTTGTTGTGAGGTCGTTGCGGAACACTAGTCTCGACACGATACCCGACCCGAGGTGAGCGCCCCCCGCGGTACCGACCCGACCGTGAGCCCTACCGCTCTCGTCGAGGCCGCGGTCGATCGACTTCGCGCAGCCGGCGCAGTAAGGGTCGAAGCCGGGCTGATTCTGGGGTCGGGGTTGTCGTACTTGGCCGACAATGTGGACGATCCGATCGCGGTCGGGTACGACGAGATTCCGGGCTTCCCGCGATCTACGGTCGAGGGTCACAGCGGTCACTTCGTGGTCGGCACGCTCGACACTGTGCCAGTCGCCTTTGCTCAGGGTCGATTCCATCTATACGAGGGGTACCCACCACCGTGGTTGGCGCTGCCGGTGCGGGTGCTCGCCGAACTCGGCTCCCGATTCCTGCTGGTCACCAACGCCGCCGGCTCACTCGACCCCGACAATCCACCGGGGACGTTGCTGTCGATCACCGATCACATCAACCTCCAGTTTGCCAACCCGTTGATCGGTCGCCCGACGGGCGAAATGACAAACCCCTTTCCCGACATGTGTAATGCCTACGACGAGGGGCTTCGCGAGCAGCTGACGGCGATCGCGCTCGAACACGAGATCCCGCTGCGCGAAGGCGTCTACGCCGGCATGCTCGGCCCCAGCTACGAGACCGCTGCTGAAATCGGCTTCCTGCGAAAGATCGGTGCTCACGCGGTGGGGATGTCGACCGTGGCCGAAGTGGTTACTGCCGCTGAGCTCGGTCTGCCGGTAGTGGGGATCTCGTTGCTGACCAACTACGCCACTGGGTTGACCGCCGAGCCATTGCACCACGATGAGGTGACGGAGGCGGCAGCTGACGCTCGACCGAAAATTGAAGCCGTGGTTAGGGCGTTCATCCGGTCCGCGGCGAGCGAGTCACTATCGGTGTGAACTCGCGGCTCCGGATTTTCTTCTTTGGCGCGGCGCGCACCGTCACCGGCTCGATGCACGTCATCGAAGCGGCGGGGAAGCGCGTGTTACTCGATTGCGGCATGTACCAGGGCCGGCGGAAGGAGGCCGAAGAAAAGAACCGCTTCCTGCCGTTTGATGCCACTGGGATCGATTACATGGTCCTCTCCCACGCCCACATCGATCACAGCGGGAACATCCCGTCACTTGTAAAACAGGGCTATGAGGGGCCGATCTACACCACTCATGCGACGCGCGACCTGTGCGCCGCGATGCTGCGCGACTCGGCTCGCATCCACGAGCGGGACGCGGAGTACTACAACCGCCGCATTCGATCCCGGAACGAGCCCGAGGTTCAACCGTTGTACACCGAGGAGGACGCGGTAGCAGCTATGGGGAACTTCGTGAGCGTGAACTACGAGGCGTCCACGATGCTGGCACCCGGGATTCGGCTCGAGCTTCGCGATGCCGGCCACGTGCTCGGGTCCGCGATCACGGTCCTCGATATCGAGACCGACGGAAAAGAGAAGCGGATCTGTTTCACTGGCGATCTCGGTCGCCCGAATATGCCGCTGCTCCGTGACCCCCAGCCGGTCGAGGACATCGACGTTCTGATCATGGAATCGACTTACGGCGACCGGCTGCACGAGCCGCACAGCGGCAAGGATAAGCTGGCCGAGGTTGTGAACCGCACAGTCGAGCGGGGCGGCAAAGTGTTGATCCCCGCGTTTGCACTCGAACGCGCACAGACGGTGCTCTATCTGCTTCACCGGTTGTTGATCGAAAAGAAGATCCCGGTCCTTCCGATTTACATCGACAGCCCACTGACGATCAACATCACCGAGATCTTCAAGCTCAACCCAGAGTATTTCGATGTTGAAGCGCGCACGTTCTGGGAGGACGTAGACCCGTTCGGGTTTCGCACTATGCGCTACATCAGCGAGGTTTCGGACTCAAAGGCGCTCAACTACGAAGAGGAGCCGAGCATCATCATCGCTGGATCGGGGATGTGCGACGCCGGGCGCATCGTGCACCACCTGCGAAACAACCTTGAAGACGAACGAAACACGGTGCTGATCGTCGGGTTTCAGGCCAAGCACACCCTCGGGCGCCGGCTGATCGAGCACCAGCCCGAAGTCAGGATCTTCGGCGTTGACGTGCTGGTGGACGCTGAGATCGTCGACATCCGGGCCTTCTCGGGGCATGCCGATCGAAATGGCCTGATCGGCTTCGCCGGTGGCTGTAACCCGGCCCCCGACAACATCTTCCTCGTGCACGGCGAGGAGCCCCAGGCGCTCGCTCTGGCCCAGCGCTTGCAGGAAAACGGATGTGCTCAGGTGGCCGTACCGCACCCGGGTGAGTTTCACGACGTGTAAGCTGTTGTACGGGAGGCGGCTACGACATCAGACGAAGCGTCTTGTCGGGAGCCGCTCGACCCGTGTAAAATCCAAATGCGAGGCGTGACCACCGTGCGGGTAACGATCGCTCTCACGCGCCAAATCGAGATACAATCGGCACCGCAAAACTGTGGCCACGGCGCTATCGTGCGAGCCGTTTGGGCTGCCGACCTCACAGGCGTCGGTATCACCGAACGATCGATCGGAGGCACTCATGCAGCCCAGCAACACGCCCAGCGGAAGATCTGAGACCAGAGTGGTCACGGATCCTATCGAAGATGAGGAGGATGTGTCCCGCACCGATGGAGACCATCGGCCGGACTCTGATATGTCAGCTGAACATACCAAGAATTCTCAACAGCGAGCTCGGTCAGTGAAGACAGATCTCCGCATCCAGGTGATCGGTCTCGGTGAGTGGGGAACCCGCGCCGCTGAGCTGTTCTCGAATAGCGGGCTGAGCGCGCGTGCGATCGATCTCGATCCTGCGGTCGAGCACGCACAACTGGACGCGGCGCGTCGACATCGGGTCGACATGGCGGGCCGCGTAGTGGGCGATTACACGCAAGCCGGGAACGCGCTCCGCGCCGATGAGGCCGTATCAACGGCGTTAGCGAACGATGCCGATTGTGATCTGTTTGTCGTCGTCGCCAACGTGAGCACGCATGCCGGCGCGTTGCTCGGCACGTTGCTGGGCCAGCTCGAAGAGCTGGCGCCGAATGTCGGCCGGTTGGCGGTGACGCGGCTCCCTGGCTTGCAGTCGGGTCCCGACGAACGAGCTCTGGGCCTGGTCGCGCTGAACGGTGTACTTCAAGCGCCCTCTACGAGCGTGCTGGTGGTTCAACCATCCGAGGGTCTCGGGATGCGCGCCGACGAGGAAGCGAACCGTGCACTGGAACGACTGCTCGGGTTGTTCGAACTGGTTGGCGGAGATGACGCAGAACCGATCCTGGGCCTCAGCCGTAGCGCCCTGGTACAGCAATTGTCGGCGCCGGGTTTTGTCGGTTGGCGCGAGGTGGAGCTGTCACGGGAGATGCTCACCAAGGGTGATGATTGGCACACCCGGATGACCGACGCAGGAGCCACATGGCAACCCGACGGATTCG
>JBDHED010000037.1:0-13340 GCA_039591175.1 Gemmatimonadota bacterium | reverse complement strand
TGCGTCGCGAAGCGCGTCGCGAAGACAGCTCGCTCGAGGAGATCTTCTTGGGGCTGACCGAGGGCGGTGGGCCAGTGGGCGAGCCCTCCCTGGTGTGACGACCCTGTTCTATCCCCGACTCGCGGGATTGAGACGCGAGCAGCGACCCGGCGGAATTCACAGGATTAGCGTACCGATCGTGCTGGGGCTCGTTTTTTGGGCCGCTCTCTATCTCGTGATGGTCCGGGTGTTGAATCACTTCACGACCGTCGACCCCGACCTAGGCCGGATTCTGGCAGCTAAGCTGCTAGCGCTCTTGTTTCTGCTGTGGCTGTCGTTTCTCGCTTTCTCGGCGCTGATCACGTCTGTGACGCAGATCTTTCTGGCGCGCGACCTCCCGATGTGGCTCGCGGCACCGATTCCCCTGCGCCGATTGTTTCGCGTGAAGCTCGTCGAGGTCGCCACGCTTGCGTCGTGGACAGCCGTCTTTCTAGCGATCCCTGTGTGGGTGGCGTATGGGGTCGTTTTTGGCGCTGGTTGGGCTTACTACGCGGCGTTGGTGGTGGCGGTCGGATGTTGTGTCGCGATCGCGACATCGATTGGCATGTTGGTTGCCGTCGCGTTGGTCAACCTGTTTCCCGCCCGCCGCGCGCGAGATCTATTGTCGCTGGTCGCGCTGATGTTCATAGCCGCGATCGTCATTCTCCTGCGTGCGCTCCGGCCCGAGGAGTTTGTGCGGCCTGAGGACTTCGGGACGTGGGCCGAGTATCTGGTCTCGCTTTCGAACCCTACACTGCCGTGGTTGCCTTCGTATTGGGCAGCACGTGTTCTGGGTGAGGTGCTGGGCGTATACAAGGCAGTGCACTGGGACGCGGTGACGTTGTTCGGCTCGTTGCTAGTGGTCGGGGCAACGGTGTCGACGCTCGCCGCCGCCGCCGTGTTTCGCGAAATGTTCCGAACCGGTTACTCGAAGTCTCAGGAAGCGCGACAGGTCCAGTGGACGCGCCGGATGTGGTGGCGTCGCGCGTTGCAGTTGTTGGCACGTCCGTTTCCGCGACGCGTGCGGGCGATGATCGTGAAGGACGTCTCGACCTTCTTTCGTGATCCGGGGCAGTGGTCGCAGCTTTTTCTGTTGCTCGCGGTGATCGCCATCTATCTGTACAACTTCAGGGTGCTTCCCCTGGATGCCGCCGGTGGGACCGGCTACTTGTTGCGAGACTTATTGGCGTTCTTGAACATCGGCCTGGTCGGCTTCGTCGTCACAGCATTGGCGGCCCGATTCATTCTGCCCGGGGTGAGCCTCGAAGGGCAAACGCTGTGGTTACTTCGGACCAGCCCACTGACGATTGAGGAGATGCTTTGGGCCAAGTTCTGGAGCGGATTTCTGCCACTGGTCGCGCTGGCGGAACTGTTGGTTGTATTTTCCAACGCGTTGCTCCAGACAACGTTGCTTCTGAGCGTGATCTCGGTCGCAACGGTCTTGTTCTTATCGGCGGCCATCGTAGGAATGGCCGTTGGGCTTGGAGCCTCCCATCCGCGGTTCGATGCCCCCGACAGCTCACAGGTTACAGCGGGCTACGCGGGGTTCTTGTTTATGGTTATGAGCGCGTTGCTGGTGCTGGCGTCGGTCATTGTCCTCGCCTGGCCCGTCTACAATTCGTTCCGGGCGTCGTGGTTGGGCTGGGGAGTCGGTGCCGGCGAGTGGGGAGGGATAGCGGGCGGTCTGGTGGCGGTCGGCGGAGTGTCAGCGATCGCCTTGTTTACGACGATGCAGGCCGGTAGTCGCCGGCTGGAAGCGAGAGAGCTGTAGCATGTTGAAGTCGCCGCGCCACGTCATGTCGCTGCTCGCTGTACCGGTCGCGCTTGGCACGTTCCCGCTCGCGGTGACGGCGCAGGGCGACCTGGTGGGTGATGGCGTCGTGGAAGACGGGGGGGCGGCGGCGATCGCCGAGCTTCTGGACCCGATCGTTCGCCGCCGAGGCGGGCGGATCGGGGTCGCCGTGTACGCCGCCGATCTCGGTAACCCGCTTTACCTCCACAACGCTGACCTGCCAATGACACCGGCATCGAACATGAAGCTGTACACCACCGCCGCCGCGCTCGACCGGCTCGGGCCTGACTTTCAGTACACGACGTCGCTTTACGCCGATGGTGAAATCCATCCCGACGGGACGCTCGATGGCGATTTGATCCTTATCGGTCGCGGGGATCCGACGCTCTCGGGTCGCTTCTACGGGGATAGCGTGACCTTCGTTTTTGATCGATTTGCCGCCCGCCTCAAACAGATGGGCATCCGTCGTGTCACCGGTGCGATCGTGGGCGACGCGACATACTTCGACGATGCCCGGATCGCGCCCGGGTGGGACAGCAGGAACTTGCTGCGTTGGTACGGGGCTCGCTCTAGCGCGCTGTCGTCAAACGACAACGTGGTCACAATCGAGATCCACCCTGGTGAGTGGGTGGGCGCGCCCCCGGCCCTCACGTTTTACCCGCACACCGATCGGCTAGAGATCTCCAACCAGGCGATCACCGTTGGGCGCCGGGGTGGCCGTTCAATCGGAATTCGGCGCGAGTCGGAAACCGGCGAGTACGTGATCCGCGGTCGAATCCCGCTCAGGAGCCGCGCTCTTCGGTACGTGGTTTCGGTCGAAGACCCGGCGCTGTACACGACGTCAGTATTTGCTGATCGGGTAAAGCGCACCGGAATCGAGGTCGCGGGTGGTGAACGTGTCGTGCACCGCTGGCAGCGGGAGGGAGCGAAGTCGGCGACCTTGCTCGCGAGCCACAGCAGCCCTGGCATGTCCGACATCGTCAGGATCGTGAACAAACGCAGTCAGAATTTCTTCGCCGAGCAGGTTTTGAAGACGCTCGGTGCTGTTTTCAAAGGCGACGGGTCGTTCGCCAGTGGAGCCGAGGTGGTCTATGACGTGCTCGATGAGCTGGGCTTGGAAGCCGATGGGCTGACGATCGAAGACGGTTCGGGGCTCAGCCGTCTCAACCGTCTTACCGCCAAGCGCACCGCTGAGCTCTTGGTGGCGATGCGCTCCCACCCGTTGTTCGATGAGTTCTACGATTCGCTCGCCATCGCCGGCGAAGACGGAGATCCGCGCAGGCTCGATTCCGCGTCCGCGCGCGGCAACGTGCACAGCAAGACCGGCACGCTGCGCGGTGTTTCTGCGCTATCGGGCTACGTGACGACTACCGACGGGGAGCTACTGGCCTTCTCGATCCTGATCAACAACCTGCCGCGCGGGAAATGGGCCGCCATTTCGATCGAGGATGCGATCGTTGAGCGATTGGCAGAGTTTTCGCGATGGCACCCGCCGCTGTGCGCGACCGGTGGGGAGGATTGCCGAACCGGCGGTTAGTCTCGTCGCCTCAGCTCGTGAACTAGGACAGCCAATGCGACCAGCGCAGCAGATGCGAAGACGATCTTTGTAGTCGCAGTAAGCGGTGGTTGCAGGTACAGATGAGATTTGTGGCGGCTGGCTCGGCCGTTGCCGTGATCGGATACACGGACGTGGTCTTTGGCCACGCCATCGAGGTTGCGGCGTATCGCCCGCTTGAGCCGGCGTATCGCACTCGACTCGGACTGACCATACGCGATGTAGCCAGGCAGGGCCGGAGAGGTGGCCGCAAAAGTGCCTTCGTCGGCCTCCTCCAGGAACACCTGAAAGCCCTCTATCGCTCCAAACCGGTCTCGGATAAACCCAAGCATACAGAGAAGATAGCGGGTTTTGGCGCGGTCGCCAAGCGGTTCTCGTCGAACCCCGGTCGAAGGATGGGGTAGAATATGGCTGCCCTCGGAAAGGAGGCTCACGTGAGGCACCGCATCCGCTTGATGCCGATCGTCGCCGGCTTTGTTATGGCGACCGGGTCGCACCTCACAGCGCAAGACGCTCAGCTCGACCGCGCCATCCGGTCGTTTCACTCCGACTTTCGATTGTCATCCGATCGGGCCCGCACGGCTCGCGGTGATTTCAACGGCGACGGTCGCGAGGACGTGGCAGCGATCGTCGAGGGACCGAATCGAGCGGCGTTCGTGATTTTCCACGCGCAGCCGGGTCGGTTCGCTCCGCACCCGCTGTTTACCAGCCTACCTCCGGGACCGGTCGAGCTCCGAGTACTGGGACCGGGGCGCCACAGGGTTGTCGGGCCGCAGCGTTCGGTGGTGATAACGACGTCAGCTGTTGAGTTGGTTTTCCCGGGTCGTTCCAGCGCCATGTATGTATGGCGTGATGGCCGCTATCACGTGCTAGGTACGGAGAACTTCCGCTAGTTCTAGAACGCTACCCTATTCATCGTCGTCACGAATAAGCGGGTTTCCGGCAGTCGCAGGATCCAGCCCGAGTTCGCTCAGAAAACGAGCCACAACTATCTCTTGAGTCGACACCGGGTCTTCGTCGATGTCGATCTGAGCGCCCGCCATCCGCCCGTGCCCGCCAGCCGTGCCCAGCTCGCCGACGATAGCCGTGATCAGTGCGCCGGCATCTCGCGACTCGTCGCGGCTCCGCAAACTTAGGTAGAGGCGACCCTTGTGGCGGCCCATGACGAGCGCGTACTCGGCTTGCTCGAGCGGGGCCAGGAAATCGGCCAGTTCCGCCAACAGGTCGGGGTTGTCGGCGTCACCAAGATCGGCGATCACTGCCTGCCCGTGGACCACCGACCGCTCGAGCGCGGAGTGATAGGCCTCGAAGTGGCGGCGTGGTATGAGCGGGTTCTCGATCCGTGCCAGCAGCGACAGATCGGCATGGGGAAAGATCTGGAGATAGGCGTGGAGATCGGCCTCGCTCGACTCTCGCTCCAGTCCTCGGGTATCCGACTTTATGCCGATCAAGAGGGCCGTCGCCAGCCGAGTCGACAAGTCGATTCCGGCCGCCTCCAGGTAGTAGTACATGATCGTCGAGGTGGCACCGTAGTCGGTGCGTACATCGGCGAACTTCACGTTGGCGGTCTCGGGTCGCATCGGGTGGTGGTCAATGGCGATCGAGATTGGGAGATCGTTAGGTAGGGAGTGGTTCCCGGTTTCGGGTTGAGTGTCGATCAACGCGTGGGTCCCGTAATCGTCGAGGCGGATCTGCGCGAGCGGGTACAGGCGAACACCGAGCTGGTGAACCATCGCGCGGTTGGTGGCCCGACCGATCGTTCCGCCAAATGCGATGATGGGATCAATCGAGAGCTTGTGACTGAGTAGAAAGCTCAGTGCGTAGGCGCTGGCGATCGAGTCCGGATCGGGGTGATCGTGCGTGTAGATAGCGACCGGTTTTTCGATGTCGACCGCTGCCAACAGCTTGTCAAGCAGCCGCTGGGCGTGGCTGGTCGCATCGGCTGATCTGGCAGAAGGCTGGACCGGCTCCGGGCTCAGTTTTTCCCCCACGCGTGCACTCCCTAGTCGGTCGCCTGGATAATGCTCTTGGCGATTTCGCGAAACCGCTCGGCGATCGGCGATTCGGGGAGCGCCTGCACGATAGGCTCACCGCTGTCGCCGGTCGGCGTGACATCCTCATGCAGTGGGATCGTACCGAGAAACGGAATGTTGAATCTCTCGGCGGTCGCGCGTCCGCCACCGCGTCCGAAGATCGAGTGTTCGACGTTGCAGCTCGGGCAGACAAAGCTGCCCATGTTTTCGACGATGCCCAACACCCGGGTGCCGACCTTGTCGAACATCTTGAGCCCCTTCTTAGCGTCAATCAGTGCGATGTCCTGTGGAGTGGTGACGATCACGGCTCCGTCCAATGGCACGGATTGAGTCAGCGTCAGGTGTGCATCGCCGGTTCCGGGTGGCAAATCGACAACCAGATAATCGAGTTCCCCCCAAGCGACTTCGCGCAGGAACTGGGTAACGGCAGAGTGAACCATCGGACCCCGCCAGACCAACGGCGTGTCCTCACCCTCGACCAAGAACCCGAGTGACATGAGCGCGATCCCGTGTCGGGTCAACGGTTGGATGCGCTTGCCGACGGTGCTCGGTTGAGCGCCCTTGAGCCCCATCATGGTGGGGATCGAGGGGCCGTAGACGTCGGCGTCAAGCAATCCCACGCGGTGTCCCTCGGCGGCGATTGCCAACGCCAGGTTGACGGCTACGGTCGATTTTCCGACGCCACCCTTTCCGCTAGCCACCGCCAAAACATGACGCACGCCCTCGATCGGCTGCTGTGGTGATGGTCGTCGTGCCGGCCCAGCGGCGGTTCCTGGCTGCTCCTGGAGGCTGATCGCCACGTCCTCGACACCGTCGAGATCGCCGATCTGTCCCTTGAGCTCCTTGAGGACCGTCTCCGAGAGCGGCTGAGCGGGATCGACGAGCACCTTGAATGCCACGCTGCCATCGTTGATCTTCAGTTCCTTGATCCGGCCCAGCGAGATGAGATCCTTGTCGCTATCCGGGTCACGGATACGGCGGATTGCTCGGATTACGTCCTTTTCTTGCGCGGGCATAGTCTACGACGAGTTTTCTGGGTTGAATGAGGATCTGAGAGTGAGAGCAGACAGCGGCGAATATAGCAGCCCCCAATACCGCCATCATGCGGCGCCCAGAATCGCCCTGGTATGGGTGCTGGCGATCCTGGTGGTGGGTTTCGATGCGCCACCGGTCCGCGGTCAATCGGGGGACCGAGTCCCCGCGGTTCGGTTTCATGTGGGTGGTGCCGAGCTCCTGCCAATGGTGTATCCCGAACGGTACGGTGGCGATCCGCAGGCGTTGACCGAAGACGTGGAGTGGGTCCGTGATAACGCCGACGAGCTCATCGAGTGGTGGGACCGCGACGGGTTGCTGTTTCTTCAGCGGGTGACCGACTTCGCCGGGCTTCGTTGGCCCTACCAGGACATCGACGTTTACCTGGTGCGTCACTGGCCGATCGTTTCGATCGAGCGACCACTGGTGATCGCACTCGAAGCGGTTCGAGCCGGCGGGCGCGCGGTGCCGGTGCCCGAAGACGACGATGTCCGCATACTGCTGGTGGCTCACCAGATCACACACTACATCGTCGATCCCCCCGATTTTAAGCCTTCTGGTCCACGTGACCCGGCATACGAGCATCCGTTTATGGCGGCGGGGAACTTCGATGGGGAGGCGATGGTCAACTGGCTGACCTATCGGGCGATCGAGGATCTGTGGGGTCGTGAGCGACTCGCCTCGGCAACCTCGGACGAGATCTGGCAGGCATATAATCCCAACCACGGCTACGTCATCGATGAGCTCGAGCCCCGCCACCGCCTGTCACGTCGGCGCCCGCTGGCTGAATGGCTCGCCGACAACCCCCCGGGGAGCGAGATCTTTCGTGTGCGTGACGCCTATGCCCGCCAAGCCGGCACTCCGTCAGCTCAACCGGTGGCCGAGCGCGAGCGCGTGACGGGCACCGATTACGGCCTCGATCTCGGTGCCTCACATGACGGTCGGATCTTTGTCGCCTACGTCGATGCTGAGTCGCCAGCGGGTCGGGTCGGTGTGGAGCAGGGGGACGTCGTGCGCACGATTGAAGGTCGCGAGGTCGGGGCGGACGTCGTAGGTGCGCAGCAACAGATGAACGAGTCGTGGGCGGACAACGGTGAGATCAATCTGAGTGTGGAACGTCAGGGTCAGGAGTTCTTCTTCAGCATCGAGGCGTCTTGAAGTCCCGCCGCGGTCTCACGTTAGGCCATACGGTTGTGGTTCTTGCCGCTACGCTGGTGGTGGGCTACTGGCTGTTGGAGCTCACCGAATGGCTCTTTCCCGGCTGGCCGGAAATCGTACGCCTCGCGCTTCCGACCGAGATCGCCTTCGCGGGCGCGATCGCTTTCGTGGTTTGGAGAGGTGATGGGGGTTGGAAAAAGTCATTGGCTCTGAAGCGGCTGGAGCGGCGGTCGATCCCCCCGCTCATCTTGGTTCTAGTTGGGTCCGTGACGGTCTTCAGCGAGCTGTACGTCGTCATTCAGCGGCTGGCTCCGGTACCGGAAGCGTACGCCGAGTTCCTCCGCGGTCTCCTCGATACGGGGAGCCCCGAGGCGATCATTCTGGCGGTTATCTTGGCACCACTGCTCGAGGAGGGGCTCTTTCGTGGTGCGGTGCTACAAGGTCTCAGTCGGACCCGTGGACCACGCTCGGCGAGCACGTGGACAGCGATCTTCTTCGCCGTGTTTCATATCTACAACCCGTGGCAGCTGTTGCCGACGTTCTTCCTCGGCCTTGTGCTCGCCTGGCTCGTGCTAACCACCGGTTCGCTATGGGCATCGGTTGCCGTGCACGGTCTCTTCAATGCGGTCTCACTGCTTCTGATTCGCCTCCCGACCAACGACATCTCGCCCTCTCAGTGGGCCGTCCCGTGGGTCGTATCGGCGATCGTGTTGGCGCTGCTCGCCGGGAGCTTGGCGTTGCTGGTTGGGATGGCATGGATCGAACGTCAAACGGGGGGTGGGCCGTTTGCCGAGCCCGAAACGGACGCCGGAGGTCAATCACCACCGGGAACGAGCTACGTGCCTGACACCTCGTCGTAGGCCTGTCTGAATGCGTCGAGCTCGACGCTGCTCCAACTGACCCGTCCGGCCCGGCGGACCTTCTCGAGCGAGCGCTGAAAGCGCTCCAGGTTGGCGGTTGCGCGCGCTCTATCCGGCTCGGCGATGCGTGCCCGATCGAGATCGAGCAGGGCCGCCTGCCACTGACCATCGGCCAACGGCTGCACAAAGACATTTCCGATGTTCAGGTCGGGGTGGTCGAGCCCGCAACGGTGCGCGCGGCCCACCAGCGCGCCAGCTGCGCGCATGGCTGCGATACGGACGTCCACTGGGTACCGATTCGGCGCCAACAGCGCTTCGAGGTCATGCCCTGGCTCGAGCCACTCGGTCGCCAGATCGGCACGGTAACCCGGATGCGCCGGCGTGACGACAGCGCACAGTACACGAGGTGTGGAGACGCCGGCGCGACGGAGTCGATCGCTGACCGCGAGCTCGAGAAACGGTCGCGGGGGCGAGTCGAGGTAGCGATCTCCTAGCAGGGGCGCCATCCAACCACCGCGTCGAAAGTGGCGCACCGCGGCGTCATGTTCTCCCAGCCCGACCCGATACACTGAACCGCGACCGGTATCGATCCTCTGTCGTGATCGATCGACAGCCCATTCGGCTAGCGATCCAGATTGATCGATCGCAGCGCGAACGGCATCGACTGTGGGTCGCCAAGCGACGATCGTGTGCGAGCCCTGCTGCCAGCGATCGTATTCGGGTGGAGTATGCGTTGGACGCTCTGCCAACGGTTACGGTGCCCAGCCTAGGACAAACCTCTCCACCAATCGATCGATGGCTGGATTGGCCCGTGAACCAGCGCCGTTGACGAACAGGCTGAAGGCGTATTCGCGACCAGAAACCGTGGTCATATAACCGGACAGCGCGTAGACGTTGGCGATAAAGCCGGTCTTGGCTCGCACTCGTCCCTGAGCCGCACTGCCCCGAAAGCGCCCCTTCAGCGAACCACTCTGACCGGCGACGGACAGCGTTCGCGCGAAAACGTCGCCATGGGGGCGTGAGCGCATCGTCGTCAGCAGCTCGGCGAGCGCTCGTGGCGTCGTCAGATTGGCCGGTGAGAGCCCCGAGGCGTCCCGTAACAGAAACGCGGTCGTATCCATTCCCAGTTGAGCTAGTGTTTCGCGCTCGACTGTCAGCCCGGCGTCCCATGTCCCGGCACCGGCGACCTCCCGCCCCAGCGTCTTGAGGAGTTGCTCGGCGTGCCAGTTCTGGCTCCGGCCGTTGATCGATTCGAGTACCTTCGCCAGCGGTACCGATCGGTGGTTGGCGAGCGCGGTCGCGTCGCCGGATCCCACCGGCGAGTCGAGCGAGTCCGACACCGTTCGCACACGACCGTCGATTTCGACGCCGCGCTCGACAAGCACACTTCGAAACATCGTAGCCGAGTAACCGGCCGCGTCCACTACCGCGACATACGCTGTTTCCGGTCGTTCATCGAGCGGCAACACGCCAAACGCCGTGATCCGGTTGGTGCCCGGTTCGCGCTTCATGTCGAAGGTCGATTCAATGCCTCTAGGCCCGGTTTCCGCGCGATTGTCCAGGGTGTAGAAGGGTGACTGCGGCAGAGTCTCGATCGAAGGCGGTGCGCCGGCTCGGCGCCCTGGTCGGATAGAAACGTCGACACTGTTGTCGTTGAATCCTAGCGCCCCCACGGGTGCCGCGTACCACCACATCTGATCGAAGCCCGACCAGTCTCGATGGTGATACTGATCGTCCCAATGGGATTCGTCGGCGATCAGATCTCCGGTAACACGTTTCAACCCATGCGCAACCAGGGAATCGGCGAGCCACTCGAAGATCGAGGTCATCGACGGGGCGTAACGTCCGGACAAGTTCGGGTCGCCGCGACCGTACAGCACGAGGTCTCCGTTCAGTGTCCCATCAGGGTCAACTGGCTGCGTGGCGTAGACGGTCGTGCGGTAGGTGAACTCGGGCCCCAAGCGTTCGAGCGCCACAGCGCTCACGACCAGCTTGAGGTTGGATGCCGGAACAAAAAAGCGATCCGCGTTGTGAAGCGCGATCCACTCCTCGGCCTCGGTGTCGTAAACGGCCACACCCCAGTGCGCTCGGGAGAGCACCCCGTTGGCCACAGTGGCCAGCCACGATGGCAGTGTATCCGAAGGCGCGAACTGGACCGTAGACTGGATCGCGGCGCCTGGCCGACTGGCAACGGTTGTTAAGACCGACAGCGCGAGCACCGTCGAAATTGATCGGATTTGTTTCGAGTGGGCGAACATTATCTGGAGGCGAAGCTAGGAACGCGTTTCGGGAGCCGTCAACGTTGACACCCGAAGTGGGTCAATCGACCGAGGCGATCGTCTTTCCGGCCGAGAACTCAACCAGTTCGGCGCGGAATCTCCCGAGGCCGATCTTGCTCGACAACTTGATCGGCATGTGCCGATCGTCAGCGGTGATCCAGATCAGGTTCTCGCCGCCCTTTTTGAACATGCCGTGGTTGGTCTTGAAGTCGAGCTTCAAGAGGTAGGTCTCGAATGTGCCGGCGGGCACCTTGACCCGTTCCTTCTTGAGAACCTGAATCCCCAGTGGGTTGTCTCCCGGATCGGCCAGATTCCGAAGCGTAAACTTTGCGCCAGGCTCAAAAGGCAGAAGACGGATGAAGTACATCATCGAGAGCTGATCGACCGCCCGCGGACTCGCCGGTTTTGTTTTTCCATCCGCAGTGATCCGGAGGTTCTGCTCCTGGTCGAATCGGTAATCGCGATCGCGGGGCTTGTCGTTTTCGATTGATTGACGGCTGTACTTGAGAGAGTAGAGCTCGGTAGCGTCGAACCAAGCCTCCTCGGCCGACTCGAGCTGGTAGATGACGGATATACCCTCGTTGCTCTCGACCTTGGACACGAAGTGGTACGCGGTGCGACCCTCGAACTCGCCCAACTCCTCTACGCCGAGCCACCACGAGCCGGCAGGTATGACCCCGTACGCGACCTGGAAGGTGAGCTCCTCGCCCGGGCTGAACGCCAGCGCGGTGGCGGTATCGGCTTCGCTGGTCTGTGCGTGAGCGGCGGTCGGAACAAGCATCAACGCGAGCACGCCGAGGTTGCTGAGGAATCGTCTCATAGGCATCGATTATACGGGGCACAGAGCCCGTTTGTTCCCTGCGATTAGCTCCGGGCAGCAGGAGCCCGATCTACCCTGCCGGTCAGACCGAGCTGGTTCTTGACTGCGCTCCACCAATTGTAGCGCGATTCTCGGTTCCGGATATCGCAGCGGGACGGCGCCGGCACCTCCGCGATCGATGGGTGCAGTCGCCCCAAACGCAGAAGAAGCTCGACGTTGGCCGCGTTGTCGCGGGACGAGATAAGACCCTCCTGGTTGACCGCAATCGCTTGCTTGAGCGTGCTGATGCGGTAGGCGCGGAACGTCGACGTGTAATCAGTGACTCCGTGGAGTGGCATGACCGCCTTGAGAACTGTCGACACGACGCGCCCCGCGGCGCGGTGGGGGAATGGCATCGACTCGGCGGGTCGATCAGCTCTCGCACGCGCACCGATCACGATATCGGCACCGGCCTCGATCTCACGGACCATCGCGGGCACCGGATCCGGCGACCACGAGAAGTCGCCCTCAATGGTGATCGCGATATCGCGTTGCGGGTAGTGCGAAAGGCGGCACGATTCGCGAACCAGCCGGTCGAGCGCGGGTCCAAATCCGTTGTTCTTGGCATGTTTCAGAACTCTGACCGGCAGGAACTTGCGATACTGCTCTGCTACTCGGGCGGTGGCGTCCCGCGAGCCGTCATCGAAAACGATCGCCAGATAGTCGCGACGAACATTCTCCATGACGGAACGGAGCTTGTAGAGGAGAAGACCGATCGTCTCCTCCTCCTCGTGCGCTGGGATCAGAAAGTAGACCATGACACGCCGAAGCTAATGCTTGACAACCGGAAGGGGACGTGCTAAAAAAACAGCATCTACAGCACGATCGCTCACCCGCAAGCCTGATTTCGGGAGTCCAGCGATGATCGAAACCATCCACGGCGAGCTCAGCCGTCGTGAGCGCCAGATTATGGATATCGTGTACCAACTCGGCTCCGCGAGCGCGGCCGACGTCCGGGCGAGATTACCCCAGCCGCCCAGCTACAGCGCTGTTCGAGCGATGCTGCGCGTGTTGGAGGACAAGGGTCACCTTGAACACCGCCAGGACGGGCCACGTTATGTGTACGAGGCGACCGTGCCTGTCGAGGCCGCCCGTCGCTCGGCGGTTGACCGGCTCTTGAGGACGTTCTTCGACAACTCGCTGGGGGAGGCCGTTGCAACCCTTCTCGACTCCGCGCCATCTAAGCTCTCGAGAGAGGAGCTGGATCAGCTGGCGGATATGATCGAGCAGGCTAAGCAGGAGGGTCATTAATGACGGACGTGGTGGAGCTATGATCTTCCGCGCGGCGATCATTCTCGTCTTGTTGTGGCCAGCGGGCGCGTTTGCTCAGAGCAGTCCAGGTGGAGCCGAGGATATCCCGCAGGACAGCACGCAGCGCAAGCGCATCGAGGTGGCTCGGGTATCTGGCGGATCGCCGTCGATCGATGGCCACCTGGATGAGTCCGTGTGGGATAGTGCGCGCTGGGTCACCAGGTTTGTTCAGAAGGAGCCCGACCAAGGGGAGCCGGCCAGTCTCGGCACGGAGGTCGCTTTCCTCTACGACGATCAGGCGCTCTACGTCGGGGCTCGCATGCACACCGATGACCCGGCGAAGATCGGAAACTTGATGACGCGCCGCGACGATCCAGGGCAGGCCGAGCGGCTGATCGTCTCACTCGACACGTTTCTCGATCGACGCACCGCCTACAGCTTTGCGGTCACCGCGGCTGGCGTGCGGGTCGACTATTTCCACCCCGTGGATCACGAGTTCCAAC
>JBDHED010000036.1:0-15035 GCA_039591175.1 Gemmatimonadota bacterium | reverse complement strand
CGGATCCCGGCGCAATCGATCGATAGATCGATCGCCTTGCCAGTGCGACCATTCCTCTGAATCATCATCTGCCTCCGTTCGCCCGTAGCCAACCATCAATCCCATATGCGGCGCGCTTTCCTTCGGCGGCCGCATTCACGACTTCGGCCCCACCGTTGGCGAGATCACCGCCGGCCCAGTACTTGGGGTTCGACGTCTGGCCCGTATCGGCGTCTACGATCACCTGACCCCAGTCGTGCTCGAGGTTCTCGACTTGGTCCAGCAACTCGATCAACCGAGCCTGACCGATCGCCATGGCTACGATGTCCGCGGGCACGGTGTAGGGTTCACCCGTCGGCTCGAGACTCTGATCGAGAGCCGTCATGCGCACCGCCTCCACGCGGCTGTTGCCTTCGAAGCTCAGCGGCAAGGTCCGATAGACGAACTGCACACCTTCATCGATCGCTTGTCCGCGCTCATGCAGGTAAGCGGGCATCGCGTCCACGTCACGACGATAGGCGACCATTACCTCCGGTACGCCCAGCAAGGACAGCTCGCGCGCGGCATCGATAGCGGTGTTGCCGCCACCCACCACCACCGCCGCTCCCAGGCCCGTCGGATCGGGCAACGACCCGGCGCCGGTCTTGATCGCCCGAATGAGACGGGTCGCGCCCCATACCCCTGGAAGATCCTCACCTGGGATGCCAAGTCCGGAGTCGGTACCAAGACCCAAACCGAGAAACACCGCATCGTACTCGGCTTCGAGGTCACCCCACGTCACGTCGTCTCCGACCGCCGTGCCCACGCGCCACTCGATCCCGATCGCCGAGAGGTACTCGACCTCTTTCAAGCTTTCCTCCGCCTGCATCTTGTAGGGCGCCACGCCATCGGTGTTGAGCCCGCCGCGCCACGGGTTGCGCTCGTATACGACCGCTCGGTGCCCCATGCGGACGAGCTCTTGCGCACAAGCGATCGACGCCGGTCCCCCGCCGACGCACGCCACCGACCGGCCGGTGGACGAACCGGCCTCAAAGAGCTGCATGCCACCGTGCACGGCCAGGTCAGTGGCATAGCGCTGAAGCCGGCCGATCATGATCGGCGGCTCGCCCTTGGCATTGTAGACGCAATCCCCCACGCACAGGACTTCGACCGGGCACACGCGCGCGCATGAGTGGCCGAGCGCATTCGCCTCGAGGATCGTTCGTGCGGCGCCAAGGACGTTGTTGGAATGGATCTGTTTAATGAACAGCGGGATGTCGATTCCGGTCGGACAAGCGTCGATGCACGGGGCATCATGGCAGAAGAGACAGCGTCCGGCTTCGGCCCTCGCCTGGGCGGTAGTCAACGCCGGCTTGTGTTCGGGGAGTAGGGTCTCGAGACGGTCCGCGGCGAGGGCCATGGTGGTCAGTTTCTGCCAAATGGCGTCATTCGTCAAGCAGCGCCGAGCGGACCGAGAACCTGGCCTCAAACAAAGAGGGGCCCTGGCCGGTCTCCGTCGGACACCGTCCAGAACCCCTCCGGGGTGTGGTTATGCTCTCTCTACCGGCTCATCGCGGCTGAGAAGGGTGCCCCGATCGCCTCGGTCGGCGCCTCGGCGACGTGACCATTCCCGCCACTTTCCTGTCCACTCTCTTGCCCAGCCGAAAAACCGGCCAGGAGCTCGTTCAGGTCGACCCCTTCCTGAGCCCCGAGCCGGGCCAGAAAGAGCCACGAGCGGGGGATCTCACCGCGCTCATACTTGCTGATCGTCTGTTGTACCGAGTCGACCGCGTCCGCGAACGTTCGCTGATCCCGGGCCCCGCGGATGCCCTGGAGCCGCTGTCCAACGGTGAGCCGATACTCATCCTTGTAGATCATCGATCCCTCCTAGAAATCGGGGTCCGCCCCCCGGGCGTCCGGGAGTCACTGACTCGAGCGGTAACTCGATATTACAGGTGATGGAGAGGTTTGTTCCCGACCGATTGATACGTGTCGGTTCGGCGGCGCCGGCTACGACCGCGCGTCTAGCTCAGCGGCTCGTCGTTTGCGGCGAATCCCGCGCACCGTCAGGACGACTCCGCCGAGCATCAGTGTCATGCCAACAAACAAGAGCAACGAGGACGGTTCAGCGTCCCCAGTGCGGATCAGAATCTGGCGTACCGAGATGGCCAACGCACCGAGCGCGGTCAGCAAGACCCCGAGAAGCGCGCGCGCGAAGAACGCATCTCGCCCGGGCACCTCCACGGCGTCGTTGGTGTAGCCAAACAGGCCGATCTTGCACTCGGAACAGCGCGCGGCTGGCAGGTTAGGCGAGCGGAACAGGAACTCCCTCGATAGCCAGAAGCGTTTCGGTCTCTCAGCCAGCGGAACTCCCTGCAGGATCGTCATGCCGGGGGTCTCTGCAGACCAACGCAGGCGAGTGTAATGCCCCAGCAGAAAACCGCTCTCGACTGTGCCGCCACAGCTGGGGCACCGCAGCGCTGTCAGTTCTACGTCTTGCTCCGGATTGCTGGTCATCGTGTCCCCTTCTTCAGCTGGTCAGTACGTCAGTCCGAGCAAATCCGAGGCCAATTCGATCGATGAGGGTGAGCGGGCCACCGAGCTACTCAGACGATCCGCTGAGAAAGAAGTCCCGAATACAAGAGACCCACGAACAGCAGAAAGACGGCCAGTGCAGCCAACGATAACCACCGCCCCACGATGCGCCGCTGGGGTCGATATCGCATTTCGATCTCGGCACTCGATATCAGCCGATCGCTCGGATCGATGATCATACTCCGGTCGGGGGCGCGCTCGACGGAGCGCCACTCAGCGTCGCCGACTCGATACTGCCAACCCTCCGACCAGTTTTCGGCAACCCTTAGCACGTCTGTACCGGCCGGCACTTCAACCAATCGTCGATTTGGCGTCGCCATGATCGTGCGCGCTGGTGGCAACCGCGGCTCGAACTCGCTGACCCAGAAGTCATCCTGGGCCGCAAGCGGCAAGTACTTCGGTAGCGCGAACCGGTTCTCCCAAATGCTCAGATGGTCCCCCTGGTGCTGGAGTGTCCAGCCTTCCCCCTCGACCCGCGCGTCGGGATACGTGACCGCATGTGTCACCGCCAACCGTCCCAAGGTTCGCGCACCTGGATCGAACCCCGCCTCCCACCACATTGTGGGCGGGGCGATCCTGCTTCGCTGCTGAATCGTCGCTATTTCGTACATCGACAACGTGGACATGGGAAAAAGCCCCGGCCGATCAGGAAGCTCGACGACATACACCCTTCCGGGCCCCGCCAGTTGACGCAGCGTCGCGATGTCCGCGGTCTCCTCGTAAAAGGGGTACTCATTCACATCGGACACGCTGACCCACTTGATCCCGAAGACAGCCAACTCGGCAATAACTGCCGCCAAGATCAACGGCGCCGCGTAGCTCGCGAGACGGCCGGATCTCAGTCGGATGGCAAACACACCCCCAAATGCGGCGGCCAGCGGAATGAGCTGTCCAGGGGACCAGATTCGTAGCTCGTAGACGAGGCGCTCAGCCCGCTGAAGCATCCAATCTTCGAATACCCTGAACTGGCCGGCACCCTGAGCCATCCGCGCGAGCAGTTCGTTTTGTGCGAACGCCACGAGCTGTTCGTGCCTGAGCCAAGTCGCGACGCTTAGCAAGAGCCAAAAGCCGGTGAGAACGACCAGCGTCCACATCAACCAACGATAGAGAGCCTCTTCCCGCTCGTTGCGATAGTTCTCCCAGTACCAGGCAAACGCCCAGATGCCGCCGATGACAAAAAGCAGTTGAACCCGATGATAGAGAGCGCCAACCAGCGGTGTCAGTGGAATCAGTACGCCAAACAGAATCAGGGATCGGGCTACAGCCGGTGTTTCCTTGAGGAACAACGACCGCACGGCGACGATCATTGGCAGAAAACCAAAGAACCCGATGTTGAAGAGATCGCGCCCCAGGGCCTTGCTTAGATCAACCGATTGGGGGCTCCCCAGCAATGATGGGAAAATCTGGCCGATGAAGAAGATCGCGGATAACAGTGGTTCGAAGAAGCCCGAGGTGTACCCGAAGTAGCTCATGCCAGAACTCGTGCTCTCGAGGAGGGCGGCAGTTGTCGGAAGGATGTGAAATGCGACCAGGCCCAGCCCAAATACCGCCCACAGCGCAAGACTCCAACTCGCTACCAGCAACTCTCGTCGCTCGCTCTTCAGCTCCCACGCCCAACCGACCCATACCGCTCCAAGTAGAAGCACTACATACAAGTTGGTTTGCAGGGTTCCGCCAAGAAGTGTCAGAGCCATGAAAACCGGCACGAGCGGCCACGCCCATCGCTTCCCATCTCGGTGGGCGCACATCGCCCAAAGCATCCACGGGGCCCAGCAAAAACTGCCCAATTGAAACCGGTGATAGATCCAGACGACAAATTGGCCGTTCGCGGCAAAAGCGATCGCGCCGACGAGAGCTATCGCGGGCCCGATTTTCCGCGAACGCAAAAAGACGAACATCCCCAAGGCAGCGATCAAGAATTGCGCGGCGAGACCTATGTGCCACGCGGTCCAGAAACTCAGAAACCGGTGGAGTTGCGTCGTCCAATCACCATAGGTCGACATGGTATCCGCGTAGTTCGGATAGCCGCCGTGGGCGAGATCGTCCCAGCCGATGAAGCCGTCTTGCTCGAAGGATCGGGCCGCGAGCTGTCGCGGTACCATGAACCCACGGATGGCATCCACCGTAAAGTGGTTGTGAACCTCGACCTCTTGGCTACCCTCAGCCCACGGCTCGAACAACTCGTACAAGATGTCCATCGGCGCGAAGACACGATCCCCGGCCCACCAGGGTGCAAAAGTCAGCGCCAGAAGGAGCATCAAGCACCCGACTGCGAGATTGTCCTTGCGCCTCATCTGTCTCAGAATCCTCCATCATCGCGGAACCTTGAGGTCAAACGGTAAGTTGTCGCCTTTTCGATCCTTGAGTCCAGCACCTAGAGGGCCTGTGGCTAGACGAGCCAAGTGCACCGCAGCGATCATCCTGACGACCGTCGCGGTATCGATCATCGCTCGCGAGCCGGTCGACGGCCGATCGCCCACCGCGCTCCATACGGAGTTGATCTCCTCGAACCCGGCGGACGGCGACTCGCTAACGACCAGCCCACCGGAGGTGCAGCTCGTCTTCAGCGGTCCGGTCGAACCGACCCTGAGTCTCATTCGGTTGGTCACGGCTGACGGCGCGCAGCTCGAATTCGATCCCCGCAGCGAAGACGAGGGTCGGACCTTGGTCGCGCGGCTCCCCGGGCTGGCCAACGGCAACTACACGATCGATTGGAGCACGGTGTCGGTCGACGGCCATAAGGTGGAAGGTCGATTGACGTTTCAGGTCGCGCGCGAAGGGCTGCCGATCGATACGCCAACCGCAGTCGACGTCGCGTCTCCAAAGGAGACCTCACAACCATCGTTCAGCGGCAGCGCCATGGGGACCGGCCTGCTGAATGGGGTCGCGCTCGGCGCGTTACTCGCCCTGGCAGGGCTGCTCGCACACATGACCCGGCTCGGCGCGGATGATCCCGGAAGGACTCGCCGGGTTGCCGGGGTGTTGGCGTTGGTGGCACCGCTTCTGCTCACCGTTCACGCCGTCGCCTGGATCCAGTCGATCGCCCCGCTGGGCAAGATCGACACCGCGACGATCGCGGCGACACTTAGCACCACAGCGGGTCGAATCGAAGCGCTGCGTCTGGTGCTCGCGGTCGCGGCTGGGGTGGCACTCCTGGTCCTTCGAAAAACGACACTGGCCGCCGGTTTGGCGATCGCCGCGGTCGCGATCGGTGGCGCCCTGGGGCACGCGGCCGAGTTTTACCCCGCGGTTTCAATCCCGATCAAGGCGATTCACCTGATCGCGGTGGCCCTCTGGCTAGGCGGGTTGATCACGCTCGCCGCCTGTGGGCTACAGGCGACCGGATTTCACCGCACTGCCCACCAAACGTCGAGACTGGCTCTTTGGGCCGTAGCGACGATCGTCGTGACCGGTTTTGCTCAGTCCGTGTTGATCGCCGGATCGCCGCTCAATCTTCTCGGAACGCGTTACGGAGCGTTGCTCACCGCGAAAACGGTGGGGTTGATCGGGCTGGTGATGTTCGGCGCCCTCAACCGAACCCGGTTGCTCCCCACGCTCGATCTCGACTCGAGGTCCGAGCCCTTGAAGCGCAGCGTGGCGTGGGAGACAGCACTCATGATCGTGGTCTTGATCGTCGCCGGTGTGCTGGCCGCTACTCCGCCACCGGGTGGCTAGCTATAAGGACTAGTTCGCGATCGGGGAGTCCTCGCGGTTTCCGTACTCGACCCACGATCCGTCGTACATGCGCACATTGTCGTAACCCAGCAAGTCGGTAAGCACGAACCACGTATGGGCGGCTCGCACACCGCTCTGGCACAGCGTGAGCGTGACCTGATCGCCGGTTACTCCGGCCGAATCGTAGAGCGAGCGAAGTTCGTCCGCCGGCAGGAACTTGCCGGTCTCTCCGACCGTCTCGCTCCATTCGACGAGCGTGCTTCCCGGAACGTGACCGCTGCGCGCGGCGCGAACGCTCTGACCCTCGTATTCAGCTGCAGAGCGGGCATCGCAAACGACCGTTCCCGGGTCGTCGATTGACGCCACCACGTCACTCCACGTGGCCACGATCGTCGTGTCGGGCGTACCGGTAAACGCGTACTGGGAGGCTTTCCTTATGGACACGCTCTCGGTCGCCGGCCGCCCCTCGACCTTCCACACCTTCCAAGCCCCATCCATCAGACGGGCATCGGGGTGCTTGTAGACCGATAGCGCCCAGATCGCCCGCGCCGACCAAAGACTTTTCGCGTCGTCGTAAAACACGAGCGTCATCTCAGGCGTGGCGCCGATCGACCCCAACGCTTGAGCGATGTGCGCGCCCTCCGGAAGCATACCGGGGACCCCGCGCGCATCATCGGCCTGGAACGTTTCCTTGGCCGGCAGGTGTACAGCACCCGGAATGTGCCCCGCGTCGTACTCCTCTCGTGGCCGAAGATCGATCAACAGCACGGTCGGATCTTCGAGGCGCTCCTGGACCCATTCGGTCGTCACGAGTCGAGCGGAGGAGGCGTACCCTCGATCGTCGATAGGCGAAACCTCGACTGGTTTCGGTGTACCCGCGGTCGTCTCGGACTCGGTTTCCCCGGAGCCGCAAGCCGGCCCAACGCACAACAGGGCAACCGAAGCGATCGATTTCAAGCGTCGCATCGCCGTCCACCCTAGCTCGCGGTCGGTGGACGGTCAAATCGGGGTTACATTGACGCTGGCTACCACATTTGAAGACGACGGGTCGGGTATCGTCTAGTAGAAAGGGAGCAATGACGAGGAAGCGAATCGCGATTGGAGTCGTCGTCATCGCCGTGCTCATCATGGTTGGGTGGTGTGCCACCCGGCCCGATCCGGTGACCGTAACCGTAGCATCGATCGAGATCGGATTGGTCGAGGAAACGGTCGCCAACACCCGTGCTGGCACCGTCGACGCCTGTCGACGCGCCGGCCTCGCGCCACAAGTCGGCGGTCAGATCGCACGACTCCCGGTTCATGAGGGTGACGACGTCGTGGCCGGGCAGATCTTGCTCGAGCTGTGGAACGAAGATCTGGCGGCCGATGTTCGCTTGGCTGAACGGGACGCAGCCTCGGCTCGAAATCTGACAATCGAGGCATGCGCGCGAGCGGACGTAGCCAGAAAACGCGCCGAGCGAACCACCCAGCTCAGAGAGCTGGATGCCGCGTCGCAAGACGAGTTCGACATCGCGACCGGCGACGCCACCGCGACCGCAGCCGCCTGCGAGGCGAGTCGCAGCAACGTCCAAGCCGCTGACGCCCGCGTCGCCGTCGCGCGCGCGACGCTCGAGCGGACCGTGCTCCGAGCGCCGTTCGACGGCACAGTGGCCGAGATCAACGGCGAGCTCGGCGAGTTTCTGACACCCTCGCCGGTCGGTATCCCGACCCCACCAGCGGTCGACCTAATCGACAATTCGTGTCTATTCATTAAGGCTCCGATCGATGAAGTCGATGCGCCCGCCATTCGTGCCGGCATGCCAGCGCGGGTCAGCATGGACGCCTTCCCCGATCGAACTTTTCCCGCCACCGTGCGCCGCGTCGCGCCCTACGTGCTGGACGTCGAGCGGCAGGCCCGAACGGTCGACATCGAGGCCGAGATAGACGACCCCGAGGCGCTCGCCGCCCTGCTGCCGGGTTACAGCGCCGACGTCGAGGTCATTCTAGCGAACCGCCAAGACGTGTTGCGGATCCCAAGTCAGGCGGTGCTCGAAGGTGATCACGTCTTGATGCTCGTCGACGACAAAATCGAAGAGCGCACCATCGAGATGGGGGTCTCGAACTGGCAGCACACCGAAGTCGTGTCGGGGCTCGAGGAGGGTGACGTCGTAATCGTATCGGTCGACCGCGACGGAGTGGAGCCGGGGGCCCGAGCCAAGGCGGAGTAACGACCACATGATCGAGCTAGCACAAGTCCATCGCGTCTTCCAAGTGGGAGACCAGGGGGTTCACGCGCTGGACGGTGTCGACTTGACCATCGCGGCCGGCGAGTACGTGTCGCTCATGGGGCCATCGGGATCGGGCAAGTCGACGTTGCTCAACATCATCGGCTTGCTCGATCGACCCACGGCAGGCACGTACCGATTGAACGGTCGTGACACCACCACGTTATCGGACGACGAGCAGGCTCGTGCTCGCAGCGAGAACATCGGCTTCGTGTTCCAGTTCTTTCACCTCGTGCCCCGGCTGACGGCAGCCGAGAACGTCGAGTTGCCACTGGTGCTTGCCGGGCGCGCGCCTGTCGACCGCCGACCGATGGTCGAGACCGCCATCGACCAGATGGGGCTAACCGAGCGCGCGCATCACCGCCCTGACCAACTGTCGGGCGGCGAGCGCCAACGCGTGGCGATCGCACGGGCGACCGTGATGCGACCTGGCGTGCTGCTGGCCGACGAGCCGACCGGCAACCTCGACACCACCACCGGTAAGGAAGTCGTCCAGATCATCGAAGCGCTCCACGCCGCCGGGATGGCGGTAATCGTAGTGACCCACGACCCACAGATCGGAGGACGGGCCGAGCGATCGTTGACGATGATGGACGGCCGGCTCGTCGAGGACGTGCGGAGGCGGACATGAGGCTGCGAGACGTGCTCCGCTTGTCTTGGGGGACGCTGATCCGAACGCGACTCCGTACGGTGATGTTGCTGCTCGCTACAGCGATCGGCGTCGCGGCGGTCGTCTTGTTGACTTCGCTCGGCGAGGCCGCCCGACGGTACGTCACCGCCGAGTTCTCGTCGCTCGGCACCAATCTCATCATCGTGCTCCCCGGTCGCAGCGAGACGAGCGGCAGCGGTTTGACGCTGCTGGCCGGCCAGACTCCACGCGACCTGACGGTACGGGATGCGATCGCGCTGGAGCGAATCTCCGCCATCGACAAAGTCGCTCCAGTCGTACTGGGCGCGGCCAGCGTGCAGTGGGGTGGCCTCGAACGCGAGGTGCCGGTGTTCGGCTCGACCGCTTCGTTTCTCGAGATTCGCAACTGGTCAATGGAGCGCGGGCAATTCCTGCCGCCCGGCGACCCTGAGCGACCGGCTAGCGTGGCGGTCATCGGAATGAAGCTCAAGGCCGAGTTGTTTGGGGACACACCTGCGATCGGCGAGTGGATCAGGATCGGCGATCGTCGCTTCCGCGTGATCGGGCTCTTGGCCACCGAGGGGCGAACGATCGGTATCGACGTCCAAGACGTCGCGATTATCCCTGTCGCCTCGGCCCAGCAGTTGTTCAACACCGAATCGTTGTTTCGGATCATCACCTCGACTCACACTCGGGAGGACATGGAGCGAGCTCGCGACGAGATCAGGCGAGTGATAACTGAGCGCCATCAAGGCGAAGAAGACATCACGGCAGTGACCCAGGACGCCGTATTGGCGACGTTCGATCGGATCTTCGGCGCCTTGACGCTCGCGCTGGCCGGGATCGCCGCGATCAGCCTCGCCGTCGCAGGCATCTTGATCATGAACGTGATGCTGGTCGCGGTAAGCCAGCGAACGGCGGAGATCGGGCTTCTCAAGGCGCTCGGTGCGGCGCGGCGGCAGATTATGACGCTGTTCTTGACCGAAGCGATCATGCTGTCGTTTATCGGCGCCATGGCTGGGCTCCTCGTCGGCCAGGGTGGGAGTTGGCTGATCGGTCGGCTCTATCCAGTTCTCCCGCTGGGACCCCCCGCATGGGCCCCGATCGCCGCGGTGGCGATCGCGGTGACCAGCGGGGTCGTGTTCGGGATCCTGCCGGCCCGGCGGGCGGCGGCGCTCGATCCAGTCGAAGCGTTGGCCGGCCGGTAGCCCGTGCGTTGGCGAGACTTCCTCCGCTTTACGACGCTATCGATCGTCGCTCACCGAGCTCGAAGCCTGCTCACCGCACTCGGGATCGCGATCGGCATATCGGCGGTCGTCCTGCTCACCTCGATCGGCGAGGGCATACACCGGTTCGTGCTCGACGAGTTCACGCAATTCGGGACGACGATCATCGCCATCAATCCCGGCAAAGCGACGACGTTCGGCGCGTCGATCGGCGTATTTGGCACCGTTCGCCCGCTGTCGCTCGACGACGCAGAAGCGCTGACCCGGCTGCCGTACGTTCAGGAGGCGGTCCCGTTCGTGTGGGGCAACGCAGCGGTCGAAGGCGCTAACCGTCAACGCCGAACGCTGGTGTACGGCACCGGGCCTGGGTTTCCGGATGCGTTTCAGTTTCCGGTCGCCGTCGGTGAGTTTCTACCGGACGATGACGTTCGAGCTCCACGCGCGTTCGCCGTCCTCGGGAGCAAGATGCGGGATGAGCTCTTCGGGAGCACCAACCCGCTGGGCGAACGGATTCGGATCGCGGGCGACCGTTACGTCGTCATCGGGGTCATGGAATCGAAGGGGAACATGCTCGGATTCGATCTCGATGACACCGTGTACATTCCGGTCGTGCGCGGACTCGAGCTGTTTAGGCGCGATGGCCTCCTCGAGATCGATGTCCTGTACGACGAAGACGCACCGGTCGACGAGCTGGTGGCCGGCATCGAGCGCCTCTTCGTTGCCCGCCACGGTGGCGAGGACGTCACCATCAATACACAGGATCAAATGCTCGATGTCCTTGGCAGAGTGCTCAACGTGTTGACCTTTGCGGTCGCCGCGCTGGGTGGGATCTCGTTGTTGGTCGGTGCAGTCGGGATCTTCACGATCATGACGATCGCCGTCAACGAGCGCACCAGCGAGATCGGGTTGCTGCGCGCTCTTGGCGCTGACCGCGACCAAATACTGCGTCTGTTTCTCGGCGAGGCGATGGTATTGGCAGCGCTGGGCGGACTGAGCGGACTGTTGATCGGGATCGGCATCGCGCGCGTTTTGCACTTCTTTGTCCCCGCCCTCCCGGTCCACACGCCAGTGTTGTTTGTTTTCGTCGCCGAAGGCGTAGCGATCGTCATCGGGTTGATTTCCGGCGTGCTTCCCGCCCGCAACGCGGCGGCTCTCGAACCGGTCGAAGCGATCCGGGCGGAATAACCCAACCCGCGTATCCGAACAGTGGATGTCAGAGACGAGACCGTTCTATTGAACTGTGGTGTCTGGCAGGCCGAGTTGTCGTTGCAGGGTCAAGAGATCAGGCAGCACCCACTGCTCGACGATCTTTCCGTCCGCTAACCGATAGATCGCAAACTCTCGGATCTTGACCTGCCGGTCGGTCGGCGCGTTACCCAGGAAACCGCCGCGGTCCGTACCCGTCGATATGAACCGGACAGCCACGAGGTCACCCTCCGCGACTATTTCTACTACACGTTCGTTCCAGTCTGGAAACGTCGCGCGATGTGCCCGGATACTCGTCTGCAATCCCTGCCGCCCCTGCCAATCCGGACCCAGCGGTGCATGACCCAGGAAATCCGACGCTACGAGCTCATCAAGGGCGGACAAGTCACCCTGACTCCACAGTTCATCGTGGACTCGCAGGACGACAGACTTGTTGGCTTCCAGTTGTGAAGGCCGTTCGGACGAACACCCAGCAGTTGCCAAACAGACCGCGGAAACAGCAACTACGAGCGCTCTATTCAACGGCGAGTCGTTCATTGAGCCACTAGACTTCTTCGATCGCTCCTTTGACTTGCTCCACGAGCTCGGGGGTCACCTCGGTGATGCCGTGATCTTTGGCGTGCACGGCGACCTTCTGCATCAGCTCTTCCTCGGTCTCGGCCTGCACGACGACCGTACAACCGGTCTCCGGGTTTACCTTCCCGCAATCGACCTGTAGTGTCATCGTCATTCCTCCTTTTTCGGATACGCCGTTTGTGGCGACCCCAACGGGATTCGAACCCGTGTTGCCACCTTGAAAGGGTGGAGTCCTAGACCAGACTAGACGATGGGGTCGCGCGCCTTGGTAGGCGAAAAAACGTACGGGCTGACGGCAGGGGGGTCAACCAACGGCGCAATTGGCCCGGCCGCGGCGCGCGTGATACGTTGACGCACCGTTTCACATCGCATTCGATCACTCGTCCACATCTACACCCAAGGAGACTTTCATGGCGCATGAGGTCCCTGATCTCTCGTATCCGTTTGACGCGCTCGAGCCCCACATCGACGCACAGACGATGGAGATTCATCACGATCGCCACCACGCTGCCTACGTCGGCAACCTGAACACTGCGCTCGAAAAACATCCCGATCTACAATCGAAGAGCGTCGAAGAGCTGATCGCCGACCTGAGCGGCGTACCCGAGGATATCCGCGGAGTGGTACGCAACAACGGTGGTGGGCACGCAAACCACACCTTGTTCTGGACGATCATGTCACCAGATGGGGGCGGTGAGCCCAGTGGCGCTCTCGCTGACGCCATCGCCGACGCCTTTGGTGGCTTTGACGATCTCAAGTCGAAGCTATCCGCTGCTGCCGTCGGGCAGTTTGGCAGCGGCTGGGGTTGGCTTTCGGTCGATGGCGGCAAGCTGGTCGTCGAGGGCACCCCAAATCAGGATTCGCCGCTGTCGCAAGGCCGAACACCGATTCTCGGTGTCGACGTCTGGGAGCACGCCTACTACCTGAACTACCAGAATCGTCGCCCGGACTACGTAACGGCATGGTGGAACGTCGTCAACTGGGACGAGGTCGCACGACGGTTCGAGGCCGCCGGCTAAGCGACCGATGGCGAAAACCAGCGACGGTGGTGAACGCTACTTCTCGCGGGCCACGATCGACTTCCTGAGGGAACTCGATCTCAACAACCGGCGGGATTGGTTCAAAGCCAACAAGGATCGCTACGAAGAACACGTCAAAGCCCCGGCGCTGAAGTTCATCAGCGACGTCGCGCCGCATTTGAAGAAGATCAGCCCGCACTTCAAGGCCGATGCGCGGCCGGTCGGCGGGTCGCTGTTCCGGATCTACCGCGACGTTCGGTTTTCCAAGGACAAGAGCCCCTACAAGACGTACGTCGGGATCCGGTTCCCGCATGTCACCGCAAAAGACGTTCACGGCCCGGGCTTCTACCTGCACATCGACACCGAGGGAACGTGGATGGCGTGCGGGATCTGGCGTCCCGACTCGGGGTCGCTCAAAAAGATCCGAACCGCGATCGATCGGGAACCGACGCGCTGGAAACGGGCCAAAGGTGCCAAGACCTTCCGTGAGCATTACGAATTGTCAGGAGATTCTCTAAAACGCGCGCCAGTAGGGATCGACCCTGAGCACCGGTTGATCGAGGATTTGCGTCGCAAAGATTTCGTCGGCGTCTCGAAGGTCAACCAGCGCACGGTGACCGGACTCGAGCTGATTCCCGAGTTCACCGCACGTTGCCGCGCCGCGAAACCCTTCCAGCGTTTTCTGTGCGACGCCCTGGGCGTCGAGTACTAGTCACCTTTGAAACTGGATCGCTGGCCAAGCTCCTCGACCATGGCCCGCTCCTCGTCGCTCAGCTCCTCGGGCACAGTGATCGTTATCTCGACGTACTGGTCGCCGGTCTTATCGCCCTTGGCGATGCCCTGTCCTTTGAGCCTGAAGCGCGTTCCACCCTGTGTACCAGCGGGGATGGCGAGCTCGACCTTCTTGCCGTGTACCGTTCGCACCCGGATGCGCGTCCCCAACATCGCCTGCACCGCGCTGATCGGAACCGTACAGTGGATGTCGAGTCCGTGGCGCCGGAAAAACCGATCCGGCTTGATCTGGATGCCCAGGTACAGATCCCCTGGCGGGCCACCCGCCACGCCGGGCTCCCCCTTGCCACGCAGGCGGATTCTCTCGCCGTCCTCGATGCCGGCCGGGATCCGAACCTTGACTCGGCGGCGACGCGTGATGGAGCCATCGCCACCGCACTCCCGACACGGGTTCTTGACTAGTACTCCGCGGCCGTAACAGCGCGGGCAGGGCCGCTGAACTGAAAACCCGCCCTGTACGAGCGAGATCTGTCCGGTGCCCGAGCACTGCGGGCATGGCTCGGCAGACGTCCCGGGCTCGGCGCCGCTCCCCTTGCACTTGGGGCACTCCGCTTCCAGCGGAAGCGTGACGCTGATCTGGCCGCCGCGCGCCGCAACCGTAAACGAAACTCCGACGGTGATGTGACGATCCGGTCCAGCCCGACTCCGGCTTGCCGCTGGACCTCGCGTTCGAGCCGCACCACCGCCGAAAATCGATGCGAACAGATCCCCGAGACCGCCCAAGCCACCCAACCCCTCGAAATCCTCGAGGTCGATCCGCTGCCAGCCACCGGGCTGACCTCCGGGCGCACCGGGACCGAAACCGCCCGTGCCACCGGCGCCAAAGCGCCGCATCTGATCGTACTGGCGCCGTTTCTCAGGGTCTGACAACACCTGATAGGCGGCCGAGATCTCCTTGAAACGATCCTCGGCAACCGGGTCGCCTGGATTCGCATCGGGATGGAATTGGCGAGCGAGCTTGCGGTAGGCCTTCTTGATGTCACCGGCGCTCGCTCCCTCGGGAACGCCGAGCGCCTTGTAGTAGTCGGTGGCGGCCAAGACGGCCGGCCTTTAGGTCGTAGCCTCGGCGCCTGCCGTGTCTGCTCCGGTGGCCGGG
>JBDHED010000035.1:0-13652 GCA_039591175.1 Gemmatimonadota bacterium | reverse complement strand
GGACAATCGGTTGACGACGTGAGTCAAGTAGCAGCAGTGTGGCGTGAGCACGTTCGGTTGTCGCAGCCGGGTGCGTTGTTGGTCTGCGTGCCGCCGCCGCCGGACCAGGCGTTGACCGAGAGCGATTCGGCACATGCGATCGAGCGAGCTTTGGCCGAAGCGCGGATGCAAGGCGTCGCCGGCCCGAGTCTGACGCCGTTTCTGCTCGACCGGATCGTGGCTCACACCGAGGGCCGATCGTTGGCTGCGAACCGCGCGCTACTGGTCAATAATGCGCGTGTAGCGGCGTCGATCGCGCAGGCGATCGAAGGCAGGGCTTGATGACACGGGTCAAGGTGTGCTGCATCGCCAGCGTGGCCGAAGCCGAGCTCGCGGTTCGGCATGGCGCAGCCGCGCTGGGGCTGGTGTCGGCCATGCCGAGCGGTCCCGGCCCGATCGACGAGGCTGAGATCGCCGGGATCACCCCGCACGTGCCACCCGGAGTTACGACGTTGTTGCTGACCGCGCTCACCGATCCGACGGCGATCATCGACCAGCAACGACGATGTGGAGTCACCGGGATCCAGCTCGTGGACCGGCTCGAGTCGACGGCACGTTGCGAGCTCCGTCGTGCAATGCCCGGCATTCGACTAGTACAAGTGGTTCACGTTCTGGGTCAGGAGTCGATCGATGAGGCGTTATCCGTAGCGTCCGAGGTCGATGCGTTGTTGCTCGACTCGGGCCGCCCCGATGCGTCGGTCAAAGAGTTGGGTGGGACCGGTCGGGTTCACGATTGGGCGGTCAGTCGCGCGATTCGTGATGCGGCACCGGTGCCTGTGTTCTTGGCGGGTGGGTTGAACCCCGAGAACGTCGGCGAGGCGATCGCCGCGGTCCAACCCTACGCGGTCGATCTATGCACTGGAATCCGTATCCACGGTCAACTCGACGAAGCCAGGCTACTCACCTTCATGCGGGCCGTGGAGCGAGCGTCGGCGTAGCCGCTCGATCTCTCGTCGCTCTTTCTTTGTCGGCCGGCCCTTGCCTTCATAACCCTGTACAAGTGACTGCTTCATCTGGGCGCGGCGGGCGTCGCGCTCGGCGATGCTACCGGCCGTTTCGGTGTAGAGCTTGACCGCTTCGCGCGCCGGACCCCGCTGTTCGGAGAGCGTGTCTACGATGAGTCGAAACTCGTACGGACCTTTGCGGACCGTCACACGGTCGCCGACGTGCACCGCCGCACCGGGTTTTGCCCGCTGGTCGTTGAGCCGGACTTTGCCACCGCCGACCGCTTTTGACGCCAGCGAACGGGTTTTGTATTGCCGAGCCGCCCAGAGCCAGCGGTCGAGTCGGACTCGTTTGTCGGGTGCGTCCTTTTGTGCTGGCGCGTGCAAGATCGATCTCCGTTCTAAATTGGCGCCATGATTCGTGCTGCGAAAAAGGTAGTGACGTGAACGAACAGCGGCTTGTCGTCCGCGGTCGACGGGTTGTCCTGCCAGATGGGATCCGCCCGGCAACAGTGGGAGTCGATGCGGGTGCGATCGTGTCGGTGGACGATTACGACGTGGACCCGGTCGACGCATCGATCATCGATGCCGGTGATCACGTCGTCATGCCGGGAGTCGTTGATACACACGTTCACGTGAACGAGCCGGGGCGAGCCGATTGGGAGGGGTTCAAGACCGCGACGCGCGCCGCTGGAGCCGGCGGAGTTACCACGATCGTTGACATGCCACTGAACTCAATTCCGCCGACGACCACGGTTGCCGCGTTGCGCGAGAAGGTCGCGGCAGCGCGTGGAAAGTGCGCCGTGGATGTCGGGTTCTGGGGTGGCGTCGTGCCGGGGAACGGAGACCAGCTCGAGCCACTGCTCGATGCCGGCGTGCTCGGGTTTAAGGCGTTCCTCGTACCATCGGGTGTGCCGGAGTTCGAGGCGATTGGCGATGCGGAGTTGGGCCGCGCAATGGAGACGTTGGCCCAGCACAACGCCGTGCTTCTCGTCCACGCCGAGCACGAGCCCGCGTTGACCGCGGTTCGAGGCCGGCCACAGCAGCCCTACGACGAGTATCTGGCATCGCGACCACCGGTGAGCGAGGAGCGAGCCATCGAACGGATGATCGATCTGAGCCGTGCGACTGGGTGCCGGGTCCACGTCGTGCACTTGGCGAGTGGAACAGCGCTCGATGCGATACGGGCCGCAAAACAGGACGCGACCCCACTCACGGTTGAGACGTGTCCTCACTATTTGACGTTTGCTGCCGACGAGATTTCCAACGGTGACACGGCGTGTAAGTGTGCGCCACCGATCCGCGAAGTCGATCATCGGGAGGCACTCTGGGTCGGCTTAGCGGACGGGACGATTGATCTGGTGGCTTCGGACCACTCACCGTGCCCGCCTGACCTCAAACAGAGCGCGGGCGGTAACTTCGTGACCGCGTGGGGCGGGATCGCGTCACTCGAGCTGAGCTTGGCGGTGGTTTGGACGGCCGCCCGCAGTCGCGGTTTTGACGTTGATGCTATCGCGAGGTGGATGTGCGAGCGGCCAGCACGGTTGGCCAGCCTCGACTCCAGGAAGGGAGCGATTGCTGTCGGTCGCGACGCCGATCTGATGATCTGGGATCCCGACCAGACGTTTGAAGTTGATGGCGAGAAGCTGCATCACCGTCACGCCTTGACGCCGTATCAGGGTCGAACGCTGAACGGCGTCGTGGAGCAGACGTACGTGCGCGGTCGGTGCGTCTACGACCGCGGTGCTTTCGTCACACCGTCGGGAGAGTGGCTCGAACCGGGGGAATGATGGACCACGAATCAGAGCATTTTCGGTTCGAGCGCTACTGCGATCTCGCAGCCGAGCGATTGGGTGGTCAGGTGGTGGCCTTCAATGACGAGTTTTTCGCGCCGGCTGAGAACCTGCTCAAGCCCAGCCCACCGGTGTTCGATCCAGACCGCTACACCGATCGCGGCAAGTGGATGGATGGGTGGGAGACTCGACGCCGCCGCGATCCGGGCCACGACTGGTGTGTCGTGCGGTTTGGCGCTCCCGGTGAACCGCGCGGCGTGGTGATCGATACGACTCACTTTCGTGGCAATCACCCGGCGCGGGCTTCGCTCGAAGCGTGTGTTTTGAAAACAGGTTCGCTCGAGGACGCTGATTGGACGACGTTGCTGAGCGAGGTCGATCTCGAGCCCGATACGCCCAACCCTTTCGAGCTCAACGCGACCCGTAGGTATACCCACGCGCGGCTCAACATCTACCCCGACGGCGGCGTGGCGCGGTTGCGCGTGCACGGGCTCGTGCGACCCGATTGGCAGCACGTGAGCGGCGAGATCGATCTGGTCGCCACGCGTCACGGCGGTCGCGTGATCGACTGCTCAGATGCGTTCTTCAGCCAGCCTGGGAATCTGCTGCTGCCTGGAAAATCGATCGGCATGTTCGACGGCTGGGAGACCCGCCGCCGCCGCGGTCCGGGACACGACTGGGTCGTCGTTCGGCTGGACCGGCGCGGCGTGATCTCCACCATCCAGGTCGACACCCACCATTTCAAGGGAAACTACCCGGCGGCTTGCTCGGTCGAGGTGTTGGACGTTGACACCGACGCAGATGAGTTGGATGTGCCCGACGGCGAGTGGGCCGAACTCGTGCCACGCACGGAGCTGCAAGGGGATAGTGAGCATCGGTTCGAGCCCCCAACGACGGTACCGCGGATCGCGACGCACCTGCGACTGAACATCTATCCGGACGGGGGCGTGGCCCGCTTTCGGGTCTACGGGATGTTGGCTGAAGCCGACGTCTCGTGACCGGCCTGGAACAGTTCAACGAGCTTTCGCTCGCGCAGGCATGCGGCGAGCTCCGACGTTGTTGTGCAGCCGAGCGATGGGCGAAACGGGTCGCCAACGGCCGGCCGTACGACAACGTGGAGGAGTTGCACCAGGCGGCCGACGACGTTTGGCGCGAGCTAGACGAAGACGACTGGCGCGAGGCGATCGAACACCACCCGCGCATCGGGGAGCGAACCCGCGGTTGGTCGCGCGAGGAGCAATCGGGCGTGGCTACAGCGACCGATGAGACGCGCGATCGGTTGGCGGTAGGGCAGCGGGCGTACGAAGAGAAGTTCGGCTATATCTTTCTGATCTGCGCTATCGGCAAGAGCGGCGACGAGATGGCGACCGAGCTCGAGAGGCGCTTGGACAACAGCCCCGACACGGAGTTGGCGGTGGCAGCCGAAGAACTCCGGAAGATCACGATCCTGCGATTGGAGAAGCTGTTCGTTGACGAGCCCGATCACGACGCATGTACTTGACACGACCGCAGGCGGTCCTGCGGTACGCGTCGATGTTCGACTCTCGAATCGCGACGCGAGCGGAGCGTGGCGCGAGATCGGCAGCGGCACCACGGATGTCGACGGCCGGGTAGTGGACCTGCTGGAGACCACGCTCGAATCGGGGGAGTACCGACTACGGTTTGAGACCGGCGCCTACTTCGACCGGTTGGGTATTACCACCTTCTACCCGTACGTCGAGGTCACCTTCTCCGTTGCTCACCCGACCGATCACTACCACGTGCCGATCTTGATCAATCCGTTCGGCTATTCGACCTATCGCGGTACCTGATTCGTCAGCTCGATTGCCGGGCGGCGACGATACCGGCAAACGAGCGGGCTTCGATCTCCGCTAACGTAAGGCCAGTTCGCTCGATGTCGCCTGCATCGAACGCGCCGCAGTTGACGCCCCGCAAAAAGAAGTTGAGCAACGCTTGACCGGTGGCTGCGTCGTCAAAGACGTCTCTGGTCAACGTGGCTCGCGCAGCTTGTCCAACGAATTGACTCAGCCGTTCGATGGCGGCGTCGCGTTCCTGAAGAAAGAACGAGTAGAGAGCGGCATAGCGGGTCGGCAGTTGAGCTGGATGCAAGTCCCAGCCCTGGAAATAGGCGTGTCGCAGGTTGTGCAGGACGTGGCGAAAATGAAGCCGCCAGGCGCGGTGGACCGCGGCCCGGTTCTCGTGCTCCTGCTGGAGCGTCAGCGTAGATCCGGGAGAGGGGCGATGGACGCGCGCGGGCAAAACATTCGTAGCACCATCAGAAAGCCATACGCCGGTGTCGCTTAGGGCTACTTGCATCATGTGGCGCGCGAAGTCACATACGGCATGATCGAGATCCTGGTGATGAGCCGTGATCTCGATGCTGGCGGTGTAGTCGTAAACGCCGAAGTGGGCCGCGATGCAGCGCCCCCGACCGGCAGCAACCAGACTCGGCACGGCGCAGCGGCCATCGGGGCCGATGATCGATTGGGGTGTCTCGACCATGATCTCCAGCTTGAGCGAGCCGGAGGGGAGCGAGAGGCCTGCCTCGAGTTGGTCGAAGAGATCGGCGAGCGCGGCTACCTGGCCGGGCACGGCCACCTTGGGGTTGGTCACCACAAAGCCGGGTGGGAGCGTCCCACCTGTAGCGTCCAGGAGCGTCGTGACAAAGATGTCGAGCGTGCTGATCGCGCGATCGGCGAGCGCGTCGGTGAGCGGCTTTATCCGAATGCCGACAAACGGGGGTAGCGATCCTCGCTCCATGCCGGCGGCTACCTCGCGGGCGGCGCGGGCGGCGCACTCGTCTTCTTCATCGTCGGGACGGTGGCCGTAGCCATCCTCGAAATCGATGCGGAAATCCTCGACCGGCTCCTGCTCGAGCTTGTCGGCGACCTTCAGGTAGACGCGTTCAGCCAGCTCGGCCGGCTCGGCCGGGATTCCGACTACCTCGGCGAACGTCTCGAAGTCTGGCGCATATCGGTTCAGCGCCTGGCGTGCGAGGGCTCCCAGCTTGGCTGCCGAGTCGGCACGAAAGAGGTCGGCTCCGCCATAGACGGTATGGACTGGCTGCCGGCCAGTACGTGGGCCAGGATACGCGGCGGCGAAGTTCCGGTTGGCGGACGCCAGCCCGTCGAGAGCTGCGGCGACGGCCGCATCTTTCAGCGTTCGTGGTGTGTCGTTCATCGGTGGCTCATTTCCTCAATCGCGTAATAAAGGACACGGCTCATCACCCGTTCGCGGTACGCCGCGGTCGATCGCAGGTCGTCGATCGGTGAGACATCGGCCCGAATGGCGGGCAAGAGATCGGCGGGGGAACTGAGCGACTTGCCATCCGAGATCCGTGCCTCGATCGTCGGACACCGTCGAATTGTCGGGGCGACACTGCTCGCGACCACACGCCACCCCGAGCCGTTCGATACGATCGCCGCGCCCACCTTGGCGATTGCCTGGGCGCGACGCGACCCGACTTTGACAAACCGTTCGTGCCGATACGTCCGGTTTGGTATCCGGATCGCCACGATCAGCTCGTCCGGTGCGAGGTCCATCTCCTTGTAGCCGGAGTAGAATCGTTCGAGTGGTACCTGGCGGCGCACGTCGTGTGAAGCGATTACCACCGATGCATCGTAAGCCATCAAGACCGGGACACCATCGGCAGCCGGGGAGCCGTTGGCGATGTTGCCAGCCCACGTGCCGCGTGACTGGATCTGTACGGCGCCGATTTGGCGTGCTGCGTCGATTAACAACGGAAAGGCAGCGCCGACCTTAACGTCGGTGATGACGTCCCAGTAGGTAGCCAGCGCGCCGAGCTCGAGAGTGTCGTCCGACCACTCGATGCGACGCAGCTCGTCGATTCCCCACAGATCCAAGTAGTCGCGATCGTGAAGGTCGAGCTGCTCGGGCCAGTGAACGAGCAAGTCGGTTCCACCGGCCATCGGGGTGGCGTCTTGATCGCGTCGAATCTCGAGCGCCTCGGTGAGCGTCGTTGGCATGAAGACGGTCACTGTTGCCTCTCCTCGAGCGATTGACGCACGCCATCGATAATCCCGTCGTAGCCGGTGCACCGGCACAGGTTGCCGGCCATGAGCTCACGCAGGGTATGCGTCTCGAGCAACTCCGGGTGTTCCCGAACCCACACCGCGGTCATGACGACGCCCGGCGTGCACGCACCGCATTGGGTGGCGCCAGAACCGAGCAGGGCGCCGACGTCGCTCGGGTCGATCGACTCGATTGTGCGCACCTGTGCGTTGCGCACCTGATACGTCGGGATCAAGCACGAGTTCACCGGTACGTCATCCACGTGCACCGTGCACGCCCCGCACTCGCCTTCGCCACACCCTTCCTTTGTGCCCGTCATCCCCAAGCGGTAGCGCAGTGTGTCGAGCAAGCGCTCGGCCGGATCGATCGAGACCGTGACCTCCATCCCGTTCAGCGTGAACGGTACTTCGATCGGTGGCCGGCTCGTGGGTGGCGTGGTCACTTCAGCGTCCATTGGAGAGGAGCTCCATCAGGTGTTCGGGTGTCAACGGGATCTCACGCGGATCAACATCGATTGCGCGCGCGACGGCGTTAGCGATCGCCGGAGCGGGCCCATCCATCGGCAGCTCGCCGAGACCCTTCGCGCCGTGCGGACCATGGGCGAACGGGTTTTCGACGAAGCTCACCCGGATCGGTGGCACATCGTCGCTGGTCGGGATGATGTAGTTGGTGAGTTGACTGTTCTGCATGACGCCGTTGTTCCAGGCGCACTCTTCGGTCAGCGCCCAGCCGATCGCCTGCACGACGCCACCCTGTATCTGGCCACGGGCGAGCGTTTCGTGCAGCACTGTGCCAACATCCTGGACGGCGACGAAGTCGGTCACCCGTGCGGTATAGGTGCGCAAATCGACCTCGACCTCGGCCACATAAGTGGCCCAGCCGTAGGTCGCGTAGGCGTCGCCGGTGTACGTCGCCTCATCCCACTCGATCCCGGGTGGCGGTTCGTACTTGGCGTGGCCGACGAGTGGCTCGTCGTGCTCGACGTGCCAGTCGATGATCGCCTGCGTCACCCGATCACCGGTATCGGAATCGTCGAGTCCGAGTTGGCGGCGCAGATCGTCGCAGGCGAGCTCAACCAGTCGGCCGACGACCATCGTGGTTCGCGAGGCGACGGTCGGACCGCTGTCGGGAACGCGACCAGTATCGGCGTCGGCGATGACGACCCGTTCGGGAGCTGTGCCGAGGCGGTCACAAACCAGCTTCGTAAACACGGTCAACGTGCCCTGACCCATCTCGATGTTGGCGCTCAAGACCTCGATCCGTCCGTCCGGTAAACCTGCCAAGTGGAGCTCAGACGCGAGCATGACTTCGCCGCTGCCGGTGAAGCCGGCGCCGTGATGAAAGGCGGCGAGCCCGATCCCGCGCCGCAGGTAGGGGTGGGACGCGTTAAACACGCGATGCCCGTCTTCCCGTTCCCGATAACTCGATAGCTCGAGCGCGTGGTCGAGCAACGCCACGCGGTCGGCACCATCGGTGATCCGTTGCCCGGTCGCGGTCGTCTGGCCGTCAACGATCAAGTTGCGACGTCGGAACTCGTCGGGGTCGATGCCGATCGTCGCAGCGACGACGTCCATGTGGCGCTCGTTAGCGAAGTGGGTCTGGGGCGCGCCAAAGCCTCGAAACGCGCCGTGCGGCGGGGAGTTGGTCAGCATCGCGCGACCGCGAATCCGGACGTTGTCGCAGGCGTACGGTCCGGCGGCGTGGATCACGCCTCGGCTCAGGACCACCGGGGACAACGTGACGTAAGCACCGCCGTCGAGCGCGACGTCGATGTCCTGCGCTACCAACCGACCGTCACCGTCGACGCCCGTCCGGTGACGGACTAGCGACGGGTGACGCTTGGTCGTGGCACGCATGTCTTCGCCGCGATCGTAGATGATTCTGACCGGCTGCTCGGCCTTGAGCGCGAGCAACGCCGCGTGGAGCGCTATCATCGACGGGTACTCCTCCTTGCCGCCGAAGCCGCCGCCGGTGGGCGCCTGAACGATCCGCACGTGATCGCTGTCTCTGTCCAGCGCGAGGAGGGCTGCCTTCAGGACGTAGAACGGACACTGGAGGCTGCCCTTGATCACCAGCACGCCGTCCTCTTCCCAGGCGATCATGCCTTGGTTTTCCAGGTATACGTGCTCTTGTGATCCGGTCCGGTACTCGCCCTCGACAACGTGCGCCGCCCTCGCCAGGGCGGCTTCGACATCGCCCTTCACGATGTCGATCCGTTTGAAGGCGTTGTCGGAGCCGTGTTGGATTTTGTCACGAGTCAGCTCTGCGGTGAAGTCGAGGACCGGAGGGTCCGGATCGATCGTGACCTCGATCTCGCGAATCGCCCGTCGGACCATCTCCCGTGATCGATGCGCGATCAGCGCGATCGGCTCTTCCGCATGACGGACGTACTCGCCAGCTAGCAACGGCTGATCGGTTTCGATCAAGAGCACCGTGTTGTCGCCCGGGATGTCGTGGTGATCGACGACAACGAACTCGTTCCAGTCGACGCCTGAGCCAAAATGGACGCCAGTGACACGCCCCCGCGGCGCCGGACTACGGACGGTCATTCCCCACAGCGTCCCGTCGAGGGGTAGGTCATCCACGTAGCGCTCCGCGCCGGTCAGCTTGGCGAGTCCCTCAATGCGATCCACCGGCCCCCTAAGGCAAAACGACATACCGCAGATTGCGAGAGTCGGCGCTGGGCCCCCCGGCGCCGATCGGGTGATCAAGTTGCCGTTCGGCGGGGAGGGGAAGCAACCCGTCTGGCCCGATCCAGCCGGGTATCGGCCCGCATCGTGCAACCGGCGAGTAGCCTGCGACGCTCTCAACGACCCGTCGAGACGGGGGACACGATGACCCGCACCGCCGTTATCCTGACGTTTCTTCAGGCCCTCAGCTGGGCCCCGTTCTAGCCTGTGAGCGCATCCCAATAGGGATGCGTTATAAACCACGTAAGTAGTTGAAATAAAATAGCTGAGAGGTGTTCACATCAACCTGTAGTTGAACGTGAATTACGCTGTGGTAGGATCGGTCGCTAGCGCCGCCCGCGGGCTTCCGCCCGTGCTTTCCGAGCCTGCTCCCGACTGGGCTTGAGCCCGGCCAGGATCGACGTCCCGATCAGTATGGCGATAATCTCCAACATCTCCCTCTAACCTCTCGTTCGGGGGTCATCTATCGTCTACTACGGACGACGGGCGCGGATTGTCTCCGCGGGTTGCGCGGCCGGCCGCCCCGATACACCATTCGGGTCCGGCAGACCGTTCATCTGTACCTATGGAAGACCCATGCCACCAGCCTCTGACGGGGCCTAGCGAGGAGCGTTTCGATGCACAAGGAGCTTGAGAAGGCGCTAAACGATCAGATCAAGAACGAGCTATACGCAGCCTATCTGTATCTATCGATGTCGGCCTATTTCAAGGCCGAGAATCTGGAAGGTTTTGCGCACTGGATGCGGATGCAGCGCGAAGAGGAGATCGCTCACGCGATGAAGATCTTCGACTTCGTGCAAGACCGAGACGGTCGGATCGACCTGCAGGCGCTCGACAAGCCGCCGGCTGATTTTGGATCCCCGCTGGTGGTCATGGAAGAGGCGCTGGGCCACGAACAGAAGGTGACGCAACGCATCAATGAGCTGTACGAGCTGGCGGTCAAGCACAAGGATTACCCGACCCAAACACTGCTCCAGTGGTTTGTGACCGAGCAGGTGGAGGAAGAGGCGACCGCCAAGCAACTCGTCGATCAACTCAAGCTCGTCGGTGACAACAGCGCCGCACTGTTGATGCTCGATCGTGAGTTGGGGGCGCGGACGACTGCCGAGTAGCTAGGCCGTGACGCGGGCCGAGCCTCGGATAACCCAGCCCACGATGCGCGGCGCTTTTGTGAGCCAGTAGCGATCGATGGAGGTGACCTCGAAGCCGGCGTCGGCGATCTTCAACTCCGTGTCGCGGGTCAGGTGACAGCCACACCCGATGCGCTTCCAGATCGGCTCCAACCGTCGCTGCCAGCGTCGGACCCCGGGCTCAGGGGCTGAGACGTGCTCTAGGAACAGCAAGCTCCCGCCAGGCTTTAAGACCCGTCGGGTCTCGCTCAGCGTTCGATCCGGGTCGGGGATCGTGCACAAAACGAACAACGCCAGCACGGTGTCGAACGACCCGCTCGCGAAGGGGAGCGATTGGCCATCGCCGGCGACCAGCCGAACTGGTACCGCCGCCCCGGCCCGCGCTCGTCGGGCGCGGGTGTTCATGCCGTTCGAGGGTTCGATCGTCGTAACCGCCGTCACCGACGATGGGTAGTGCGCGAAGTTGGCACCGGTGCCGACGCCGATTTCGAGCGCTTGACCGGTGGCGTCGCTTACCGCCGCGTACCGCTCGGCCTTGAGCTCATCGGGATCGGATCGCTCCATGATCCAGGGAAAGATGCGTTCCGCGTACAGACCCATCGGAGAGCGCTACGGAACGATGTTCACGGCAGGTCGTTGTCGTAGTCGTCGGGCTCGCTGTCGAGCAGCTCATCGAGCTGGGTATCTCCCGGGTTGCGCTCGATCATCAGGATCGCGCCTTGGGGGACGATCAGATACGTGCGCCCCTCGAACTTCACCTCGACCGACGCCTTGCGCAGAAAGATCGCGTAATCGCCGACCCGAGCTTGCATGGGAACGTGCCGCATCGATCCCTCGGCGGTTTTCCACGGTTCGTCCTCGACGTCGCCGGGGTCGGGCAGCGGAATGCCGGGTCCGCAGGCGACGATCCGTCCAGCCTGGACCGACTCCTTCTCGACCGCCCACCGCGGCAGGTAGAGGCCGACTTCCGTCCGGTGCTCGCCTTCGTCGGGCTCGATAAGAACGCGATCGCCAACGACGATCAGACGCCGATCGATGGGCTCACTGGAATCGGGCATGGCGCCAAGTTCGTGGTGCAGCTGGCGTTGAGCAACCCGCGAGCCAGGGGTGTCTCGGATGCGACGCCCCTACCCGGCCGGTAGATTGGGTTTCATGGCACCGACTAGCAAGGCGATCGAAGCAGGCGCCAATGTCTCACTCGAGCTGCGCGTCAATGGTGAGCCACATGCGGTTTCCGTACCCGTCCACAAGACGCTGCTCGAAGTGTTGCGTGAAGACATCGGATTGACCGGTACCAAGCATGGCTGCGAGCTCGGGGAATGCGGCACATGCACCGTGCTTGTGGACGGCCAACCGGTTCTGTCTTGCCTCGCCCTGCCGGCGGCGTTGGGGGGCCGCGACGTTACGACCGTTGAGGGGCTCGAGTCGGCCAACGGCCTGCACCCGGTCCAGCAGACGTTCGTCGAGCTAGGTGCCGCCCAGTGTGGCTACTGCACGCCCGGGTTCGTGTTGGCAGCGAAGGCTCTGTTGGACGACAACCCGCAACCTTCGCGGGCTGAGATCGAAACCGCTCTCGGCGGCAACCTGTGCCGCTGTACGGGCTATCTAAAGATCTACGAGGCGGTCGAGCTGGCTGCCGCCCGCATACGCGGTGAGCCCGCCCAGCCGACCAGAGAGATGCTCTATGGCGGTTAAGAGCCCGGCGCGAAAGGCGGCGACCGAAGACCGCTTACGCGTCGTCGGCACCTCGCTGCCCAAAGTCGATGCGGTGGCCAAGGTTACCGGGCGTACCAGGTTCGCCGACGATCTCTTTTTGCCGCGGATGCTCCACTGCCGGATGTTGCGCTCCACGACCCCGCACGCCGAGATCGTCTCGATCGATACACAGCGAGCCGAAGAGCACCCCGGCGTGGTGGCCGTGCTGGTGGGACGCGACCTGCCGACCCCGTACGGCATTCTCCCGGTCAGTCAGGATGAGCACGCGCTGTGCATCGACAAAGTCCGGTTTATCGGCGATCCGGTGGCCGCCGTGGCCGCGATCGACGAGGAAACCGCGTTCGAAGCGTGTGAGCTCATCGAGGTCGAATACGCGCCGCTCGATTCGGTGGTTGACATCGAGGACGCACTCGATGGCGATGATCCGGCGATCCACCCGTACGGTGATGCGCACAACGTGCACAAGGCGATCGCGCTCGAGTTCGGCGATGTCGAGGCTGGGTTAGCCGAGGCCGACCTCGTCCAAGAAGACCTCTTGTTTTACGAGGGGAACACCCATCTGCCGATGGAGCAACACGCTGCATTGGCCGATTATCGGCCGGACGATCGCTTGACGCTGTGGTCTTCGACCCAGACGCCGCACTACGTCCACCGGGCGTTGGCCACCGTGCTCGAGATGGCGCCCAGCCGGATCCGGGTCATCGCCACACCCAACGGTGGCGGGTTTGGCGGGAAGTCTGATCCTTTCAATCACGAGATCGTAGTGGCAGAGCTTTCCCGCCGCACCGGTCGGCCGGTCAAGATCTGTCTGAACCGCGAAGAAGTCTTTTACTGTCACCGCGGTCGGCATCCGACCCTGATGTGGATCAAGACCGGTTTCAAGCAGGACGGCTCGATCACCGGCATGCACTTTCGGTCGTTTCTGGATGGTGGAGCATACGGCTCGTACGGGGTCGCATCGACGTATTACACCGGCGCGCTACAAACCGTCACCTACCCGGTAGCGGCCTACAAGTTCGAAGGCTTGCGGGTCTTCACCAACAAACCACCCTGCGGTCCAAAACGCGGACACGGGACGCCACAGCCGCGGTTCGCGCTCGAGGTTCACATCGACAAGGCGGCCGAGAAGCTGGGTCTCGACCCGGCCCGCATGCGACTCGACCACTTGGTCGAGCCCGATTCGGTGACCGCCAACTACTTGAAGATCGGATCGATGGGACTCGGCGCCTGCATCGAGAGAGTCGTCGCCGAGTCGGGGTGGAACGATCGCTACGGCAAGCTGCCCGAAGGGAAGGGGTTGGGGCTCGC
>JBDHED010000034.1:0-13764 GCA_039591175.1 Gemmatimonadota bacterium | reverse complement strand
GAAGGGGCTCAGGTAGGGCCGCCTCTTGATGGCGTTGGTAACCGTCTGACGACTGATCAGATTCGCGCGTCGATCCTCGACCCCAACGCGGCGCTGGCGGAGGGCTACGAACAGTTTGGCGGCATGATGCCAGCCAACTTCGGTCAAAGGCTGACCGCCGAGCAGCTCGAGGTGATCGTATCGTATCTAGGAGCCCAACGGTGAGCGCGACTTGAGCGTCAATCGGTACCTGTGCCATCCTTTCTGGCAGGCGATCCTCGTCCTGGTGATCGCGTACGTGTTGGTCGAGTACGGCATCCCATATCTGCCGCCACTGATCGGGATAAGCAGCGCGCCGGTACCACAGTCGGTCGTGCTGCAATACATGCTGACCGTGTTGGCCGGCGTGCTGATCTGGGTCAGCGACAACGAGGAGCGATGGGCGCGGTTCCGCGAACCGATCCACGCCACGCTCGTCGATCGTGACAAACGAGTGTTACGGATCGCGCTACTGGTCATCGTCCCGCTGTTGACCGGGTGGCTCACTTTCCGCGCCGTGCGTCAGACCGTAGCCGCGCCGCCGAGCCTGCGGTCGATCCATCCCGCACCGCCGTCGTCGATCACGTTTCGTGGCCAAACGATGCAGCTCGCCGGGCTGGAGAACCCACTGCGTGAAGAAAACTCGATCGCCGAGGCTTACACCGTGGGTAAGCGCGTCTACTACCAGAACTGTCTGCCGTGTCATGGCGACGCGCTGAGCGGAGACGGGCACTACGCGCACGGGTTCACGCCCACACCGCTGGCGTTTACCGGTTCGGGTACGATCGCTCAGCTGACTGAGAGTTTTGTGTTCTGGCGAATCGCTAAGGGCGGCCCGGGGCTCCCGCGCGAGGGCACGCCATGGAACTCGGCCATGCCAGCGTGGGAAGAGATCCTGACCGAGGACGAGATCTGGTCGGTGATCGTGTTTCTCTACGAGCAGGCGGGAGTTTCGCCTCGGACCTGGGAAGAAGCGGAGGGGTCGGGTGAGCACTAGGCGGCTGGCGATCGGGATCGCGCTGAGCGCGCTCTTTGCAGCTGCGCCTGCGGCCGGGCAGGACGCGCCCGCCGGAAAGGCGACGTACGACAAATGGTGCGCCGAATGCCACGGCGAGAAGGGTGCAGGCGACGGCTCGGCGGCGGCCTATATGTTGCCACAGCCGCGGGACTTCACCACCGGGCTGTACCAGATTCGTACCACGCCAAGCGGCGAGCTTCCCACCGATGACGACATCCTCAGAATGATCGACGAGGGGATGCCGGGGTCGGCGATGCCAGGTTGGAAAGAGTACCTGAGCGACACCGAACGCAACGACCTTGTTCAGTACCTGAAGACTTTTTCGCCGTTTTTCGAGGACGAAACCCCGTCGTCGATCGAGTACGGTGGACCCCCTGGAGTGAGCGAGGAGGGCCTCGCCGAGGGGAGAGAGTTCTACGACAAGATCGAGTGCTGGAAGTGCCATGGACAAGCCGGCCGCGGAGATGGTCCGTCGGCGCCGACTCTCGAGGACGATTGGGAGCTTCCGATCCGAGCCACAGACTTGAGCGAGGGTTGGAACTTCAACGGTGGCCACACTACGGAAGAGATCTTCGCCCGGCTGATGACGGGGCTCAACGGAGCGCCGATGCCGTCGTTTGCGGATCTGATCGACGCTGAGTTCATGACCGAGGAGCAGCTGTGGCGGGTTGCGCAGTACGTCAAGAGCCTGTCGCCCGAGACGCCCGAAATCCGAGAAGTCATACGCGCGGCGCTGGTCGAGACGCTTCCCGCGAGCGTCGACGATCCGGCATGGGACGCAATCGAGAAGTTTTACATCCCTCTCGTCGGCCAGATAATCGTCGACCCCAGGTGGTTCGCCCCGACCGTCGACGGCGTGTGGGCGCAGGCCGCTCATGATGGCCAGCGCATCGCGTTGCGGCTGACGTGGAACGACCCATCCCAGAGCCCGGACCCGGAGTGGGAAGAGTGGCGGCAGCGCGTGGTCAGTGCCATGGAGCCAAGCGTCGCGGCCACTGACGAGCTGCTGCCTGATGCGCTCACGGTTCAGTTCCCGACCACGATCCCAGAGGGCATGAAGCGTCCCTATTTCTTGATGGGCGCTCAGGACGAGCCGGTGTACTTGTTGAGCTGGAACAGCGCTGGTGGGACAACCGAAGCGCTCGGTCGCGGGATGAACGCGATCGAGCCGATCGGTGGCGCATCGACCCTGGCCAATGAGTCGACGTTCGACGAGGGACAATGGCGACTTTCTCTGAGTCGCGATCTGACCGCTGAGAGTGCAGATCGACTGGCTATCGAGACTGGCCGACCGATTCCCATGGCGATCTTCGCCTGGGACGGTTCGAACGGCGAATCCGGTACGCGGGGCGCGATAAGCACGTGGTACTTCCTGTACCTCGATCAGCCGACGCAGAACATTACGTACGCATTTCCGGTAGCGGCGGTGCTGTTGACCGCGGTGCTCGGCTTGGTCATCGTTGCACGCGCTCAGCGCGGAACCAACGGCGGTGGCCCTGAAGCCGGGTCTGATTAACGTCTAGCCGACATTCAAGGGGTCGATTGCATCGTTACTTGATCAACCACACATGAAGGAGAGGGATATGAACCATCCACTGAGGCAGATCCTCGCCCTGGTTGTGGTGTCGGGGATCTCGATTGCCACCGCTTGTGGTGGAGGCGGTGGTGGCGAGTCAACCGATGACGGGGCCGACGGCGACGCTCCGGCGGCGGCCGGTCCGGTCGTCAGCCCGGACAGCGCGGCGATGATCACCGGGACGGTTGCATTCGAGGGCACGGCTCCGGCGGCCGAACCGATCGATATGAGTGAGGAGCCGACCTGCGCCGAGAAGCATCCCGATGGCGCCATGCGCCAACCGGTCGTGGTTGCAGGCGGGGGGCTGGCCAACGTCTATGTCTACGTGAAGTCAGGGCTGGGGGACCGGGCTTTCCCGACCCCGGCGGCGCCGGTGACACTGGATCAGGACGGTTGCGAATACACACCGCACGTTTTGGCGATACAGGTCGGGCAATCGCTGGAGATCGTGAACAGTGACGGGATCCTCCACAACATCAACACCCAGCCCACCGTGAATCGCGGCTTCAACATCAGCCAGCCGGTCGTGATGGAGACATCGCGAGAGTTCTCGCAACCCGAAGTCATGATCCCGGTCAAGTGTGATGTCCACGGCTGGATGGAGGCGTTCATCGGTGTCCAAAACCACCCGTACGCCGGCGTCAGCGGCGCCGACGGATCGTTCTCCTTGGCTGATTTGCCGCCCGGTGAGTACGAGATCGAGGCCTGGCATGAGTTGTACGGGACGCAGTCTCAAACGGTCACTGTGGGCGTCAAGGAGACTGCCGAGGTGAGCTTCACATTCAGCTCCGATATGGCCGGGAACCACGTGCCTCTAGGCGAACCGCTCGTTCTCAGATGAACTGGAGCTGGCTGATGCCCGAGCCGGCGTCGACGTTTGGCGCCGGCATCGACTCGATCTACTACATCATTCTGTGGATCACCGGGGCGATCTTTGTGCTCGTCGAGACCGCATTGATCGTATTCATCATTCGATATCGGCACCGCGAAGGACGGGTCGCCGTCCATACCCACGGCAGCAAGAAGGCCGAGATCGTCTGGACCGTCATCCCGTTGCTCCTGGTGCTGTCTATCGTCTACGCCAGCAACGACATCTGGTTGGAGGTCAAGCGAGCCGATCAGGACGGTGCCGCGCCGGCGGGCGCGCTGCCGCTCAGGGTAGTCGCCAAGCAATTCGAGTGGAACGTGACGTACCCGGGTCCCGACGGAGAGCTCGACACCGCCGACGACTTCGTCAAGCGAAACCAGCTTCACGTCCCTATCGGAAGAGCGGTTCGGATTGATCTCGGATCCGAAGACGTCATTCACTCGTTTTTCCTGCCGGACTTTCGGGTGAAGCAAGATGCCGTGCCGGGCATGACGATCCCGGTGTGGTTCGAGGCCACGCGAACGGGGGAATTCCCGTTGGCGTGCGCCGAGTTGTGTGGGCTCGGGCATTACCGCATGCGAGCGTCGCTGACCGTCCACGAAGCGGCTGATTTCGATCGCTGGCAAGCTGAGGAGATCGCCGCTAGCGGTCCGCCGGCGGGTATCGGCGAAACCGATGCCGAGAGAGCCGAGGAGAGCGAGATCAGCGAAGCGGAGGAGAGCGCATGAGTACGACCCAGCTGTTGGCGCCCAACGTAACCGCGCAGCACTGGGCCGATCCAAGCCATCCGGATGATCGCCCATTCATCCGGAAGTACGTCTTCTCGACCGATCACAAGACGATCGGAAACCAGTTCATGTTTATGAGCTTGTTCTTCCTGCTGGTCGGCGGAGCGTTGGCGATGATGATCCGTTGGCAGCTCGGTTGGCCGGGACAGCCGATGCCCGGGGGTGGAGTGCTGCCCGAAACGATGGCGCCGGGTGGAATCCTGTTGCCCGAGTTCTACAACTCGCTGGTCACGATGCACGGCACGTTCATGATCTTCTTTGCGATCATGCCGTTGCTGGTAGGCATGTTTGGTAACTGGCTGATCCCGCTCCACGTCGGTGCTTCCGACATGGCGTTCCCGCGGCTCAACATGATGTCGTTCTGGACCGCAGTTCCCGCGGGGTTCATCATGCTGGCCAGCTTCGCGGTCGAAGGTGGAGCCGCCGGGGCGGGGTGGACGGCCTACCCGCCACTCAGTGCCGTGCCAGAGTACAGTGGAGTCTCGACCGGGCAGCAACTCTGGTGCGTGAGCCTGATCATACTCGGGTTCTCTTCGCTGATGGGGGCGGTCAACTACATCACCACGATCGTCAATATGCGCGCTCCCGGTATGACTTGGTTGCGCATGCCGTTACCGATCTGGTCGCTCTTTATTACCGCGATTTTGATCCTGCTGGCGATCCCGATTCTGGCTGGTGCGGCGATCATGTTGCTGTTTGACCAGACGATCGGCACGACGTTCTTCCTGCCGGAGGCCGGTGGTCAGCCGCTTCTGTGGCAGCACCTGTTCTGGTACTTCGGTCACCCCGAGGTCTACATCCTGATTCTGCCAGCGATGGGCATTGCGTCCGAGGTGATCGCAAATGGGTCGCGCAAGCCGATCTTTGGTTATCCCGCGATGGTCGGCGCGATCGTGGCCATTGCGTTCCTGGGTTGGATCGTGTGGGGGCACCACATGTTCCAGAGCGGTATGAACCCGCTCCTCGGATCCAGCTTTATGCTGTCGACGATGATCATCGCCGTGCCTTCAGCGATCAAAGTGTTCAACTGGCTGGGTACGATTTGGCGTGGCGACATTCATTTCCACACGCCGATGCTGAACGCCTTGGCGTTCGTCGGGATGTTCGTGATCGGTGGATTGTCGGGCGTGTTCATGGCCTCGACCCCGGTCGACATCTACATCCACGACACGTACTTCATCGTTGCACACATCCACTACGTGCTGTTTGGTGGCAGCCTGTTCGCGATCTTTGCCGGAATCTATTTTTGGTTCCCGAAGTTCTTCGGACGGATGTTGAGCCCAGCCCTCGGCAAGATCCACTTCGTGCTCACGTTCGTGTTTTACAATCTGGTTTTCTTTCCGATGCACAACCTCGGGTTGGGCGGCATGATGCGGCGCATCTATGACCCCAACCAGTACGGTTTCCTCGAGCCGCTTCAGCCGATGAACACGTTTGTGTCGGTGTTCGCGTTGGCGCTGGGTGTGAGCCAGTTGGTGTTCTTCTTCAACATCCTGTGGTCGTTGTGGCGTGGGGAGAAAGCTCCCCAGAATCCGTGGCGGGCGAACTCGTTGGAGTGGGGCCTGTTGTCGCCACCGCCGCACGGAAACTTCGAGGCGATGCCGGCGGTCTATCGCGGGCCATACGAGTACAGCTATCCCGGTCGCGGCGAGGACTTTTGGCCTCAGAGTGAGCCACCGGACGGCGGGGCGGTTCACGCACCACCCGGTGGGGCACCGGTAGGCAAGGGGGTGGTCCAATGAGCGAGGCAGCGGCCATTCACGCCCAGGCCCCGCGGCCCATGGAAGGGATCCGGGTCTATAACGTCAAGCTCGGGATGTGGGTCTTCCTGCTGTCCGAGGTGATGTTCTTCAGCGGGCTGATCGGGGCTTACATCATCCTGCGGTTTGCGAATCCAGAACAATGGGCGGCACCAGGTGAGGTGCTAAACGTCCCGCTGACCGCGTTCAACACGTTCATGTTGATCTGCAGCAGTGTCACGATGGTTAAAGCGTTCGCCGCGATCGAGCACGGCGATCAGGCCGGACTCAAGAAGTGGCTGCTAGCGACGATCGTGTTGGGTGCAGCATTTGTAGGCATCCAGATCTTCGAGTACATCAAGCTCGCTGAGCACGGGTTTGTGCCCGTCGCCAGCCAGTACGCTGCAGGCGGTGGGCCGCTGTACGGCTCGACCTTCTACACCATGACCGGTTTTCACGGTGCGCACGTCTCGATCGGCGTGTTGTGCCTGATCTTCACGCTGGTCAAGGCGCTTCGCGGTCACTACACGGAGGAGTACTTCTCGGGCGTAGAGATCATGGGGCTGTACTGGCACTTCGTGGATCTGGTTTGGATTATCTTGTTCACCATTGTCTACCTGATCTAGGACGTCGACGTGGCCCACAAGAAACCCAACTACTACCTGGTCTGGCTGTACCTGTTGATCCTGACGATCGCCGAGGTGGCGGTGGCTTTCGTCTCCGGGCTGCCGTTCCAGGTGTTGGTCTTCATCCTGCTGGGGTTGGCTCTCTGGAAAGCCGCACTCGTGGCGATGTACTACATGCACTTGAGGTTTGAGCCGCCACGGCTGGTGCTCTTGGTGCTGGCTCCGATACCGCTGGCGATCCTGTTTGCGATCGTCGTGGTGACGATGGAGGTTTTTTGAGCGGCGGCCTCATGGAAGGGATGCTGTGGGCGGGGCTGGTGATGATCGGGGTCCCGCTGCTGGTCGGCATCGGAGTCGTTGTGGCCATCGTGCGCCATCGAGCTCGCTACCGCGCTGAAACAAGCACAGAGTAGGGATCATGTGTTAGAATTATGGCGATGGCTCGTTCTTCGCTGATCGCTTTCCATCGCGTCCTGATCGGGACCGGCATCATTTTCTGCGTCGGGTTCGCGATTTGGATATGGATGGCCGGACACCCGGTACTGGCGGTTGTGTTCATCGGGCTCGCGCTAGGGCTTAGCTACTACCTGAAGAACCTCTCCCGCTTCCTCGACTACACAGAAAACAGCTAGCCCCAGCTACTCCTCGTCCCAAATCCGGTTGAAGTGCATCAACAACCGCGGGTGGCGGTGCCAGAGCCAGGCCGCCATGCCGGCGGCAGCTAGCAGGTTCGCGATCGCGACGCCCCAGAATGCGATGCTCCCGAGCAGCGGTTGGCCGATCGCCACCATGTAGACGTGGAAGGCGACCTCGAAGAAGATGAAGAAAAACACGAGGGCGATCCCGAGCGGTGGGATGCGCTCGATCTCGGTCACCAGAAACGACGCCACGACCCCGACGCCGATGAACGCTGCGTGGTGCACGATCTTGTATGCGGCGACCATGCCCGGATCGATGACCGTGTGTCCGCCAGCCGCTTCGGCCCCTTTAAAGAGGACAGTTCCGAGGAGCGACGGGGTGTAGAGCGCCTCGTGCTGGATCACGTCGAGGAACAGAAACCAAGCTGCAACGATCCCGGCGCCGATCATCCCCGTCACGAAGCCTTCGATCAAGACGTTCGGGGCGGAAGCGGGGGGGACGATGGGTCGTGTTGCCGATGGGGCGTCGGTCATTGCACCTCTCGAAGCGCGAGTCGAAAGTGGATCATAGCCGGCCGTCTACTGTGGCTCAAGCCTGACCCCATCGATCAAGCCGGCGCCATCAGCCTCAGCGCCCCAAACAGCAGCATGAGCGCGAGAATGATGGCCGCGGCAACCACGAGCCCGGTCGACAGAATAGCTGTCAGAATCGGTCGGTCGTATCTCAAATGCATGAAGAACATCGCTACCAGCGCGAACTTCGTCGCCGACAGCACCAGCAAGATGGGCGCAATCGCCGTGCGCAGGAACGGGATGTAGAACACCGCCACCTCGAGTAGCGTGATGATCGCCAAGATGAGCGCCACCAGTGCATACGTGCTACGGCTGGCGTGGGCACCGCTCTGGTGTTCAGCGATCTCGTTCATGCGCGCGCACCCCTCACTGGATGAGGTAGACCACCGTGAAGATCACGATCCACACCACATCTACGAAATGCCAATACAACCCTGCGACCTCTACGTCAAGGCTTCGCTCCGGCCCAAGCTGTCCGCGAAACGCCATCACGAGCAGCGTCGCCATCCAGATCACGCCGACGGTCACGTGGGCGCCGTGGAAACCGGTGAGCACGAAGAACGTCGAGCCGAAGAGATTCTGCTGGAGGGTCAACCCCTCATGATAAAAGTGCGAGAATTCGTAAACCTGCCCGGCCAAGAAGAGACCACCGAGGGCGATGACGCCCCCGAGCCAGAGCTTCGCCTGATCTTTTTGATCGCGCTGAACGGCGTCGAGCGCCAACACCATGGCGAGGCTCGACATCAGCAACACAAAGGTCGAGCCCGACGTCAGCGGGATGTTGAGGATCTCGGCCGGTGTGGGGCCGGCTACGCTCTTGCCCTTGTAAGACAGATACGTCGCGATCAGCGACCCGAAAAACATGCACTCGGAGCCGATGAACACCCACATAGCCAGCTTGCGGTGTGGAACCCCGAACGTCGTTGCGTGCGTGCTCATTCGGCCCCTCCCACCGGCTCGAATACGGGGTTTCCCGGCCGCTCCAGCGGCTGAAAGGCCCACCTGTAGACGGCGACGACGAGCACCACCACCCCGGCCAGCACCGGTAGCAAGCCGACCATCGTGCCACCGCCGGCGAGCGTGAGTCCGGCTGCGGCCACCAGCGGCCAGAGGCTGGGCGACGGCAGCTCGATCCGTTCGACAGGGTGATCGGGCTGCGGTGGGGTGCCATCCTCCTTAGTGCGCCTCGAGATGTCCCTGGTCGGGCCGTACTTGTGGAGCCACAGCGGACGCGCGCTGTTGACGGTCGGGATGACGGCAAAGTTGTACTCGGGAGGTGGCGAGCTCATCGACCACTCGAGCGTAGCCCCATCCCACGGATCCGGCGTGGCCGCCTCTCCGGATCGCAGACTGCGCACCAGGTTTGCGTAGAACAACAAGACGCCGAGGCTGAGAACGAATGCGCCGACAGTGGCCAGCAGATTCCACTGCTCCCACCCGACTCCGGCTGGGTACGTGTAGATCCGCCGCGCCATGCCGTCGAGACCGAGAAAGTGCATCGGGAAGAACGTCACGTTCATGCCCAGGAACATGACCCAGAAGCTGATCTTCCCGAGCCCCTCACCGAGCATCCGTCCCGTCACCTTAGGCCACCAGTAACAAACGCCGGCCAAGAGGCCAAACACTGTGCCGCCAAAGAACACGTAGTGCAGGTGCGCGACCACGAAGTACGAGTCGTGCTGCTGCAGGTCGATCGGTGCTGACGCGTGCATGATTCCCGACAGCCCACCGACGATGAACAGCGCCACCATGCCAACTGCGAAATAGAGCGGCGTTCGCATGACGATGTGGCCGCCCCATAGCGTTCCGATCCAGTTAAAGATCTTCACACCGGTTGGGATCGCGATCAGCATCGTGCCGAGCGAAAACGCCGTGTCGGCGATCGGTCCCAGGCCAGTCGTGAACATGTGATGGCTCCACACGCCAAAACCGAGAAAGCCGATCAGGATTCCGGAGAAGATTACAAACGGTGCCCCGAACAGCGGCTTTCGTGAGAAGGTGGGGAGGATCTCGGACACGATGCCGAAGGACGGCAGAATCAAGATGTAGACCTCGGGATGTCCGAAGATCCAGAACAAGTGCTGCCACAGCACCGGGGTTCCACCGGCGGCGGCGACGTAGAAGTTGGTATCGAAAAAGCGGTCGAAGAGCAGGAAGACGAGCCCCACCGTGATGGCTGGAAACGCCAGCAACATGAGGATCTGGACGATCAACGCCATCCACACGAAGAGCGGCATCCGCATCAGCGACATGCCCGGGGCTCGCATGTTGAGAGCCGTGACCGTGAAGTTGATCCCCGAGGCGATCGATGCGATACCCATGATCTGTAGGCTCAAAACCCAGAAATCGATTCCGAGTCCGGGGTTGTACTGCTTGGACGTCAGGTTGGCGTAGCCGAACCAACCAGCATCTGGAGCTTGATTCACGAAAAACGCCAGGTTCAGCAAGATCGCGCCGAAGAACCAGGTCCAGAACGAGAACGCGTTCAACCGCGGGAACGCGACGTCTCGAGCGCCGACCATGAGCGGGATCAAGAAGTTGAACATCGCGGCCGCCAGCGGCATGAGCACCAGGAACACCATCGTGGTCCCGTGCATCGTGAACATTTGGTTGTACGCGTCCGCGCCGACGATCGTGCCTTCTGGCGCAGCCAGTTGCAGCCGAATAATGAGCGCTTCCGCACCACCGATGAAGAAATAGAGCAGGGCGGTGGCCCCGTACATGACACCGATTCGCTTGTGATCGACGGTGGTCAGCCACGAACCGATGCCACCGGAGTAGATCGACTCGTGATGCGCGGTGTCCGTCGCCGTGGCGCTCATCGTAAGCTCCTCAGATAGGCGACCAAGCTCGCGATGCGCTCTTCTGAGAGGTTCAGGTTTGGCATCCGGACGCCCGGCTTGATGCTTTCAGGGTCTCGCAGCCAGGCTGCCAGCTGGTCCGGTTCGTTGGCGAGAAGCCCGGCGGCGATCGTCGATCGGCTTCCGAACTTTGTCAGATCAGGTCCGACCTTGGCCTGCGCAGGTGTTCCGGCGATCGCATGACATGCGGCGCAACCGGAAGAGAGAAACGCTTGGAGACCAAGGGAGTCCTGGAGTGCGGGTTGTCGCTGCTGCTCGACCCACGCGTCGAACGAGTCGGTCGTTTCAACGAACACTTTCAACCGCATGTTGGCGTGCGACGTGCCACACAGCTCGGCGCATTGGCCAATGAAGACGCCGACTGAATCGGGCGTGAACCAGAGCTGGTTTTCGCTGCCTGGGTTGAGATCGCGCTTACCACCCAGCCGCGGCACCCAGAAGGAGTGGATAACATCGGCTGACGTCAGCGCGAGGTTGGCTGTTTGGCCGACCGGCAAATGGAGCTCGTTGGCGGTCACAATCCCGAGGTCCGGATACTCGAACTCCCACCACCACTGATGACCGATCACCGCTATTTCGATCTTCTCGGCTGGCGGCTTGCGCTGGATTTCGAAGATCGTGCGCACGGTGGGAATCGCGATGAAGAACAGAATTGCTGCTGGCACCAGCGTCCACGCGATCTCGAGCGCAGTGAAGCCATGCACCTGGTCGGGCACGCCCGAGTCGCCGGGCCGACGCCGATAGCGGATGATCGCGTATACGAGCACCAGCTCGACGACGACAAAAATCCCCGCCGTCCACACGAACACCGTCTCGTAGACGTCCTGGATCGATTGTGACAGATCTGAAGCCGGTTGTACGGTCGACCAATCAGGGACGCCGGCGACCCCACACGCCGCGAGCGAAGCCCCGAGGGCCAAGAGCGCGACTGCGGAGCAGAGCCAACGCCCAGACGTGGTGCTCCCATGCTGTGGTGATCGCGGCTCCACGTGCCCCCTCAATGCGTGCGCGATGGTTGTCGAAGGCGGAAAAATCGTCGACACTCTACCCAGGCGCGCTGGCCGGCGTCAAGGTGGGAACCTCTCCCCGTCTCGGGGGGTTTACATAGTGCTGGTCCGCAGGAAGGCTCGGGGGATAAATTTCCCGGACGTTACGGATCGAGAAAATACCGGGAGGAACACAATGCTCGTTCGTCGTCTAGTGCAGACATCCACAACGCTCGTAGCGCTACTCCTACTCTCCGGCGCTGGCGCGGTTTCGCTTCAGGCCCAGGCCACCGACAACGATCGTTTTGTGATCGCGGTGCTGCCGTTCGTCTCCGCCGATGATGGGAAGGCCAAGGACCTGCAGGAAGAGATCATCGCCGAGCTGGATGATCTCGGCCCCTACACGTTGGTCACAGAGGACGAAATCAACGACGCGGTGGAACAGAACGGGTTCAAGCCGGGCTCGCCGATTCCAGACGTCAAGACGCTTGAGATCGCTCAGTCGCTGGAAGCCAAAATCGTCGCGCGTGGCACACTCGATCGCCAGGGTGACATGTGGATTGCCAAGTCCACGTTCGTCGATGTTGCGACCCGCAACACCCAGCACCTGCCCCAAGTCACCGACGCCGACATAGACGACCTGGGCGAGAGCCTGGTGCAAGCGTTCAACGCTCGGAACCAAGCCGATAAGCACATCATCTTCGGCCGCGACTACATGCGATCGGATAACCACGAACGGGCGGTCTCGAACTTCGAGCAGGCGCTCGAGTACGATCCGGGATTGGCGCTGGCCTATTTCTTCATGGGCCAGTCGTACCTGGAGCGAGAAATGATCGACCCGGCCCTGGTCGCGTTGGAGAAAGCGATCGAGCTCGACCCGGCGTACATCAACGCCTACCACTCGATCGGTGAAGCCTACCTTGAAAAAGGCGACACGACGCATGCCCGCGATTTCTTCGAGGAATTGATCCGCCGCAAAGCTGACGATTGCGATATCCAGGTGGCTTATGGCTATGTGATGGCCAATCAGCTACAGGAAGTCGAGAGAGGGTTGGCGGCGTTCGAGCAGGCGACGACACTCTGCCCGGACAATCCAGCCGCTCATCAGTACCTAGCCTATGCGTTGCCGGATGACCGTCGCGACGAGAAGATCGCCAATCTCAAGAAATACCTCGAGCTCTCGGCCGGTGGTGCGACCGATCCCGAAGCATTGCAGTTTCTGTTTGGTCTTTACTTTGCAAATGAGCAATACGAGGAGGCGAGAGCGACGGCCGACGAGGCGCTGGCTGCCGATCCGGGCAATGCCAACCTGCTGTCTTCGGCGGGGTACGTGCGCTACAAGCTCGCCGACCACAACTCCGCGATCGACTACTACGGTCGAGCGCTGGAGGTCAATCCCGATCTCGAGCGGGCGTATCTGTTCCGGGCCCTGGCGTACAAGGAGCTGGGTAATACGGTCGAGTTCGCCAAGGACCTTGAGCGCGCGGGCAGGGGGCAATCGAGTGAGATCCTGGCGAATATCTTCCTCCAGGACGCAGCCACCGCTCTGAAGGGCGGCCGCTACGGCGCCGCACTGGAGTTTCTGGGCCAAGCCTCGCAGCTTGGCGGTAATTCGTGCGCGATCTCCTACTACCGTGGAGATGCCTATTATCGGATGGCAAAGGCACTACAGGGCGAAGACAAATCGATCCCCCAGAACGAGCGCTCGCGGTCGCTGTTCACGACGGCGATCTCGCACCTCCGGAATGCTTGTGGTACCTACGCGTCGTATGGGGAGGGTCTGATCGGAAACTCGAACCAGTACATCGAGCGGGTGGATTTGATCATCAAGAAGCTGAGCCGACAGGGCGGGTAATCCTGTGGTCCAGCGGTTCAAGCCGAACGGGCCGCCCTTTCGAGGGGGGCCCGTTTTGCGTTGACACCCTCGCCCGGGTTCCGTAGGTTCTCCCCCCTGCATTTCTTAAGCGTTTGTTCGTCATTCATGCACGCGCGGGGCGGTAGTTCAGTTTGGTCAGAACGCCGGCCTGTCACGTCGGAGGTCGCGGGTTCGAGTCCCGTCCGCCCCGCCATGCA
>JBDHED010000033.1:0-14451 GCA_039591175.1 Gemmatimonadota bacterium | reverse complement strand
GCTGGTCCAGAGTGTGATCGATGACTCGATCGTGATGTCGCTCGACGCGGTCGCGCAAGCGCTAAAGCTCGTCCTCGAGCGGAATCACGTGGTCGTCGAGGGGGCTGCGGCTACGGCAGTCGCCGCCGCGTTGTCGGGGCAGGCCGGGTCCGGCCGGATCGCGTGTGTCGTCAGTGGCGGAAACATCGACTGGGCGACGCTGGTGGAGGTCGTGGGGTCGGTGTCATAAAAAACCCGTATTGCCAGCAGCCGGTCTTTGTTCGACCTTGAGTGCATGGCGATGCTGATCGAGAACGCCGAAGTCGTCAGCGTCACCGAGACGACGCGCGCCGACGTTCGGATAGACGGAGAGACGATCGCCGCCGTTGGCCCGGACGTGGTGGCTGAGTCCGGCGACGAGATCGTCGATGGTTCCGACCAGCTGCTGATCCCGGGTGGAGTCGATCCCCACGTTCACATGGCGTTGCCATTCATGGGTACGGTTTCGATCGACGATTTTGAGAGCGGCACGACCGCCGGGATCATGGGCGGAACGACCGCGTTGATCGACTTCGCGATCCCCGCCAAAGGCGAGTCGCTTCTAGAGACGCTCGATGTCTGGTACGAGAAATCGGCTGGAAAAGCGGCTCACGACTACACGTTTCACATGGCGGTCGTCGACTGGGACGAACGGATCGCCGAAGAGATCCCCAAGGTCGTCAGCGATCACGGAATCACGTCGTTTAAGATCTTTATGGCTTACAAGGGCGTGTTCGACGTCAACGACGAGCAGATTTTTCACATTCTCGAGGCGACCAAGGCGGCTGGCGGGTTTGTCAACGTGCACGCGGTCAACGGAGACATCCAGCTCATGCTGGCCGATCGGTTCGCCGAGCAGGGCAACACCGGCACCCGTTATCACGCGCTCGCCCAGCCTCCGCGAGCCGAGGGCGAGGCCACCGGCCGTGTGATTGACCTCGGCGCGATCGTCGACCAGCAGGTTTACATCGTGCACGTCACGTGTGAGCCCGCTGTGGAGCGGATCGCAGCGGCGCGGTCGCGCGGCGAGCCTGTGTGGGGCGAGACGTGCCCCCAGTACCTGTTGTTGGACGACTCGCTGTACGACCTCCCCGACTTTGAGGGCGCCAAGTACGTATTGTCGCCGCCATTGCGGAAAAAAAAGGACCAGGACGTGCTGTGGAAGGCGCTGGCCGATGACGAAATCTCGGTCATGGGGACCGACCACTGTGCGTTCACCTTCAGCGAGCAGAAGCAGATGGGCCGCGATGACTTCCGGCTGATTCCGAACGGGTTTATGGGGCTTCAGGAACGGTTGCCGCTCCTGTATACGCACGGCGTCGACAAGGGCCGGATCAGCGTCAACCGTTGGGTCGAGCTTTGCTCTACGAACCCGGCCAAGATCTTTGGTCTCTACCCTCGCAAGGGCACGATCGAGGTCGGCGCGGATGCGGATCTCGTGCTGTGGGATCCCTCGGCGACCAACACGATCTCGGCGGAGACACACTTCTCGCGCTGCGACTACAACGTGTACGAAGGGTTCGAAACGGTGGGTACGCCGACCAAGGTGTGGGTCCGCGGTGAGCTGGCGGCGTCGGACGGCGAGTTTGTCGGCTCGGTCGGTCGCGGCCAGTTCGTCAGGCGCCTTCCGCGTTAGGCTACTCGCCGATAAACTCGCCCTCTGCGGTCAGGATGAAGTCGTCGGTCAACGGCGTAAACGCCCCGCTTCGGCTTTATCCATATGCCCCCGCCGGCTTGTTGGCGACCCATGTCGTCTTGTATGTCGTGTCGGCGGGTCCGTCGTAGAACTCGCGTACCCGAGCCGTGGCCTCGTCCCTCGTCTTCTTGTCCAACGGTTCAACCGCCATTCGATCTGAGCTCGAAGGTCGGTCCGAGCCGGACCAGATACTGCGTGAGGGCGTGAATCAACACCACGATACCGGCCAGCTCCAAGCCTTCTTCGAGGGTCGTAATCGCTACGTAGCCGAGATTGTCTGGACCAAACCGTTCGAAGTGGTGGCCACCCACGAGCTCGAAACCGATCGCCCCCCCAACGTAGAGAAGCCCGGCCCAAAGCAGTCCCCGTCGAAGGAGCGGTGGCTGCGATCGGAAGAAGCGCGCGTAGAGAAGCAGGAAGACTAGCAACAGCAGCGATGCGGGTATGATCCACGCGAAGTACAGCCAACCCCCGAGCCCGAGCGCGAGGCGAACGGGTTCGATCACGCGCTCGTGTAGCTGTAGCGCCTCATCGATCGATAAATACAGAAGCACGACGACGAGCCCATACCAATGGCGTTTCCACTTGTCGCCCCGGGCGCGAACGACGCCCCCAATGCCGGCGGAGAGAAAGGCGGCCAGAACGAGCAGCAACGAGGTGAAGTAGGTTGGGAGATTCGTCTCCGCATCGAGGTTGAACATCTGCACGATCCCGTCGGATCTCCCCGCGGGGAGCAGATGACCCCACACCTGGACGACAACGCTCGCCACGACGAGGCCGATCGCGATCACGGCGAGCCCGCGCACGAGAAGCGCGGGCTCGATAGTGACGCGTGAGTTTTTTGGGGACTTACTCAGCCGCTCGCGGTTTGTACACCATCGCTGCGACGATCCCGAGGATGATCGAGATAACCAGGCCGCTGAAGAGCCATTGCAGCACCAGGCTGTAGGGGATCGGATAGATCACGTACGAGTCGTAGACCACGGGAAGCGTGTAAAACAACGTGATGATCACACCGAACCGGAATCCTTCGCCGACACCCCGGTTCTCGAAGCCGCGAGCGAAGATGTAGCAGAAGAAGAAGCAGAAGAACGCGCTGGTGACATAGAAGACCCACATCTTCGAGTCCAACTCGGCTTCGGGCCGGAACACGGCCGCAAAAAGCGGTCCGTAGGTGCCCGACAGCCACACCTCGTGGATCAAGTACCCGAGGATGTTGTACACGATGTAAGTCGCCACAAAACTCATGAGCAAGCGTTTCGTGTTCACCGTTTTCCTCCTCTTCCGTTAGGATGCGGGCCTTCTTTTTGGTGCCAGGCCGAGCAACAGCACGCCGACCAGTGCCAGCGCAGGAACGTCGCCAAACAAGTGACCGCTATCGGCCTCGTCGCCAAGCGCCTGGAACGCCATGATCAACGCGTGGACGATGCTCGACCAGGCGGCGAACAGGATCAGACTGCGGTGCTCGGCGGGATTGCGCGACGCCAGCAACATGAAGACCCCGAGCGTCGCGTAGACGCCCATGATCATTCCTTCGTACTCGGGTTGATTTGGAACCCAACGCCACCCCTCGGGCCAGATCCGGGTCATCGGATAGATGCCGACGATGAAGATCAAGCCAAACACGATGAGAGCCAGGCTGAGCGCTTTGTAACGATCGGTCTCGGCCACGGGGAACCTCCAACCGGTGGTGATGAGGGTGGAGCGGGGAGCGATCGTGACCCCTAAGGTCGCTCTCCACAACAGAGGGAGTCAACCAGTGGGGTTTTCTGACGGGAAGACCCAGGCTCGAAGAGAGCTCTTCTAGCTGCGGGTGACGATCCCGGAAGCGACCAGGATCAGCGCTCCACCGGCGACCGCGCCTCCGGTCAGCGATTCGCCGAGCAAGGCGATGCCCGATGCCGCGCCGACGACAGGCTCCAGGTTGATGAACACCCCGGCGCGTCCAGCTTCCATCCGGCCGACGCCCCAGTTCCAGAGTAGAAACGGGGCCACCGTGCAGGCGATCGCCAATGTGAGCAGCGCGCCCCATGCGTGGCCGGATATGTCAGTCGGCGGAAGCCCGGACCAGCCGATCGTGACCGGCACCAGGGTCAAGGTCCCGCCGATCAAGATGTAGGCGGTCGCCAACGTGGCCGAGTAGCGGCGAATAAACCGGAGGCTCAGCAAGACCCACAGAGGCACGAAGCACATCGACAGGAAGACCAACCCGTCGCCGGTCCAGTCTCGGCCCTGGCCAGGCAACCCGACCATGATCCCGACCCCGAGGGTCGAGAGGAAGATCGCCGCCCAGCCCCACCCTCCGAGTCGCTCGCGATGGACCACAAACGCGGCCAGCGCGATGAGCGGGGGCCCCGCACCGATGATCAGCGACGCGCTGGCGACGCTGGTTCGCTCGAGGCCGGCGAACTGGGTCAGCATCGTCAGCGGCACACACAGCGCGCCGGTTAACAGCAGCAGTGGAACGTCGTGCCACCGAGGGAGCTTGCCCACGCGTGCCGCCACCGCGGCCAGTACCACCGAGGCGATCGCAAAGCGATAGAGCACCAGGTGCGCGGCAGCCAATTCGGTCAGCGCCACCTTCGCGAACAAAAACGCCAGGCCCCACAACACACAGGCAGTAGCCACCGCGATAACCGGACGCGAAGCGTAGTTCATGCTGGCGGTGGAGGTAGGTAGGTCGACCGTGGCTCACGCTCGGCGTCGAGGATCGCTCGATGCGCGCCACGGTTCTGTTGCCGCTCCTCGGTCGGGAAAAGCGGAAACCGCAAGTTGGCGATCTCTAGAGACGACCGACGCCGCCTCGAGCGGGCGCGGGAACCTGGGCCAGCGCCATTCACTCGCGTCTTTCCGTTCGATATCCGAAGCCATCCCAGCATTTTGGGCCTCCTTTTTCGGGTGGCCAGGGAGCTTTAACCCTTGACGGAAGCTCTCTAACCGGCTAAAATCGATTCGATGGTGATATTGTACACGACCAACACTAACCTGTCAAGGCCATTTTGATGGTTAGCGAGAAGAACTTCGCAGGCCGCCCACGGGTCGGCGGTCGGCCGAGCCTCGATTTCATCAATACCGAAGGCGGCGAACGAAACGGACCCCCCGATTGGCTCGAGAGCTACGGGGATATCGTCGAGTGGAGCGTGTCGGAGGGGCTACTGAAGGACGAGGAGGCCGCCGATCTTTTGACGGAGGCGTCAATTAACCCGGAAGCGGCGAACGAGATGTTCGAACGCGCGATCGATCTCCGCGAAGGCTTGTTCCGGGTCTTTCATTCGGTTCGTGACGATCGCGAGCCAGCCGAACGGGATTTGGCGATCCTCGATCGCGAGCTATCGAGCGCGCTGGCACGGCTCAAGCTCACGCCGAGCGAAGACCGCTTCGAGTGGCGCTTTGTCGGGCGTGAGCGCGAACTCGATCGCGTCCTCTGGCCGATCGTCCGCGATGCTGCGGATCTCTTGAGCTCCGATGTGATCGAGCGGGTGGAGGAGTGCGACGGCGACAAATGCACGTGGTTGTTCGTCGACACGAGCCGCAATCACAGCCGTCGCTGGTGTAAGATGGGTGACTGCGGAAACCGCGCCAAAGCCCGCCGGTACTACAAAAGACACAAACAAGGCGCTAGCACGACACCGTAGCGTTCTCCAACGCACGTTCGCTATCGTAGTGTGTGAATCTCTCCTTCCTGAACGCGGTCACGCTCCCGGTCCAGCTCGTCGTCCGACACCTCCGCACCCAGTTCGCCGGTAACGAGAACGCGCTCTTCTTTGTGGCCGTCTGCATGGTCGGGCTCCTCGGCGGGCTCGCTGGTGCAGCCTTTCGATGGTTGTTCGACATGGCGGTGTGGTTGCTCTGGGGTCGGCCCGACGAGTTGATCGTGGCCGCGCTAGGAGCACCGCGCTACTACCGAATCGGCGTCCCGATTATCGGTGCCGGCGCAGCGGCGTTCTTAGCGATCTTCTTCTCCCGTCTGCGACGCGACCGGGATGGTTTTCCCGAAATCCTCGAGGTCATCTCGATCGGCGGGCAGACGATCCAGCTGTCGGCGGCGCTCGAACGAGCTTCGTCGTCGCTGATGACACTGGCTTCCGGCGGTGCCGTCGGGCGGGAGGGCCCGATGGGTCAGATCGCGGCTGCGATCGGCTCCCGCGTTGGTCGCTCGTTTCGATTCTCCGAGGATCGCGTTCGGATTCTGATGGCTGCCGGGATCGCAGCCGGGTTCGCGGCGGCGTACAACACCCCGATCGGCGCCACGCTGTTCGTGATGGAAGTCATCATCGGCTCGTTCAACATGTTGTTCTTTGGCCCGGCGGTGATCGCAGCCGCGATCTCAACCTTGGTGACTCGCTTCTTTGTCGGACCGGGTCCGATCTATCCGCCTGGATCGGAGTACGTGATGGTGTCGGTCTGGGAGATCGTGCCGTACCTGGTGCTCGGGTTTTTCACTGGTCTGGGCGCGGTGCTGTTTCAGATCACGATGGAGCGCATGTATCGATTGTGGGATCGCGTGGAGCTTTCTCACCTGGCTCGCATGACGCTCGGTGGGGTGGTCATCGGGCTGCTCGCGGCGGCCTGGCCGTTTGTATTGGGTAACGGCTACTTGCCGATAAACCTGGTGCTCGCCGGACAGCTGAGCTTGGCGCTCATGGCGACGCTGTTCTTCGTGAAGATGGTCGCGACGTCGGCGACGCTCGCTTCCGGCGGCTCGGGCGGAATCTTCACACCGACGATGTTTCTGGGTGCCATGATCGGCGGTGTCTTTGGTGGCGCGCTCCACGCCTGGCTGCCGGATCAGACGGGGTCAGCCGGCGCGTACGCGCTGGCCGGAATGAGTGGCTTGGTAGCGGGCACAACGCACGCGCCTCTCCTGGCGATCATCATGATCTTCGAGTTGACGCAGAACTACGCGATCGTTCTGCCGCTCATGTTGACCGCGGTCGTGGCGTACTGGACCTCGCAGGCGCTGCGCCCGATGTCCATATACACCTCGGAATTGCGAAGGCGAGGAATGGAGTGGGAGGGAACGCCGCAGGAGCGACTGATGCGATCGCTGTCGGTGAACGACATCATGCTCCCCAACGTTGAACTTCATTCACAGCGTCTGTCACTCGAGAAGCTGGTCGAGATCTTCAACGAGTCCCGTTGGCTGCAGCTCTACATCGGAGACGAGGACGGACGCTTTCTCGGTATCGTCGAGCTACACGAGGTCAAGCGGTTCCTCAGCGAACAGGAGACGGGTCCGTTGATCGCGGCGGATCTCGTTTCCGAGATCCCGGTCGTCACGCCAGAGACCTCGCTCGTCGAAGTGAATGAGAAGCTCTGGCTGCGGGACCTGGGCCAGCTTCCCGTGATCGACAACGAGGTCGATCGGCGATTCTTGGGGATCGTCACGCGACGCGGCGTGCTGGGCGCCTTTGATCGCGAGGTTCTGCGCCGGAACGCGCTGTTGGCCAAAATGCGCACCGTCGAGGGAACCGGATTCGACTACTTCGAACTACCGGCTGAGTCACAGATGGCGAAGGTGCCCGTGCCGACGGCGATGGTTGGCAAGTCGCTGCAGGAGGTTCAGCTACGGCAGAGGTTCGGCGTAAGCGTCATCGCCATACAGCGTGTCGACAAGAGCGGCCGCGAGCACCGAATCGCCCCGCACGCGGGGACAGTGCTCGAGCGTGGCGACGTTTTGGTGGTCATGGGGGAGGAGTCGAACGTAGAGCGGTTGCGAGGTGAGTAGCGGGCCGGCGGCTTAACCCTTCAACATCCAGCTCCACAGCTGGCGTGGCGTTGGACGTTTGCCGGTGGCGAGAATAGAGACTCGATACACGCGGCTGCCGATCCAAAGAAACGCAACACAGGTAAAGGTCAGAAACAGTATCGATGCCGCCAGTTCCAGACCCGGCACGTTGACCATCGTGGCACGGATCGGCATCACGACCGGTGACGTGAAGGGGATGAGCGATCCGGTGACAGAAGTCGGCCCGTCCGGGTCGTTGAGGACCGCGAAGGCCATGAAGAAGCCCATCATGAGCGGCAGGATTAACGGGAATTGCATTTGCTGGACTTCCTGATCAGAGGTCGATGCGGCGCCCACCGCAGCGTACATGCTGGCGTACAGGAAAAATCCCCCGGCGAAATAGAAGAGGAAGACCAGACCTATCCATAGCGGGACTTGTGGCAGCTCAAACCCGATCCCTTCGAACTGCTGCAAGAATCCTCGACCCAACGTCAACGCGATACCGGCAACGACGGCCCACACTGTGACCTGAAGGATTCCCGCGGCGGCGATGCCGAGCACTTTGCCGGCCATGAGGTTCTCTGGTCTGATCGAGCTCAGCAGAATCTCCACGATCCGATCCTTCTTCTCCTCTTGAATGCTCCGCGCCACCGCGTAGCCGTAGATGATGACCAAGAAGTAGATCGCGAACCCCATCAGCTGGCCCAGCACGACCAGCGGACCGGTGGACCCACGAGCGGCGTCACCGGCCTTCTTAGCCTCGAATCTGACCGGTTCAAAGGCCTCGCCGACCGCATCGGGATCGATGCCTGCGACCTCCAATCGGGTGCGTTGAACGGCACGCTGAACGGCCGATCGTATCTCGCTCATCTCGCCAAAATTGGTGGCGTTGTTGCCTTCGTATTCGGCCTTGGCGCCGTCGAGCAGACCGTTTGGCAGCCACAGGTATCCGTCGATCGTCTTTGCCTCGACCGATTGCTTCAGCGACCCGAGGACCGAACCGGGACCGGTCAGCGCCAGGCCACGCACGCTAGCTGGTATCGAAAGGTCGATAACCTGAGTCGTGTATAGCGTGCGGGAGCGCGCGGTCCCACCAGCTCCCGGGTCTGCGAAAAGCGCCGCTGACACGCGCTCGCCGATCCCGAGGCCGGAGGCGTCCACGATCGCGACCGTGCGCTCGGCGCTACCGCTCAGGAAGTAAATCGGCAACACGAAGAATAGCCCGATCATGATCGGCCCAAACAGCGTGCCGATGACGTACGCTTTGCTCTTTGCAAAGGCCAAGAACTCACGCCGGACGATGGCCCACGTTCTAGACATCGGCCCGGGTACCGGTCTCGGGGTCAACGCCCACTCGTTCGATAAAGATCTGTTGGAGCGACGGTTCGACGCGCGCAAAACGCTGGAGTCGGATTCCGTTGGTGACCAAAGAGGCGAGGAGACTGTCCGAGTCGGCGCCGTCCTTGAGCGTGATCTCGAGATCGCTCCCGTCAGCCAACACCCGGGTCACACAGCTCATCGCTTCGAACTTCTCGATTAGGGTCGCCGCGTCAACGCGACTCACGCCATCCAAAGTCAGTGCCACGTGAGTGCCTCCGTGCTCGCGCTTCACTTGATCGACCGGACCGTCGACGATCTTGCGCCCGCCGTCGATGATGCAGACGTGGTCGCACAATCGCTCCGCGTATTCTATCAAGTGGGTGCTTAACAAGATCGTGCGCCCGGTCTGCCGGATATCGGCGATGACTTCCTTGAGGACTCGCTGGTTGATCGGATCGAGTCCGCTAAAAGGCTCGTCCAGCACGACGACATCCGGCTCATGGAGCACCGCGGCTATGAACTGCAGCTTCTGCTGCATTCCCTTGGAAAAATCTTGGACTCTGTCATCACCGCGATCTTCAAGCCCGAACCGCTCTAGCCACGCGTCGATCCGTGGCCGGGATTCGCCGCGCGGGACGCCCTTGAGTTCGGCCAGGAACGACAGCATGGTGCGAATGTTCATGCTGCGGTAGAGACCCCGCTCTTCTGGTAGATAGCCGACCCGGTCGAGCAGGTCGCGGCGCACCGGGCGGCCAAGAACGCGCAGCTCGCCGGCGTCGGGCTCGAGGATTCTGAGCAACAACCGAATGGTGGTCGTCTTGCCGGCTCCGTTTGGTCCGAGGAGGCCGTAAGTCGCTCCCCGCGGGACGGCGAGGTCGAACTCATCGACAGCGACGAGATCACCGAACTCTTTGCGCACCCCGATCAGCTCGATCGCGGAATCGGATCGCTCGACGTTGACTGCTTCTGTGGTGTGACCCTTGGCCCGATTGAGCACGTCTTTGCCTCCAACCGTAAACACTGCCCCATCCGTGCCGTACCGATGCCAGTATAGGGCCAACCGGCTCGGTCTCGAAAGCGAGAGCCCCCGATTGGCCGCAAACGGTGGCAGGGCCGAGATTGGAGGTATGAAGCGAGTCGCTTTCCTCGCGCTTCTCGGGGCCATTGTGGCACTCTTCGCCTATGCGCTGACACGCGAGATCACACTCGCGTCGCCGCTTGTTGGTCACCCGGCGCCGCCGTTTGCAATCCCGTACTACAGCGCACCCGATTCCAACCTCGTGCTGGGTGATTTTCACGGTAAACCGGTGGTCGTGAACTTCTGGGCGTCGTGGTGTCTGTCGTGCCGCGATGAGGCCGCCGTTCTCGAGGCCGGCTGGCAACGTTACGGTCCCGACGTGGCGTTCATGGGGATCGCGGTCAACGACAGGGAGGCCGCGGCCAAGGCGTTTATCGAACGCTACGGAAAGACCTACCTGCTGGCGGCCGATGTAGACGGCTCGGTGGCGATCGACTACGGCTTGTTTGGTGTACCCGAGACGTTCTTTATCGCGCCCGACGGTCGGATACTATCAAAGCACATCGGGCCGGTGTCGAGCGCCGACCTCGACCGGCAAATAGCGGCGCTCAAACGCGGTGAGGTGGGCGACGCGTCGGGCGACCCAGCGAGCGTAACTCCGATCGGGGGTGGCCAACGGTGAGGGTGATCGTGTTTGCGTCGATCGTGATGGCTGGGCTCCTGTCGGTGGCCGTCGTTCGGGCCGCTCAAGATGATGCGCTAGCGCCGGAAGAGCGATTGGCGGCGGCTGGCGATAGCGCCATCGAGCTGACCCCCGAGCAGGAGTCTCGCGCCCGGTCGATCGAGAGTGAGCTCAAGTGCCCGGTTTGTCGCAGCCAGTCGATTCGGCAATCGCGCTCGTTCATGGCCGAGGACATGAAACGCCGGGTGCGCGAGCTGATCGCCCAGGGGCGCTCCGACGACGAGATCCGGGAGTACTTCATCGCCCGCTACGGCGAGTGGATTCTGTTGACGCCTCCAAAGCGCGGGTTTAGCCTTGCAGCTTACGTGCTGCCGTTCCTGGCGGTGGTGGCCGGTGCCACCATGTTGGTTTTCGCTGCTCGTCGTTGGCGAGGCGGAGACGGCAGACGAATAACACCAGAGCCGCCACCGGCTCCATATCTGGAGCGGCTCGATAAGGAATTGGAGGAGACCGAATAATGAAGAGAGGACGCACGTCAATTAGCAGGCTGGCCATCGCTATAGTGTTGGTTGGTGCCGCGTTGACCTACCTCGTGTTTCAGGGAACCCGTCAGAACCTGACCTACTACTACGAAGTGGACGAATTGCTCGCGGTTGCCGACACCGACGGTCGGATCCGGATCTCGGGAGACATCGTCGAGGGGTCGATCGTAAAGGACGAAGACGGTCGGCAGGTTCACTTCGCGATCCAAAGCGCGGCCGAGTCCGGCGGCGGTTCAGCTCAGGTTCCGGTCGTCTACGAGGGGACGGTACCCGACATTTTCCGCCCCGGGATTCAAGTCGTCGTCGAGGGGCAACTGGATACGGAAGGCACCTTCCACGCCGAGACGCTCCTCACCAAGTGCCCATCCAAGTACCAGGCCGAGGGCGACCTTACCACGCTAAGTCCATAGCCGCGGTTCCTAACCGAGAGCCGACCGGGGGTGCACCACTGCTCGAGGTGGTCGACGTATCTCGACAGTACGGGTCGCTGTTCGCGCTCGACCAGGTCTCGTTTTCGATGGAAGCGGGCGATTTTCTGGTTATCGTCGGGCCTAACGGCGCCGGCAAGACTACGCTCGTCCGAACGCTCGCCAGGCTCGCGCGCCCGTCATCAGGCACAGTTCGCCTGAGCGGCGAAGATTGGTTGTCGGCACCCGCCGAACGACAGGTCGAAGTCGGCGTGGTGTCCCACGCGACGTTTCTGTATGATGGTCTGTCGGCGTTCGAGAATCTCGTCTTCTACGCTACTCTTTACGGTGTGGAAGACCCGGAACGAAGCGCTCGCAAAGCACTAGAGGAAGCCGAGCTCGGCGGCCTCAGCGACCGCCGGGCGGGAACGCTGTCGCGGGGTCAGGCCCAGCGGCTGTCGATCGCTCGCTCGGCGCTGCACGATCCGCGCGTGTTGCTGCTCGATGAGCCGTACGCTGGGCTCGACCCGCACGCCACTTCACGCCTTGGGATTGCGCTGGGTCGGTTGAGGTCTGCCGGCCGTGCGATCGTGCTGACCACCCACGATTTGGCTCGCGTGCCCACGGCGGTCACTCACTATCTCGTTCTCGTAGCCGGCAAGGTGGCGGACGCGGGCGAGTGGAGCACGCTCGCCGAGGGTGAGTTGTCTGATCGGTACTCCCGCGCCGTGGCGAGGACGGAATGACCGGTCTCAGGTCGGCCGTAGCGATCATTGCCAAGGACGTTCGACTCGAAGCGCGTCGCGTCGAGAACCTCGCTACGATGGCGATCTTCGCCGTGCTGGTCGTCGTGGTCTTCGTCTTCGCAGGCGATCCGACCCCGGAAGATCTGTCACGGCTGGGGCCGGGTGCGCTCTGGGTGAGCCTGTTGTTCGCTGGGGCAATCGGGTTCCAGCGATGGTTCGCCCAGGAAGAGAGAAACGGAGCCCTCCAGGGGTTGCTGCTGACGCCGGTCGATCGAGGCGCCTTGTTTATCGGCAAGTGGGTCGGCGCGACGCTCTTTCTGCTGGCGATCGAGATCGTGTTGGTACCGGCCGCGTCAATGCTCTACGACCTCAACCTCGGTGCCGTGTGGCCAAAACTGACGCTTGTTATGGTCGTCGTGACGATCGGCTACGCGGCGTTGGGGACGTTCTTTGCAGCGATCGCCGCCCATACGACGGCCGGCCAACTCTTGCTACCAGTATTGTTGTTCCCGCTCAGCGTGCCGATTCTGCTGTCCGGAGCCGGCGCGAGTCAGCAACTCATGACCGGTGACGGCACCGCGTATTGGGATTGGGTTGGTCTGGCGGCAGCGTTTGACGTGATATTCGGGACCGTGTGCACGATGACCTTTGAATACGTGATCACCGAATGATCGCGTCGATCAAGAAGTGGTGGCCGCGTTCATGGCGCCAGTTCTGGACGACGCTCGACGGGCGTACGTATCACGTGCTGCTCCACGCGCGGCCATGGATTGGTTGGTTGGCAGTGGGCATGATGGTGGCCACCTTCGCGCTCGTGTTTTGGTGGGTGCCGCTCGAGTCGATCCAAGGCTACCCGCAGAAGATCTTCTACATCCACGTTCCATCGGCGTGGCTGATGTATTCCGCCTTCGCGGTCGTTTTTGTCGCCTCCGTCATGTACTTGTGGCAGCGGACTCAGCTGTGGGACATCTTCGCGCGCTGCGCCGCGGAGATCGGTTTTCTGTTCTGCAGTCTCACGTTAGTGACCGGCATGCTCTGGGGAAGCCCGATCTGGGGTAAGCCGTGGGTGTGGGACGCGCGGTTGACGTCGTCGTTTATCCTGTGGCTCATCTACATGGGGTACTTGCTGTTTCGCATGCTGGCCCGTAGTGACATCGAGGTGGGTCGCATCGCGGCAGTGATCGGCATCATCGGCTTCCTCGACGTACCGATCATCCATCTATCGGTTCAGTGGTGGCGGACACTTCATCCGCTCCCGGTCGTGATGATCGCCGAAAACCCCGGCGGTGGGCTGCCGGCTTCGATGTTGATCACTCTGCTCGTGGCACTGACCTCTTTCTCGCTCGTGTTTGTATACTTGCTGACCCAGCGAGTCTGGCAGGAACGGACGATCGAAAACCTGGGGCTCTTGGAAGCGATCCTCGATCGAAAAGCGGAGCACGCAACGTGAGATACTACCTGACAGCTTACATCGTTTTTTGGAGCGGACTTTTTCTGTACTTGGTGTGGTTGACCGGCCGCCAGGCATGGCTCAATCGCCGCGCTGCGGGGTTGGTTGAGCGGCTAGCGGCGCGAAGTGAGCGCGGCGGGCAGTCATGAGTGCGTACTGGCTCGGTCCGCTGGCGCTGTGGGTGGGGCTCGGCCTCGCGCTCTACGGGTTGGTCGCTGGAATCGTTGGCGGTCGGCGCCGTAACCAACGGTTGATCGATGGCGCGGTAGGCTCCGTGTTCGGCGCGGGGATTTGTGTGGTGTTCGCATATGCGCTTCTCACGGCTGGTTTTTTGGCTGACGAGTTTCGGTTGTCGTACGTCGCCAACAACGCCAGCCGCGCGATGCCCCCATGGTACAAGGCGACCGCGGTGTGGGGTGGGATGGAGGGCTCGATGCTCTTGTGGGCGTTCATCCTGGCCGGTTACTCGATGGCCGCGATTTGGATCCACCGGCGCCGCCACCCAGAGTTGATCCCGTACGCGGCGGCGGTGTTGCAGGGTATCATGGCGTTCTTTCTGGGCGTTATGGTATTCAGCTCCAAGCCGTTCGTGACGCTCGACTTCACGCCTGTCGACGGCGTAGGCTTGAACCCGCTTCTGCAAAACCACTGGATGGCTGCGCATCCGCCCTCGCTCTACCTGGGTTATGTCGGTTGGTCGATCCCGTTTGCGTTCGCGATGGCGGCGCTCATCAGCGGTCGGTTGGGGACCGAGTGGATCGTGGCGATCCGCAAGTGGGCGCTGGTCGCTTTTCTGTTCCTGACGGTCGGCAACCTGATGGGCTCCCACTGGGCGTACATCGAG
>JBDHED010000032.1:0-14459 GCA_039591175.1 Gemmatimonadota bacterium | reverse complement strand
AGTTCGAGGGGACCGAGGGCAACGAGGCGGTGCAGGCGGCGATGGCCACGATCGGCACGATCGACCATCGCGTGCTCAGCGAAGAGATCTCCGTGAACAAGATGGATTGGAGCTACATGCCCGGCGACATGGTCGACTTCCAGCAGAAGATCGAGAACCACAAGAACGTCGAGGTGCTCGAGTTCTGGATCCGTCCGGGCAAGAACGAGGAGTTCAGCGGGATCGTCAAGGAGTACATAGCGTTCTTCAAGGAGATCGGATATCCCTATCCGATCATGGGGCACGACACGAAGTTCGGACAGTCGGGCCGCGCGGTGTTTGTGACCGTTATCGACAACCTGTCTGACTTCTACGGCGCGAACAGCTTCGAGCAGACAGTAGCGAATGCCAACGCCACTGAGCGCATGCAGGAGTTGTGGGCCAAGTTCGCCCCGACGATCGATAATTGGGACCAAACGATCATGAAGTACCGCCCGGAGTTGCAATACTGGGGGGAGCCGGCGCTGGCGACCAACTAGGCTCAACCAGTTAGTAGAACAGCAAAGGGCGAGGCCTGACGGTCTCGCCCTTTTTGTTTCGCGCTAGGTCTGCTCGCGGTGTTGGGCTCTATTCGCGGCGCAACCCGCCGGTTCGGATCAACCCTTGTCGCCCTTGCTCGACGAACGGTGCGAGCTCCGGATCCGCATCGCTCCAATGCTCTACAATCGACCCGTACGCATCGTGCGCCCGGTCGTACTCCTCCATCATCTCGTACGCGCGAGCAACGTGGAGATCGTTGAGCGGACTGTACCGACGGGCCGAAAGGTACGGGATCGCCTCCTCCGGTCGTCCCTGATCGACGAGGATCTGGCCGATCCAGAACTGAATCTCGTCCCACGGGGTGTCGAGGGCGGCCGACCGGAAGAGCTCGAGTGCCCGGTCGAGATCGCCGCGCCTCCAAAGTGCGTACGCTTCGAGCGCGTCGACCGTGCCCAGGTGGACCCGATAAAGGACCGAGTCACCAGCCGCCAGCGCCCACCTCGCCCCCGCGCGGTGGGTGGCGACACCCTGCTCGTGCATGGCCCAACGTTTCTTGTCGACCGCGTAGGCTCCCCCGCACGCGGTGAGCGGACCGGGGAGCGTGTCGGTTGGCGTCAGCGTCAGCTGCTCTTCGAGCACCTCGTCAGGGATCGGGAATCCCATCGTCCAGGCGTTGAACAGTGAACACATGGGGAAGTAGTCGGGACCGCCCGGAGCGTCGATGAAGGTCAGCGCTCGCGCGAGCTTGCCGCGCTTGAGGAGGTTCCCCCAGTACAGGACTTGGGGTCGGGTGATCCCGCGATCGAGCAGCTCCAGCGTCACCGCTTCCTGGAGCTCCCAAAAACGCGGGTGGAACAACGCGGTGCCGATCGGGCGCAGCGTTTCCGTAGGCAGCGTATCAAGCGCGGCGATCGTTTGTGTGCGCGTTGTGGAATCCCCAAACGCCAGCGACAGGGCGAGCATGCCAGCGCGCCCGTGCTCGGATGATGGCGATAGCCGGCGGAAGTCGGCCAGCAGGTCGGCGGCCCGAGTGCTGTCCGGTGGATTCACGAACGCCAGCTCGTTGAGGTGAATTCGGTAGGGTAGAAAGGCGGGGTCGAGCTCCACCGCGCGCTCGAGCGCGTTCTGTGCATCGTCCAGGCCCGCCACCGCTTCGGGCAGGTGGTAATACATCTCGGCCAACATGTACCACGCTTCGGCGTCGTCGGGATAACGCCGCGTCGCTTCGCGCACGGATTCGATCCCGTCGGCGAAACCGTGGTGCCGTGGCGCGTCGGCCCGGACGAGCAGTCGCTTTCGCTCGGGCAGACGTTGGGAGTACCGGGCCGCTTTGTCGATCGCGGTCACCGTACGCGGGGTCGAGCTCTCGAGCCATCCGTACGCTTGTCCGATTCGGTACCAGGCCAGCGCGAACGTCGAATCGGCCACAACCGCTCGCTCGTACGCCTCGATCGCGGGTTCGAACTCGGATGCCCGGAAAAGCTCTTCACCCTCCAGAAACGACTTGAGCCCCGGGATCGAGGACGTCGTCAGGCTGGCCAGGTCGACCTCGGGCAGCGCGCCCTCACCACCGGCCTGGAGCACGGTGAGTGCTTCGACAGCGAGCTGATCGACCAGCGTGAGCACGCTGTCTGGTACGCCTTCGACGCGCCCCTGACCAAGAACCCGCTCGCTCTCAACGTCGTAGACGTCGGCGACCAGACGGATTTTGGGGCCGATCGCCACCGCCGATCCGAGGATCGCATACCGGGCTCCGGTGGCTCTCGCCACCTCTAGCGCGGAGGCGCCACCCCGCTCGGCCTCACGCGCGTCCCATTGGGCGAGCACGGTGCGGCTGTCGATCGCCCGCAGGTGACCTGCTCCGTCGAGGTTGGTCGAGAGCAGCGTCACCATCCCCTCGCGCCACTCGTCGAGCTCGCTTCCGGTGACCTGAAAGGGCAGAACGGCGACCGCGGGGGCAGCGTACTCGGCGAGCGCCGCCGGGGGCGACAGAGCGGGAGCTCGGTCACGCCCAACGAACACGACTACCAGACCGATGATCGCGACCAGCCCGATGCCAGCCGCGATCTGCATCGGCCGGGAAGGTAGTGTCGAAGTCCAGCGGCTGGTTCCCAGCCCGGTCCCGGTGGGCAGATCGTCGAGCGCGAACAAGTGCCACTCACCGGGCACACCCTTGAGCTCTTGTGTCCCTCGATCACTAAAACGGAAACTGGTTCCGGCGACCAGATCGCGGACGGTGCTCGAGACCAGCACTTCGCCGGGGTGGGCGGCGGCGGCTACACGCGCGCCGGTGTTAACGGTGATCCCCGATATCTCGCGGCCGTGACCCTCGACCTCACCGGCGTGTATGCCGCTCCTGACTTCGAGGCTGAGATCCTTTAGCGCTTCGCGGATCGCCCACGCACAGTGAATGGCGCGGGCCGGTCGATCGAAGGTGGCGAGGAAGCCATCTCCGGCGGTGTTCGATTCCCGCCCGTTGAACCGCTTGAGCTCCGCGCGCACCCGCGCGTGATGCTCGTCGAGCAGCTCGCGCCAGGCTTTGTCGCCGAGCTCTGCTGCCCGCTCTGTCGACCTCACGATGTCGGTGAACAGAACGGTCTGGAGGGAACGTTCGTGGCTCATCTTGTCCGCGCCACGAAAATCTAACGCCGAACAGCTGACGGGGCCGAGCTTACTTCTCGGTCATCGTCCCCTCCCAGCGGGCCGCCATCTTTCCATCGCCCCACTCGGCCTGGGTGACGGTTGTGCCGCTGTGCTCAACCGCGGCGAACTTTCCAGTGCCGCCAAGACCCTGCCACCGTATCGGATCGTCGCCCGAGGCTTCCAGTGTGAGCCACCAGAGGTCTCCGTCTGGACTGACGAAGTCGCAAAGACCGCGACCGCCAATCAGTGACCCATCGGCGGCGAACATGTAGGTGGCAAAACAGTCCTGGCTCCCGAGATGCCAGATGCTCGACTGGTCGTCAGCCGTAACCTCGAGGCTCAACATCATGCGTCGGATCGTTCGGCCATCCGGCAGCTCCATCGAGCTGACGACCTTCTGCTTGCCGGAGACCATTCCGACGGTTGCCTGTTGCGCTGCTGCTTCTTGGGGAACAAGCGTCGCGGCGACAAGAGTGACCGCGGCGATCACGACGAGCGTGTGCAGCTTCATGACGGCTTCCCTTTTTGGCTGGAGAACTCAACTGTACTGACAACGCTGCACGATGTAGCCCGAGGGGTGAAACCTGTCAAGACGACGAGAATGCGGTTGAGACTGCTAGGCTGCGTCAGCGTCGCGGACGACGCCGAGAAAGACTTCCAAAACTTGAGGGTCGAACAGCGAGCCGCTCGCGTCGCTAACCACCGTAGACGCTTCTTGCGAGCTGATCTCGCCTCGGTAGGGGCGGTGCGAGCAGAGCGCGATCCACACGTCAGCGACGGCGAAGATGCGCGCTGACAACGGGATCTCGGTGCCTTCGATTCCCCTCGGATAGCCGCTTCCGTTCCATCGCTCGTGGTGACAGTAGGGTATGTCGATGGCGGGATAAAGAGCCGGGATGTGCTGGAGTATCTCGTAGCTGTAAACCGGGTGGAGGCGCATGATCTGCCACTCGGATTCGGTCAGTTTCCCCGGCTTCTCGAGGATCGACTCCGGGACTCGCGTCAACCCCACGTCGTGAAGCAGTGCGCCGCGACGGGCGTGAACGAGATCCGTTTCCGATACACCCAGCTTGTGGCCGGTCTCTAGCGTCAATTCCGCTGCCCGAAGCGAGTGTTTTCGGCGCGTCTCGTCGCGGCAGTTGAGCGTTCGTGACCATACGTCGACGAACTTATCGTACGACTCGTCGGCCTCGTGGACGCTTTGCCGCAGCGCGTCGAGTTCTTGCGCGTCGCGTAGGGTAGCCGCCGCGTTGGCGGTCAGCACGTCGAGCACGCGTGAGAACCCGGGCACGGATTCGGGCGGGGCACTGAGGTAGGCCTCCAGCACCCCGCGTACGGTCCCATGATCGTTGAGCGGATAGACGCAGTGGACGGTCATGCTGTTGTCGCCAAGCTGCACATCCGAGATGACCGGTCGACCGGTCGACACAACCCTCCCGAGGCGCCCCTCACCGACCGAGATCGAGGCGCGAGTGGAGTCTTCGGAGAGGCCCTTGCCCGCGATCTGCTCGAGCGTGCTTCTCCGGTCGTCCAACATGTAGATCGCCCCGGCCGTGATCTCGGGTTGGGCCAACACCTCTTCTAACACGTCATTGGCGACGGTGGCGAGGTCTGGCGCGGTCGAGGGCTTGTGAGTCATTCTCTAGGGCGCCAGAGGCTGTGCGCTGACCGATCTGGACTCGTTAGCATAATTGCGCGTCGTTGCGGCATTCCTGCGCCGGGGTCACCGACCGGTCGTTCTCGAGCGGGTCTAACGGCGAGCTGGCCTGGCAACCGATTGTTAGTGCTGCAACAAGCAGGCACAAAGCGATCAAGCGGTTCATGTTGGGCTCCTGTTCGGTTTCGTCGAGTCTCGAGGCGCCGCGCCTAGCGGCCGTAAAATCAACACGTTAGGCTTGTTCCGTCATTTTTCTGTCATCTCATCGTCAGCGTGGCTAACGCATTGCCAACCAAGAGACCCAGCATACGTTTTCAGACCCTGGGCTCGGTCGAGCTGTACCGCCAGAATGGCGATAAGAGAAAGTCGCTCCTGACTCAACACAAGCCGCTGGCGCTGCTGGCGTATCTGGTGTTGGCCAGGCCAGGCGGATTCCACCATCGGGACACATTGCTGGGTATTTTCTGGCCCGAGCACGATCAAGACGCCGGTCGTCACTCGCTGCGCCAGGCGCTCTATGTCTTGCGTTCCAAGATTGGCCGGGGAGTCATTCTGACTCGTGGCCGGGAGCAGATCGGTATCGCTCCCGGGTCGCTCTTGTGCGATGCATTGGCGTTCGACTCCGCCCTCGAGGCCGGCGACGCAGAAACCGCGATCGAGCTCTACGGGGATGGAGATTTTCTCCCCGGCTTCTTCATTGGCGATGCGTCGCAGGCGTTTGATGAGTGGTTGGAGATGCAGCGCGTGCGGCTCCGACAGGGCGCGATCTCGGCTGCCGCCACGCTGGCGAAGCAGGCCGAAGGCGCCGGTGATCTACCGCGGGCGGCCGAGTGGTTGCGTCATTGGTGCACGCTTGATCCAGCCGACGAACGCGTCGTCCGAGCGCTGATCTCGATGCTTGATCGCCTTGGTGACAGAGCGGGCGCGATCGACGTGTACGAGAACCTCGCCAGTTACACCTCTCGCGAGTTCGGTGTCCAGCCGGCACCGGAAACGCGGTCTGCCATCGAGACGATTCGCACCCGACAGCAGATCATCGACGAAGGCGATCACGCGTTGCAGTGGCAACCTACGCCGTTCATTGGTCGCCGGCGGCAAGTGAACGAGGTCGGTGCTTTGGTCGCGACGCCTCGCAGCCGGCTCGTGACTTTGACCGGTCCCGCGGGAGTGGGTAAGACTCGTCTAGCGCTTGAAGTGACCGCTCACGTCGCCGAGCAGTTCGAGCACGGCGCAAAAGCGGTGCCATTGGCGTCAACCGGAAAGGATGGGGTGTGCATAGCGATCGCTCAGTCGCTTGCGGTGCAAATGCGCGATGACGCCACCGTGCTCGAGGCGCTGGTCGAGTTTCTCGCACCGCTGGAGCTCCTGCTCGTACTCGATAACTTCGAGCACGTCCTATCGGCTGCTGCACTCATCAACACGCTGCTCGAGCGTGCGCCCCGACTCAGGGTGTTGGTCACGAGTCGATCCCCGCTGCGCCTGCGTGCTGAGCATGAGTATGCGGTGCCTACGCTGAAGCTGCCTAGCGAAGAAGCATCGCTGAGTTACGAGCACGTTGAGCAAGCTGAAGCGGTGGCATTGTTCGTGGAACGTGCCCGCGCGGTCCAACCCGCGTTTCAGCTGACGGACGAGAACGCATCAGCGGTGGTCGAGGTCTGTCGGCGGCTCGATGGTTTGCCGCTCGCCATCGAGCTCGCTGCGGCTCGCGTCAACGCTTTCCCCCCCCAGACGATCGCCAGCCTGCTCGAGCGCCGTTTTGACTTTTTGACGACGGGGGCTCGTGATGCACCCGGTCGGCATGACGGTTTGGAGAATACTATCCGGTGGAGCGATGCCCTGCTGACACAGAAGGAGCGAGAGTTCTTCCACGCTCTGTCGCTGTTCGAGAGCGGGTGTGTCATCGAATCGATTGAAGGTATGTGGGTTCGTGCCGGTGGGTCACCGAGTGAAACCCTCGAGTTGCTGCTCTCACTGGTCGAAAAGAGTCTGTTGGAACAGGTCGGGGCGCGGGCTGGAAACGCTCGCTTCCGGATGCTCGAGACGATCCGTGAGTACGCTCGGTGCAGGCTAGAGGAAACTGGCACGCTGGACGATTGGGCAAAACGGCAGAGTGCGTACTATATCGAAATGATCGACGCGGGCCAGAGCTATCTCTGTACCCCGGATCAGGGAGCGTGGTTGGACCGGCTCGAGATCGAGCACGACAACCTCCGCGCTGTTCTTCGCCGCGCGCTCGATAGTGGCAACGCGGAAAACGCGCTTTGCCTTGCGGGCTCGCTGTGGCAGTTCTGGTGGTCGCGTGGTTATCTCAGTGAAGGGCGGCGCTGGCTCGAGGAAACACTGGACGCGTCCGACGACGGCCTTGAATTGGGCCAGCGGGCGCGCGCCCTTTTGGGCGCCGGCGTTCTCGCGAACTGGCAGAACGACCACCAGTCAGCGATCGCTCAATTCGAGCAAGGTTTGGCGCTGTACCGTCAGCTCGACGACCGTTCGGGCATTGGCCTCATACTTGTCAATCTCGGCTTCGCTATACGGGAGAAGGGCGACAAGGAGCGGGCTCGGGAGGTTTTTGAAGAGGCATTGACGCTCAGCCGTGAAGAGAACAATCGCGCCCGTGAGGCTGCCGTTCTTGAAAGTCTGAGTGCAATCGCCCGCGAGGACGGGGATCTTGGGACCGCCTCTGAGATGTTGGAGGCGAGCCTGTGTCTGGCCCGAGAATCCAAGGACACTCACCGGTTGGCGCACGGCCTCTTGAGCCTTGGCGATCTAGCGCGACAGGAGGAGGACTTTGATCGCGCCGTTTCATTTTATGAACAAAGCCTCGAGCATTACCGACGTTTGAACGAGACACTGGGAACGGCCGAATCGCTATCGGGTCTGGGTGATATGGCGCGGCTCGAGGGTGGCACCGCGCGCGCGCGGGAGCTGTACGCCCAGGCGCTGGCGTTATATCGCAAGTCGGGTTACACCGGAGGGATCGCGGAAAGCCTGGTAGGCCTTGCTGCCCTTCAGCTCGCTGAAGAACGGCCCAGGCGTGCACTTCGGTTGTGTGGCCGAGTCGATGCAATGCTGCAGTCGCAAGATGTGTCGCTACCGGTACATGCACAAGTCGAATTCGAGGCCGCCAAGGAGACGATTCGGTCCACGATGAGTAGCCGTGACTTCGTCGACGGCTGGACCGAAGGCCGCGAGATGCCGACCGAAGAAGCCGTGTTCATGGCGCTCCATCTGTCACCCCATGTGCCCGGCTCGTCGCCGGTTCATAGGACCGGCACGAAGTACTAGTGCGCGACCTCTTCCTGCCGCTCAGCATCACGATGAGTCTGGTGAGCTTTGGGCTCATCGCTCGTTGGTACGTCATGCCGCTGCTCGCCAGGTACACATTGCGGGACGCGCTCACGCCATTTCTGTTGTTCCATTCGTTCCGCCATATCGGATTAGCGTTCCTGATCGTCGGCGTCACGTCGTCGCCATTGGATCCCGGCTTCGCCGAGCCAGCGGCCTACGGGGACTTGTTGGCGGCGGCGCTCGCTTTTGTGGCTCTGATCGGCCTGCGACTGAACTGGACGATCGCGATCCCGCTCGTTTGGTTGTTCAACATCGAGGGGCTTCTCGATCTCATGAACGCAGTGTACCGGGGCTTCCAGCGTGTACCTGATGGTGAGTTCGGGGCGACCTACTTCATCCCGGCGATCGTCGTCCCGGCGCTGTTGGTAACTCACATGATCGTGTTTGCGCTTTTGATCCGCCGACCCGACGACACAAAGACAGAAGCCAGCGCCTAACTACGCGACGGCGATAAAATCCTTGGTCTCGAGCCAGCCGGCTTCGGTCAACGCGGAGCGGATCTCTTCACGTGCGCCCGGCTGGGCGACGGCCGCGAGGCAGAATGATCCTTGATACTCGTTGATCATCGTGGGCGGCACGACCGGTGCGCCGTAGATCCGACGCCCGAGTTTTCGCGGATCGAGATCGACAAACGCCTGCAGCGGGATCTTGGCCTCGAGCAGTGTGCGGGCCATCCCTTTGCCGGTCGGGCCGGCGCCCCAAACGACGATCCCGTCGCGACCTCGAAACAGTGTGCGCGCCAGGTAGTGAACCTTGCAGCGCCGGAAAGCGTCGAGCGAATACGTGGGGTCCGTCCGCGACAGCCTATCGGCTCGCTCGCGCCACCTCAACAGCACCTCGGGTACGTTGGCGAACCGCCCACCGGCTTCCCACAGCCTCAAGATCAGGTCGTAGTCTTCGGCCCACCCGGTGGCCCGATACCCACCGACTTCGGCGACACCCCTGGCGCTCGCGAGCAGGGTGGGGTGGGCGAGCGGACACTCGACGAAGATGTCACGCGCGATGTCATCGGCGGTCGTCAGCGCGTTGATCCAATCTTGGTACCGTCGCGCCCCGTCTCGCAGGGCCCTCTCTGGGAAGTACTCGACCTGACACCCGACGGCGACGAGCGAGTCGTCGCTCGCCAGGAGCGCCAGCTGGCGCTCGAGTCGCGCGGGTGCTGCGATGTCGTCAGCGTCCATGCGCGCCAAGTACGAGCCACGGGCCTCATCACGAGCAGCTTCGAGCGCTGCTACGATGCCAGCTTTGGACTGGGTCTTGATCCGGACGCGTAGGTCGCTCTCGGCCCAAAACTCGAGTTGCTCCAATGAGTCGTCGGTCGACCCATCGTCCACGGCGATGACTTCGAAATCGGGCATCGTCTGGGATCGGAGCGAGGTGATCGCCTCCGCCAAATACGGTCCGCCGTCGCGGACGGGTAGCAGGACGGAAACGAGTGGACTGCTCATCTGGTTCTCCGAGTGGCGTTGCTAATTGCGGCCGGCAGCTCGCAAGGCGTCGCTCCTCAGCGCCGCGATCCGGTTCACCAGCTCGGTCATCGTCGGTTGCAGATCGTTATCGGACCCCGGGGCCGGAAGTGGTTCGCCGAATCGAATCGCCACTGGCGCCGAGCGCAACCAACAGTTCCGAGCCCACCGTGCACCGCGTGGCAGGACCGCCAGCGTGCCTGCGATCCCGCACGGCACGATCGGTAAGTGCAACTCCTGCGCCATGACCGCCACGCCACGCCGAAACTCGAGCAGCTCTCCGTCCGGAGATCGTTCACCCTCCGGGTAGATGAGCACACTCGAGCCGCGATCGACGACCGCACCGGCGATCGAGAGCGTTGGGCGCCAATCTCCCGATTGCACTAACGGCACCAGGTTGAGGCCAAAAACGGCCGACCGATACTGCAGCCAACCCGCCCGTGACGCCGTGAAGTGGCCCCACATAGCGGCCGGTGCGATCCGGGTTGAGGCGCGCGCCGGCAGCGCGAACAATACCGTGCCCGGGTCGAGAATGCTGAGATGGTTGCTGGCGATGAGTGCCGGCCCAGGAAGCGCGCTCACGTGCTCTCGACCTCCGACGTCGAGATCGAATAGAGTGTGCCACGCCGGGCGCATGATGAGCGTCTGCAGTGTTGCGCGCGCGACGCGTACCGGCGGTGAGAAGCGCCATCGGGCGAACGGCACGTCGAGCGACTCGCGCTCCAGTACGTGATCTTCCACCGCGTGTGCGCTCTCCGCGGGCTCGCTCGCGATCGCCTCGGCGACCTCGGCCAACGTCGCATCGCCGGCGAAAACGTCGTCTGCGACCATCGCGCCGTACGCCATCTCTACTTGTGTCATGAGCTCGACCCGATCGAGCGATGACAACGCGTCTTCGAGTCGCGTGTCGCGCGCCAGGTCGGGTGGAGCGACGCCGGTCAGATCTCCAACCATCCCGGCGATCGTATCGAACGGATCGACGGTGGTGCGCGCGGCCGGTGCGCCGGTTGAGGTCGGGGCTTGTCGCTTTAACCACTCGCGCACATCCGCGCGTCGCGGCTTGCCGGTTCGCGTGCGCGGGAAATCGGGCTCCGGCCAGACGCGCCACGATCGTACCCGCGCCGCGTCGGGCAGCTCACGGTTGGCCTGCGTGACGGCGGGTTGAGCGTCGACGCCGGGATGGACGACGAGCACGGCGCTCACCGCTCCCGGTGGCGGCCACGGCCGTTCCAACACCACCGCATCGAGGATCCCGGTTTGTCGCTTGAGCGCGGCGACGACTGGTTCCGGGTCGACGTTGACCCCCGCGGTCGTCACGATGCGCTCACCCATCCGACCCAGAAACGTGAGTCGCCCCCGATCGTCCCACCGCCCCAGGTCACCAGTGTGGAGCCATCCCTGATCGTCGACTGCCGGCCCGCCAACCCGGGCCGCGACGACGTTGGCACCACGCACCAGGATCTCGCCGTCAACCGCGATCCGGACCTCCACGCCGGGCAGCGGTTTGCCGAGCGATCCGGGTGCGGTGTCAAACGGGTGGTTCAGCGTCACCAACGGCGCGGTTTCGGTCAAGCCGTACCCCTGAACGACGACGTACCCGAGTGCTCGCCACAGAGACTCGGTCGCTGTTTCCAGCGGCCCACCGCCCGATACGACCGCGATCAGGCGGTGCCCGACGAGCCGACGCAACGGCGCGAACATCGCCCATCGCACCGGCCACGGGCGGCTGCGGGCGACCTCCAGCTTACGGCTCATCTCGTCCGCACCCCAGAGCGACGCGCCCTGCGATTCGAGGTGGCGGCCGAGGAGCGAAAGCGTTCGCGGCACGGTGGCCAAAACCCAGGCCCGTTCATCGCGTAGCGCACGAGCCAAATCGGGGGCCGGCATCGGGTCGAGCTGAGTCGCGCGCGCGCCCAATAGCGGCGGTAGGAAAACGCCCATGACCTGACCGTATAGATGAGAGAGCGGAAGCGATATCGCGATCCGGATCGCGGGAGTCAGCCGAAGCGCCCAGCGGTGCTTGTCGATCTCGTTGCCAAGCGAGTCGAGCACCGAGCACAGGTTCCGATGGGTGACCGGCACGGCCTGGGGTGCGCCGGTCGTGCCCGAGGTGGTCACGATCTCAGCGACCCGCTCCGGATCGTCCGATGGCCAATCGACCACCGACGGCACGATGTCGTGGTCGTCGCGCCAATCGATCACCACCTGCGGCAATCCGAGCTCGAGGTCCGGCACCTCGGACTCGGTACACACGGCGCGTAACTCGAGGTCGAGTGCCAGCTGGCGCAAGCGCTCCGGTTCAAACGACAGGTCGAGCGGTACTGCGACCCCGCCGGCGCGCAGCGTGCCAAAGAATCCGGCGTGCCACAGCGGTCCGTCGTTCAGCGCGAGGGCGACGCGATCGCCGGCTTGCACACCGTGAGCGGCGAGTGAGCTCGCAACACGCTCGGCCCGATTCGCGATCTCGCGCCCGCGCAGACCTCTTCGCCGCCATCGGTCGGCGCGTCGGGCAGTGAGTCGCCCACTGCGCCGGTATCGCTCGAGGTAGGTGAGGAGATCGTGTCTCGGGTCGCGGGCGACCTGCATATGAAAAAAGGTAGTGCGCTGCCCACGGCGGCCAAGGTCGCCACTACCTGCGCCGAGGCCCGGGTACGCCACAGCGAGTACCATTGCTCGGTGAGAGTGCGCGTCGGCCGCCGGGCGCGGTCGAGCGCGGGAGCGCAACGCAAGCTGGGGGACCGATGAGCGACATCATGATCCCGAAGCGCAACGGGGGTGAGAAAAAGCGGTTTGACGCCGTGGTGGTGGGAACCGGCCCCAACGGTTTGGCGGCGGCGATCACGCTGGCGCGCGAAGGGTACGCGGTGCGCGCCTACGAAGCTGCGGCCACCGTCGGCGGTGGGATGCGATCGGCGGAGCTGACACGACCCGGTTTCGTGCACGACGTATGCTCGGCGATCCACCCGCTGGGCCTCGGCTCGCCGTTCTTTCGCACGCTGCCGCTGGCCGAGCACGGGCTCGACTGGGTGCAACCCGATGCGCCGCTGGCGCACCCGTTGGATGGCGGCACGGCGGTCGTGCTCGAGCGTGCCGTCGACGAAACCGCGGCCGGATTGGGCGCCGACGGCGAACCGTACCGCGCGCTCATCGATCCGCTGGTGGCTCGGTGGGAAACGATCGTCGACGACGTCCTTGGACCCGTCGGTCTGCCGCGCCACCCGGTCGCGATGGCGCGGTTCGGAACCCGTGCGCTCCCATCAATGGAAGCGCTTTGCAGGCGCCACTTCAAAGGGCACCGTGCGACGGCGTTGTTCGCCGGGTTGGCCGCGCATTCGATTCTGCCGCTCGATCGAAGGCTGACGGCTGGCGTTGCGCTGACGCTGAGTGTTCTGGGCCACGCCGTCGGCTGGCCGCTGCCCCGCGGCGGGTCGCAACGGATCGCCGACGCGCTGACGGCACACCTGCAATCGCTCGGTGGGGAGGTGGTGACCAACGCCGCCGTCGGTTCGCTCGACGAGCTGCCAGTCTCGCGGGCGGTGTTGCTCGACGTCACGCCGCGGCAACTCGTCGCGATCGGCGGCGATCGAATGCGGCCGCGCTATCGCCGCCGGCTCGAGCGTTATCGATACGGTCCTGGCGTGTTCAAGGTCGATTGGGCGCTAGACGCGCCGATCCCGTGGGCGGCGCCCGAGTGTGCCCGTGCGGCGACCGTACACTTGGGCGGGACCGCCGACGAGATCGCGCTCTCCGAGCGGGCCGCGTGGCAGGGCGACATCGCCGGGCACCCGTTTGTGCTGTTGGCGCAGCCGACGCTGTTCGATCCATCCCGGGCTCCGGCAGGGAAGCACACCGCCTGGGCTTACTGCCACGTTCCGCACGGCTCACGGGTCGACATGACGGACCGTATCGAAGCCCAGGTCGAGCGCTTCGCCCCGGGTTTTCGCGATCGGATCATCCAGCGTCACACCATGGGACCGCTCGAGCTCGAAGCGTACAACCCCAATTATGTGGGCGGTGATATCGGCGGCGGCGTCATGGATCTGAAGCAAGCGTTTGCCCGCCCGGTAGCGAGCCGCGACCCGTACAGAGTGCCGATCGAAGGGCTCTACCTATGCTCGGCGTCGACACCGCCCGGGGGTGGCGTGCACGGAATGTGCGGTTACCACGCGGCGCGCTCAGCGCTGCGACGCTCTTTGCGGTAGGCGCTGATTGCCCGGCGACGAGCGAGCCATCACATTCGCACGGCGATGACAGCCGCCCCGAACCGCGTCCGTCTCTTGTTTCTCGGCCTCGCCCTGGCGTTTCTCTTCGCCGGGGACGCCGCTGCTCAATCGAACGCGCCGCAGATCTTCTACGAGCAGGATGGTCGCGGCACGGCGATCGTGATGATCGCCGATTGGGCTAACGACACTTCGAGCTGGCTCCATATCCTGCCCTACCTGCGTGACCACCATCGGCTCATTCGTTACGACGTGCGAGGGCAGGGTCGGTCTGAGGCCGCCGCCAACGGCGACTATTCGCTGGATGCACATCGCGACGATCTGGGCCGGGTCCTCGACGGGCTCGGCCTCGAGCGCGTGCACATCGTAGCGGCTGGATTGAACGCGCGGATCGCGATCGCGTTCGCACACGGTTCACCGGATCGCGTGCGCTCGGTGGCGCTGCTCAATCCGCACCTGGCGTGGACGCGCGATGAGCTGTCATGGTGGGATCGGTTTCTCGAAGCCTACGATCAGGTCGGCGAGCCGTCGCTCGGCGAGTACACGGCGCTGTTTATCGAGCGCTGGTTCGGAACCGTGTTTGCCAATCGCGAACCCTGGGTCACG
>JBDHED010000031.1:0-20797 GCA_039591175.1 Gemmatimonadota bacterium | reverse complement strand
TCGTCTCTTTTATCGAATGCCAGGGGGCGTCACGTCCACAGCCTGGCCCGATTCCCGGGAGCCCCCCTTCCGGGGATCACAAGCGGTTTCTGTTTGACCCGGCAGAAGCCGCATCTGGCGGCCCGCCGATACATGGCGGGCCGCCTATCTTTTTGACCCCTCCGCAACCCGCCGAGTATCGTTGCCAGAACCCGAGAAAACGGAGGGCACAGTTGTATCGGGACGCGCTAGTGTTCGATGGCCACATCGACACGCCGCTCAGGATCGCAGACGACGGGATCGATTTCGGCACTCGAGGGGCGTCCAATCACGTCGATCTGCCACGCATGCTCGACGGTGGGTTGGACGCGGTCTTCATGGCCGCGTGGGTCGACCCGGCTGTAGGACCCGATCGCGCCTTTGGGCGGGCTCGAGATCTGCTCTCGTTGGTCCAAGAGACGGCCGTCGCACACGCTGACCGCCTGGTTTTCGCCACCACTGCCGACGACGTCGTCACCGCCGCCGCCGATGAACGCATCGCCCTTCTGGCCGGCGTCGAAAACGGCGACGCACTCGAGAAAAAAGTCGCCAACGTCGAGCGGCTGTACGATCACGGCGCGCGTTACCTCACGCTGACTTGGATGCACACCAACGCCTTGGGCGATGCCGCCGGCGATGAGCCCGTCTACGGTGGCCTATCCCCGTTTGGGGAGAGCGTGGTGGAGGCGATGAACGACATCGGGATGGTGGTCGATCTATCCCACGCGGCGCCGACCACATTCTGGGACGTCCTCGAGCGGACGAGCCATCCGATCGTAGTGAGCCACTCGGCCACCGAAGCGCATGGACCTCACCCGCGAAACGTTTCCGACGATCAGCTGCGCGCGATAGCCGAGAACGGTGGCCTGATCGGGATCAACTTCTTCTCCGACTACCTCACACCCGGTGCCGCCGATCCCGACTGGACGGTGATCGTCGACCACCTCGAGCGGGTCGTAGATGTAGCCGGGGTCGAACACGCTGCGCTCGGCTCGGACATGGATGGCGTCCCGAGGTTGCCGTCCGGGTTCCACGGAGTCGAGGATCTTCCGCTCATCGCAGCCGAGCTCGAGCGTCGGGGACAGACCGGCCAGAATCTCCGCAAGATACTCGGCGGCAACTGGTTGCGGGTGCTCGACCAGGTCGTTAAAGGGTGACCCGGTCCGACCTTTTCGATCGCCGCGGTGTAGATTGTAGACAGCCGTGCTACGCCTCCCGCATCTGAAACTGGATTCGCGTATGATCAAGCACATCAAGTGGCGCCCACCCACGTGGGTGCTCGTCGCGTTCCCGATTCTCATCATCGGCGCCATCTCGATCGGGGTGTACTCGGTGATGCTCGAGCGCCGGGTGACGTCGAAATGGGACGGCCGCAAGTGGAACGTTCCGTCGAAAGTGTTCTCCGACGCTTTCCTGCTGTTCCCGGGCCAGCCACTGAGCGACGAGGAGTTCGAGGCGCGCCTCAAACGGTTGGGGTACCTCGAGCAGGCGGGTGAGATCGACGAGCCGGGCGAATACGCACGGAACGACGGCGAGTGGCTCGTCTATTTGCACGCTTTCGACTATCCGGATGGCACCAATCCAGCATATCCGATTCGCATCAACACTCGACGTCAGGTCGTTCGCAGCATAACCAACGCCCACACCGGCGATGAGCTGAGCAACGCCGCGCTTCAGCCGGAAGTGATAGGGGTCATCTTCGATCAACACATGGAGGACCGAACGCCGATCGATCTAGAGGAGATCCCGGCGTACGTCGTTCAGGCGATCCTGGCGGTCGAGGATGCACGCTACCACAGCCACCCCGGTCTCGATCCGATACGGATGGCCGGCGCCTCGCTGGTCAATCTCCGCGCTCGACGCACGATGCAGGGCGGATCGACGATCACCCAGCAGCTCGTCAAGAACTACTACCTGACCTCCGAGCGCACATACCGCCGCAAGCTGATGGAGGCGGTGATGGCTGTGATCCTCGAAGCCAAGTACTCGAAGCACGACATCCTCGAAGCGTACCTAAACGAGATTTACCTCGGTCAGCGCGGTGCCTCGTCGATCATGGGGATCGAGCAGGCGGCGCGCTACTACTTCGGCAAGTCGGTGCGCGAGGTAGATCTTCCGCAGGCGGCTACGCTGGCCGGGCTCATTCGCGATCCCGGCAGGTACAACCCGCACCGACATCCCGAGCGGGCCAAGGAGCGACGTGACCTGGTCCTGACCTTGATGCACGATCAGAACCGGCTGACCGATGATCAGTTTGCCCGCGCTAGGGCCGAGCCGCTCAACGTTCGGGGCGAGGACAGGCGCTTCAACGACGCCCCCTATTTCGTCGACTTCGTGCTCAGCGAGTTGGCCAGTCGGTATCCGCGGGAGTTGCTCCAGACCGAGGGACTCAGGATTTTCACGACCCTCGACATGGGGGCCCAGATCGCCGCCGAGCAGGCATTGGTGGAAGGTCTCGAACAGCTCGAGGCGGACTACCCTCGGCTCGCGAACCGCGCCGGTGAGCTCGAGGGCGCGCTGGTCGTCGTCGATCCGCGCACCGGGTTTGTGCGCGCGATGGTCGGCGGGCGGGATTACCAGGCGTCCCAGTTCAACCGCGCCGAGCAAGCCCAGAGGCAACCAGGCTCGACGTTCAAGCCGTTCGTCTACCTTACCGCCTTCCTCGAGCCCGACCGCTGGAGCCCGGCGACGACGATCGAGGACACTCCGTTCGAGGTCGTTTCCGGCGGCGAGGTATGGTCGCCAAACAACTATGACAACGAGACTCACGGTCCGGTCTCGTTGCGCGCGGCGCTCACCAACTCGATGAACATCGCCACCAGCCGGTTGGCGCTCGATGTGGGGTTGAACCGGGTGACGCGAACCGCCCGTGAGGCCGGGATCGGAAGCCGATTGCAGGCGGTCCCATCGATCGCGCTGGGCGCTTTCGAGGTGACACCGCTGGAACTCGCATCGGCATACTCGACGCTCGCCAACGGCGGCATCCGAACCGAGCCGCTCTCGATTCTGGCAGCTGTCGACAACCGAGGTCGGGTGTTGCAACACCGCGAGGTCAACATGGACCGCGTAGCGCCGGCCGACGCAGTATATCTCGTCAACAACATGCTGCAGGATGTGTTCGACTCCGGCACCGCTCAGCGTGCGCGTGCACTCGGTTATTCTGGCCGAGCGGCGGGCAAGACCGGGACGACGAACTCGACTCGTGACGCTTGGTTCGTGGGGTACACACCGGAAACAGTGGCTCTGGTCTGGGTCGGGTACGATGATAACCAGCCGATCGGTTTGTACGGCGGCCGAGCGGCGCTACCGATCTGGGTTGACTTCATGAAGCGATCGGGGATCGGCAATCGGAGCCCGGTGTTTCCGGCACCCAGGAACATCGTGATCGTCGAGGTCGACGCGGAAACTGGGGAGATCGCCACCCCGGGCTGCCAGGAAACGCGTTACGAAGTTTTTGTCGAGGGCACCGAACCGCAGTACCGATGTCATCTGCACGGGGATCAAGACGACGGATGGTGGATCTTCTGAGTCAGCGCTCAGCATGGTTTCTCGGGCTCATGGTGGTCGCCACGGCCAGTTGTGCACATCGCGGTGTTGATCGAGCGGCTAACACTGACAACGAGTCGCCATCCGCCAGCGCCACCACCCAGCCCGCGGCCGTCGAGTCCGAGCCTCGAGAAATCTCCATCGACCGCGCCAACGCGATCGATCCCGGCGCAAACACGATGGCTCGCGACGCCAGCCAACGCGTCGTCGAGGAGGGCAAGGGGTTCCTGATCGCCGGACGGCCAAGCGACGCAGCTACCCGGTTTGAACGCGCCACGCGTATCGATCCGACCAACGGTTTCGCGTACTACTACCTCGGCCGCGCGCGGGCGGAGGCGGGCGACCGTCGCGGTGCGATCGGCGTGCTCGAGAAAGCCGAGTCGCTGCTCGGGCCGTACCCTGCGTGGCGCGATCGAGCCGCTTCGCTCGCCGAGTCGTTACGCGGCGGATAGATGCAGGACCGAGCGATCGACTGGGGCCGCGCCCGCGAACGGATGGTACGACGACAGGTCGCCGCTCGCGGCGTGCGTGACCCGGCCACGCTGGGTGCTATGTGGGTCGTCCCGCGTCACGAGTTTGTCTTGCCGGAGTATCTCGACCTCGCCTACGAGGACCGGCCCCTACCGATCGGGTTCGACCAGACGATCAGCCAACCTTACATCGTAGCCTACATGACTCAGTCAACGGAGCTGGGTCCCGATGATCGTGTGCTCGAGGTCGGGGCGGGCTCGGGGTACCAGAGCGCCGTCCTGGCCGAGATCGCGACCGATGTGTTCTCGATCGAGATCGTCCCTCAGTTGGCGGTTCGCGCCGGGCGCACCCTGCACCGGCTCGGGTACCGCAACGTGCACGTGATCGCCAGCGACGGCCACGCGGGATGGGAACGCGCTGCCCCCTTCGACGCGATCATCGTCACCGCCGCGCCAGCATCGATACCCGAGACGCTGGTCAAGCAGCTGGCAGAGGGTGGCCGCCTGGTGGTACCTGTCGGAACCGGAGCCAACCAGACGATCTTCCGGCTTCGCCGTACGCCTGAGGGCATCGTATCGGAAGAGCTGATTGCGGTTCGTTTTGTGCCAATGACGGGCGACGCTTGATGAGGCTGGAGCGGCGTTGGCTCGGCGTGGGGGTCGCCATCGCCGTTGCCGTAATCGCTCTCGCTCTCTTCCTCGGCCGACCCGACCCACGTGTCCTGCCGGTCGACCCGACGAGCTATTTCACACCCGATTTTGGGGAGACCTCGAGTCTCTACAGCGAGGTCAAGTACGCGTTCTGGGCAACAGCGACGCTTCTACGCTGGGGAACGTTGATCGGTCTGCTCGTGTTGGGAGGCGGAAGCGTGCTGACCACCGTTATGGGTCGTGTTTCCAATCGAACATCGGTCATCGCGTTCGGCACTATGGCGATCCTGCTGGCGATCCTGGCGTTGGTCACGCTGCCGCTCTCGTACGCCAGCGGCTACCGCATCGAGCACGCCTTTGGCCTGTCGACGCAGACACGCTCAGCGTGGCTGCTCGACTACGTCAGGGTGCGCGGTTTCTGGATCCTCGTCTACAGCGCTGCCGCGGCCGGGTTCTTGGCTGCGATCGGACGTTGGCCTCGACGCGGATGGGTGGTGGCCGCAGGTGCTGGGATCGTGATCGCAGTCTTCGGCACGATCGCCGCGCCACGCATCATCGATCCTCTGTTTCACGACTTCACGCCACTCGCGGACCGCGAGCTCGAGAGCGAGATCGTCGAGCTGGGTGAAAATGCCGGGATCGACATCCAACGCGTCCAAGTGATGGACGCCAGCCGGCGAACGCGCCGGCTCAACGCTTACGTGACCGGGATCGGTGCCACTCGCCAGGTCGTCCTCTACGACAACTTGGTGGCCAACGCACCGCGTGAGGAACTGCTACTGATCGTCGCCCACGAGATCGGTCACCAACGAGAGCGCCACGTGACGCGTGGATTGATGTCGACGTTACCGGGGATCGTCTTCGGGGCCTGGGCGTTGTCGGCGCTGGCCGGATGGCGGGCGCGGCGAGATCGCACGCTGGATGGCTCAGCCGACCCGGCCGCGCTACCGCTGCTCTGGCTCGCCGTCTCCGTGGCGCTGTTTCTCTCGAGTCCCATTTCGGCGACGATTTCGCGCCGGATGGAAGCCGAGGCCGACTGGATCTCGCTCGAGCTGACTCACGACCCCGACACTTTCGTCGCCGCCGAGCGACGGCTCGCCGAGACCAACCTGTCGTGGATCACACCACCGGGACCGGTCGTTCGGTGGTTCTACAGCCACCCGCCGGTGCTCAATCGGATCGGGATGGCCGAGTACTGGCGGACTGTTCGCGGAGATCCCGCCCCGTCATCTCGGCCGGCTGACTGATCTCCTGCAACGCCAACAGCGTCGGCACCGCATCGCAGAGCGCGCCACCTTCCCGCAGTTGGCCGCGGAACCCCCTCGAGACGAGCAAGCACGGCACTGGATTGGTCGTGTGCGCGGTGTGCGGGGTGCCGTCCGCCTGAACCATCGTCTCGGCGTTCCCGTGATCGGCCAGCACGAGCAACGCGCCATCCGGCTCGACGTCTAGAAACGCGTCGACGACCTTCCCCAGACACCCGTCAATCGTCTCGACGGCGCGGATCGCGGCCGGCAGATCCCCGGTGTGTCCCACCATATCCGGGTTGGAACAAGCGATCGCGGACCTCCGGTGCCGACATCTCGGGCTGCAAGTCGTAAGTCGCCACTTTGGGCGACGGCACTAGGATGCGCTCCTCCTTCGAGTACGGCTCTTCTCGACCACCGTTGAAGAAATACGTCACGTGGGCGTACTTCTCGGTTTCGGCGATCCGCAAGTTCGAGCAGTCGTTGGCCTCCCACACTTCTCCCGCGACGTGATCGAGCGTTCGCGTCGGAAAAGCGCTCGGCAAATCGAACGTCGCGTCGTACTCGGTCATCGTAGCGAAGTACACCGATTCGATGCGGTCGCGCTCAAAGGCGTCGAACCCTGACTCGGTAAAAGCTCGCGTGAGCTGGCGTGCGCGATCGGCCCGGAAATTGAAAAACAGGATGGCGTCACCAGCCTGCACTCGCGGAGTGTCCTGAACGATGATCGGCTTGATGAACTCATCGGTCACGTGGTTGTCGTAGCTCTTCTTGATCGCCTTTAGAGGATTGCGAGTCGAGCTTCCCGACTGCCCACCGGTCAGTGCGTCGTAGGCGATCCGGGTACGATCCCAGCGACGGTCGCGATCCATGGCGTAGTACCGGCCGACAATGGTCGCCAGCTCGCCAACATCTTTCTCATGCATCACGTCTCGAAGAGCTTCGAGATACCCCAAGCCCGAGGTTGGCGAAGTGTCGCGACCGTCCGTAAAGGCGTGCACCACGACGCGGACCGGCCCCTTGCGGCGAGCCAGCTCGAGCAGCGCGACCAGATGCCGCTGATGGCTGTGTACGCCGCCATCCGAGACGAGCCCCAACAGGTGTAATACGCCATCGGTTCGGCTTACGTGCTCGATCGCTTTAGCAAATGGCTCGAGGTCGAAAAACGCGTTCGACGCGATCGTCTCGTCGATCCGCAGAATGTCCTGCGTGATGACCCGGCCCGCGCCGAGGTTCAGGTGGCCGACCTCGGAGTTTCCCATCTGGCCCGCTCCAAGACCAACCGCTTCGCCCGACGCCGCTAACTCGATGTGCGGATACTTCTCCCACAGCGTATCGAATACCGGCGTCCTGGCGAGCGCGACGGCGTTGCTTTCGCGCGCCTCGCGCAGCCCCCATCCATCGAGAACGATCAGTCCGACCCGGCGCACCGCGAAACCTCCTTCTGGATGTCAGCCAACACCGAGTCCGCCGCTTCCAGCAATAGTTCGATCGATCCGTCATTGACGATCACGTAGTCGCTACGATCGAGTTTCTCCGCGTCGGGCATCTGCGCCGCCATCAGCTCTTCGATCCGCTCGGGACTCAGCCTCCGCTGCTGGGCGAGCCGTTCGGCGCGCACCTCGCTTGGCGCCGTGACCAACACGATCCGGTCGAGAGCCTCGGGTATCCCGAACTCGAAGATGAGGGCGGCGTCAACCACCACCACGCGATGGCCCTCGCGTCGGGTGGCGTCGATCTCGCGGTCGAGCCGTTCCAAGAGGGGCGGGTGGACGATGGCGTTTAGCCGCGCGGTGGCTTCGGGCGAGCGGAACGCTCGCGCGCCTAGCGCGACCCGGTCGATCGATCCATCTCCTTCGACAATCTCGGTTCCAAAGGCCTCGATCAGCGCCTTCTGGGCTTCGCTGTCATCCGTCAGAACAGCATGCCCCAAGCGATCAGCATCGATGACGGCGACACCCGCATCCCGCCACCGGTCGGCGACGACCGTCTTTCCGCCGGCGACATTGCCAGTCAACCCGACCGTGATCACTTGGCGTCGTACCACGTCGAACCGGTGCCGGTCTCGACGACGACCGGGACATCGAGATCGATGGCACCCTCCATCTCCTCGCGTACAAGCGACTCCAGGGCATTCCTTGCATCTCGTTCGACCTCGAATACCAGCTCGTCGTGGACGGTCAGCAGCATTCTGGCCCGCAACGGTTCGCTGTTCAGTCGTTCATGAATCCGGACCATTGCCACCTTGAGCACATCCGCGGCCGTGCCTTGAATCGGGCTGTTGATCGCGACCCGCTCGGCGAACGATCGGATATTGAAGTTCTTGCTCCCGATCTCCGGCAGATACCGGCGTCGCCCGAACAGAGTGGTGACAAACCCGTGCTCTCTGGCGCGGTCGATCGTTTCCTCCTGGAACCGCTTGACGCCTGGAAAACGAGCGAAGTACCCGTCGATGAAGGCCTTGGCTTCGCTGCGCGGGATCCCCAGCCGTCGGGCGAGACCGAACGCCCCCATCCCATAGACGACACCAAAGTTGACCTCCTTGGCCCTGTTCCGGAGGTCGGAATCCACATCGGCGGGGTCGAGGCCAAACACGAGCGCCGACGTCTCGCGATGGATGTCACGCCCACTCCGAAAAGCCGCTAACAGGTTCTCGTCCTGCGACAGGTGAGCCAAGATGCGGAGCTCGATCTGCGAGTAATCGCTGACGAACAGCACCCAGCCCTCTTCGGAGGGGACAAAACCGCGCCGAATCTCCCTCCCCAACGGCGTCCGAACCGGGATGTTCTGGAGATTTGGATCGCTGGACGAGAGCCGTCCGCTCGAGGTCACGGTTTGATTCCAACTCGTGTGCAACCGTCCCGTGACAGGGTGGATGGCGGCTGGCAACGCGTCGACGTAGGTCGATTTGAGCTTGGCGAGCTCGCGATACTCGATCAGCCGGCGTGGCAGGTCGTGCTCGGCGGCCAGCGTCTCCAAGACTTCGGCATCCGTCGAGAATCCGGTCTTGGTGCGCTTGATTACCGGTAGCTCGAGCTTTTCGAACAGTATCGAGCTGAGCTGGCGTGGCGAGTTGAGATTGAACTCTTCCTCGGCCAGAACGTAGCACTCCCGTTCGATCGTCTCGAGCTCGGCCGACATCCGTTCGCTCATGGCCGCAAAGAAGTCGAGGTCCAGCGCCACCCCGTGGCGTTCGATGTCAGCGAGCACCCGAATAAGCGGGAGCTCGACGGTGACGAACAGCTCCATCAGATCCTTGTCCTCAAGCTCGGGCAGCAACCGCTCGGCTAGCCGCAGCGTCACATCCGCGTCCTCGCACGCGTAGTCGGCCACCGCTTCGACTTCGATGTCGATCAGCGGGAGGGCTTCCTTGCGCCCCTCGGGCTTTGTCACGTCGTCGTAGGTGGTCATCTTGTGGCCGAGCAGCTCGAGCCCCAGCACATCGAGGCTGTAGGAGCGGCGGGCGGGATCGAGAAGGTAGGCCGCGAGCTTTGTATCTGCGCGGACGCCGTTCAGGCCGATCCCGTGACTGTCCAAGACCAGCATATCGTACTTGACGTTGTGTCCGATCTTGGTTTGCTCCGGATCTTCCAGCAGCGGGCCCAGCGTCGAGACGACCTGTGCCAGCGACACGCCGCCTTCACCGGTGGGACTGACGGGTACGTAGCGCGCCTGGCCCGGCGCGACACCGAACGCCAAGCCCACGATCTCCGCCGTCAGCGGATCGAGACTGGTAGTTTCGACATCCACCGTCCATCGCTCTGTCGCCGATAGCTCAGCGGCGAGTTCGTCCAGCGCCGCTGGGGCGTTGACCACCTGGTAGCGGGCTTCGGCCAGAACCTGTGAGTCCCGACCCCCGAACCGTTGGAGCAGCGGCTGAAACTCGAGCTCGGCAAACAGCTCCCCCGCCCTAACGGTATCAGGCTCCTCCAACCGCAGTGCGTCCAGATCCAGATCGACCTCTACATCGGTGCGGATCGTGACCAGATCCTTCGACATGAGCGCGGCATCGCGATGCTCGGTCAATCGCTCGCGCAGCTTTGGCGTACCGGCCTGATCGAGATTGGCGTATAACCCCTCCACGCTTCCCCACTCTGTGACGAGCTTGCGAGCGGTCTTGATCCCCACACCCGGAACCCCGGGGATGTTGTCGGACGAGTCTCCCATCAGCCCGAGGATGTCGGTTACCTGGTCGGGACCGACGCCAAACTTGTCGGCGGCGTTGGTGACATCGACAACTTCTTCGCCGACCGCCGCGACTCCGCCCCGGCCGGGATTCAGGAGCTTCACGTGATCATCGATGAGCTGATAGAAGTCCTTGTCGCCCGAGACGATAAAGACGTCGAGACCGTCCTCCGCTCCACGTCGAGCCAGCGTTCCGATCACGTCGTCGGCTTCCTCGTGGGCGATCTCCAGCACGGGAACCCGAAAGGCCTCGAACAGCTGCTGGATTCTCGGAAGCTGAGCCTGAAGCTCGTCGGGCATTTTCTCGCGTGTCGCTTTGTAGTCGGGAAACTGCTGATGACGGAAGGTCGGCTTGCGGGAGTCGAGAATTACGCCGAGGTAATCGGGGTGACGCTCATCGAGCAGCTTGACCAGGAAGTTCGCCATCCCGAAGGTCGCACCCGTCTCCTCACCGCTCGAGGTGCGAAGCGGATTCCGCGCAAAGGCGAAGTACGATCGATAAATGAGCGCGTAACCGTCGATCAGATAGAGCGTTGGGCGACCCATGCGACTACTCAATCTGGCTCCGGCGCTCGACGAGAACCACGTCCCTCCAAACGCCGTTCAACCGGCCCATCCGCTCGCGTCGGCCAACGACGCGAAAACCACACCCCTCGTGGAGCTTGAGGCTGGTGACATTCTCCGGAAAGATGGATCCCTGGAGGGTCCAGATCCCGTTGGCCTCCGATCCGTGTACGAGCGCTTCCAGAAGCGCCCGCCCCACCCCCGCGTTCTGCGCGGCGGGCGCCACGTAAACGCTCACCTCGGCTACCCCGGCGTACGCCGGCCGCCGCGAGATCGGCGCCAGCGCCGCCCACCCGACGACATCGTCTCCGATCCGCGCTACGAACCGGCAAAAACCGAGGTGCGCCGCATTCCACGCATCCCACGATGGGACCTCGGTCTCGAAGGTGGCGTTCTCGGTTACGAGCCCGTGACGGTATATCTCCGCCACCGCTTCCCAATCGGCGGGCTGTAGCTCGTCGATGTGAACGCCACCGGCGATCATCCAGTGAAGCCTCGGTCAGCCGCGCGAGATTTCGCTCTACCCGGCGCGCGACCACTCGCGGAGTTTCCTCGTTTTACTTGCGGGGTCTCCACTCGTTCCTTCGCCAGCGCCTCGACGAGCGAATCCCCCGCGGCCAAACCAAACACCTCACGTATGATCATCGATGACCGCCGTCCGCTCCCGTTGATGAGCACCGGTGCGCCACCGACCAACTTCGCTGTCGCCGGCGATCTGATCGAGCGTGCGTGGTTCGATCCACCCGTTACCGACGGCATGTCGGGCCGCGGCGAGCGTGTCGTCGGCCAGGACCAGCGAGCTACCCGCGGACTCGACTTCGTCTGCGAGGTTGCGAATCGCGACTGCGCGTAGCGGATCACGCTTGAGATTTCGGATGTACACCGACAACACGCGATCAGGAAACTCGTGGATGAGGTCGCGATATGTCTCCGGATCCTGCTGACCGCTGTCACCGATCAGAATAAACGGCAATGACGGAAACATCTGAAAGATGCGACGAATCGCCTGTAGCTTGTGCTCGCGGTGCCGGTCGCGCCGCAGCTCCTGCCGCAGCGAGCCCCAGTCGCGAAGCTCGAGCGGTCCGATCGGGATCTGACGCAGCTCCATAAAGTGGAGCAAGACGTCGTACAGATTCCACGGGCTGCTCGATACGTAGAACACGGGTCGTGCCGCATCATCACCGACACCTCGCTGGAGAGCTCGGAAGAACGGCGCCACACCAGGGAACGCCAACCGCGTATGGGCGTTGCCGAACAACACACGACCCACCATCAAGGCGGTTCGCGCTACATCCGACCTCACGATCGTGTCGTCGATATCGCTGATGATCCCGAAGTCGGCGTGTGCTTTGGGCACCATGACGAGCGTCTTTTCGACCACCGGGGTCGTGCTCACGGGCTGGCGCAACGTCAGCTCGGCGGAGTGCCACAACTGATCCTGTGATGGCGGATCGTGGATGGGAAGTAACGTCCGGAAGTGCCCCTCGTCGTCAGCCACGACCTCGGTGACCGCACGACAGAACCGCACTTCGACCTCGGCGTTGGGAACCTCGGCGCTGGCGAGCCGACGCCACGTGTTCCGCATGTTGGTCCAGCGTGAATCATCGGGGGTCGACGGACTGATGCCACGATCGCGGAGCACACGGCCGCGTACGAACACTCGGTCGGCGGTTCCGTAGCTTCGATAAGCGTCGATGAGGAGCTGGTTTCTGTGACTGCGCTTGATCGGAGGCCTACCGGATGCCCACCAAACCTTCGACCGACTCGATGAGCTTGGTGGTGTCGAACCCTAGGCCATCTCGGAATACCAGCGTCACGTTCCGAATCTCAGCCGGCCGACTGATCGGATCGCCGTCGATGACTACGAGTTCGGCCAGCTTGCCGGGCTCAACGGAGCCGTACTCTTCGTATTCACCCAAGATTCTGGCCCCGTTAGCGGTCATGATCTGGATCGCCTGTACCGGTGAGAAACCGGTCTCTAGTAGCAGTTCGTAGTTTCGTTGGTCCCCAAAACCGGGGAGCGCGCCGCCAAGCCCAGTCGGGTCGACTCCCGCGGCGAGCAACCCACCAGCGTCGAAAAAGGCCTTCTCGAAACGCTGAGCGCGGCGAAAGAGCTCCGGCCATATCGACTCGGTCGCGTTGGCTGCTATCTCCTCGCGCGATCGCAGGTAGTCTGCCCTCGATTCGGGTGCCATCGCATCGAGCACGCGATCCTCGAGCGGCGGCCGTCCGGGCACCAACAGTTCGTAGATCGCCTGTGTCGAAGTGAGTGCGACCCCGTGGTCTATCATATCGCGTATCGTCGCCTGGACCTCATCACCCTCGAGATCGATCGTCAGCAAGTGTTCCCTGAAACCGCTGGGGCACACGTCAGCCGGTTTGTCGGGCACGTAATCGGTGTTGGTAAAAAACCCGTGTTCCAGGTTGTCGATCCCCAAGGCGACCGCCTCGCGGAACGAAACCGAGCACAGGTGGCCGGTCACCTTGAGTCCGTTCTTGTGAGCCTCGTCGATAACCGCCGCCAACTCATCGCTGCTGATTTGAGCGTAGGCCTTGAACCACGTGGCGCCCTCGTGGACCCAGTAGTCGACCACGCGCCGCGCGTCCTCAGGTCCGGAGAGCTGGGTCATGGAGCTTACGCCCGACCCGCCGGTCAAGTATGGGCCGGTTACATGAATTCGGGGACCCAGTGCCTGTCGTCGATCGATCGCCGATTTCAAGCTCAGTTCACTATACGGGTGATAGCTGCCCGTCGTGCGGATCGTCGTGACGCCCGCGGCCAAGTAGAGCCGTGGCGCACTCTCGGTCAGCTGTACCACTCTCCCTGAAGTCGTATAGAAGGTGTGGTCGTGCATCCCGACGATCCCCGGAATGACGGTGTGGCCACTCAGGTCGAGCACCTCGGCGCCGTCCGGTATGGCGACCTCGTCAGTCGACCCCACCGACGCGATCCGCCCGTCGACGATCACAACGGTCTGATCGTTTGCCGGTTCGGTCCCGGTCCCATCGACCAATTTCACGTGCGTCAGCGCTACGACCGGAGCGTCGACCCGCACAAAGGCTTGGACTGCCTCCGGCAACGACGTTTGTGCCGAAACGAAGGCCGCGTTTAATCCAACCGCTAGAAGCGAGACCACCAGGGTCACTGTTCTCACCATAATCGCTCTCCTCACTCCACCGTGAACGTAGTCTTCATGCCTGTCTCCAAGTGTTCCGCGATATGACAGTGGACCATCCAAACACCAGGGTTCGTCAGATCGAGTAGCACCTCGGCCGTCCCCCCGGCGGGAATCAGCAGTGTGTCTTTCCAGACCAGATTCTCGTTCGTCGTGTCGTTCTGCGAAAGGACCAGCATCCGCTGACCGTGTACATGGATCGGATGCTGCATCGCGTGAAGCGCATCGCGGCTGTTGACGAGTCGCAGCTTGACGACGTCGCCTCGGCGAAACCGCCAATCGATCTCCATGTTCTCTTTTCCGGTCGCGGGATCGCGCAAAACCCAACGCACTTGGTTCGATGTCGTCGCCCAGTTCATGCGCGGCATCGTGCCGCTCCACTCGACCGGATTGAAGTACGAGCGCTCGAACCGGAGCAGTGGTCCCAACGGAAACGGTAAACTGTCGGCCTCTAGAGTCAGCACAAGCTCGTGATCAACGGGCCGGTCGAAGTGCGGGCGGTACCGATCGAGCTCGTCGATCACGTCTGTCGCGTTGCGCAACCGACGGAACTCCGCCGTTCGATCGTCGTCGATCACCGATTCGGCGACATCTATCCTGCCGAGCGTGTCGATCTCCGCGAAGAAGCTACCCGTAACGTGATCGAGTGATTGAACTACGTTGACCAAGAAGCGGGGTCCCGGCTCGTCGAACTGTACGTCGACGACGTAGCGTTCGGCCGGCGCGATGACGACGCTCGGAACCCACGTCTCGTGTTCGAATCGCCCCAGATCTGACCCGATCACCTTTATCGCGGCGCCGTCAAACCCGAGATTAAAGACGCGCGTGTTTGAGACGTTGGTGATAAGAAACCGGATCACCTCATTACGCTCGACTGCGAGCGCGTAATCAGGCTCGCCATTGATCAGAAACTGGTTGCCAAATCTGCCCATCAAGGCGTGAGTACCAGCTTCGTGACCAAACGGTACCAGACCCTCGTCGGCGATCAGAAGGTCGTCCAGCACGAGGTACTCCTGCCGATCCGCTGGGATCATCGCATCGGCCGTCACATGGATATTCCCGTACAGACCTAGATCCTGGAGGATGTCCTCTCGATGGTGGGGGTGATACCAGAACAGACCCGGATCCGGAAAGTGGATCTCATAACGGAATGACCCACCCGGCGGAACCACGTCCTGGGTTACACCCGGCACACCGTCGTACGCGTTGTCGAGGCGAACGCCGTGCCAGTGCACGGTCGTTGGCAAGCCAAGTCGGTTCTCGAACCCGATGACGATCGTCGCGTCGCGTGACACCGAGACGAGCGGACCCGGAATCTGGCCGTTGAACCCGTACATCGTGAATGTCCGATCGCCGATCGAATGGAGAACCGGAGCGGCGATCAAATGGAGCGAGTCACCATCGCCGAGTCGCACCACGATCGGTGGTTGAGACATCGGCAAGGCGGCTGCGCTGGGCGGAGGGAGAAACGGGTTGGCGTCCGGTGCCAGCCACGACAAACCCGGCAACCCCAACACCGCCGCATGCATCGGCGGCTTGACCCATTCTTCCCCGCCATCGGTCGCGCGTCCAGATGTCGCGGTCGACAGCAAGGTCGGCAGATCGTGAGGCTGGATCGCCATGCTGGGTGACGACCCACGAAGCACGATCGGCCCCGCAGGTCGAGATCCGACAGGATCGGTCTCCGCGGTGATCAAAACGATGAACTTGTTGAACTCGACGGTACCCAGCGCGTGGCGACCGTTTTTCACGTCCTCCAACCGAACCATGGGATCGAGCAGCGGGGTCGTAACCCATGCGGTGAAGGCGGTCTCGGGTCCCGCGGGATCGGGCAGACCGTCGATCAAGACGTCGAGCTCGTACCTGGGTTGCCCGTCTGCGGCCACCGCAAAGCCAAATGGAGACATCGACCGGCCCAGCTGGACCGAAGCTGTCGCCCCGACGAAGTCGGCCGTCGGAACCAAGTCAAAGCAGTACAGATCGACGTTCGGGCCGGCCGGTGATGTGGCGTCGCACAATGACGCGCGTTCAGGCGTGGCGACAGCGGCGATGAGGCCCGTCACGACCGTCAATGTGATCAGTGAGATGCTACGCACGGTTATCAAGGTATCGTGAGCCCGGAACCAGAAACACGAACGCCTCGCAATCGCGAGGCGTCGTGCATTTGTCTCAACGCGTCGGAGAAGCTTAAACCTTCAAAACGTTGGACGCCTGGGGTCCCTTCTTGCCATCATTCACATCGAACTCCACTTCCTGCCCTTCTGCCAAGGTCTTGAAACCCTCGGTCTGTATCGCGGTGAAGTGAACGAACACGTCGTCACCTCTGTCCTGCTCAATAAACCCGTACCCCTTAGCGTCGTTAAACCACTTGACTTTGCCCTTCGGCATGGTGGTGGAACTCCTCCAGTTGAAGCCGCTACTGTGCGGATGGACGTCGGCGAGTCTACTGATCCTCGGAAGAGGGTGTCAAGTGGTCTGCCCAAGCGAGTTCGAGATCTCGAATTCGGCTGAAGCGACGGCGGCTCGAGTACGTCGGTCGAGCCTCTACTAGAACCCGCACGGCTCGCTCATACCACCCGTCCGCTGGGGGCGATCTCCACTCGCTCTGGGCCCACGACACGGTCTGGTCGCCAACCCCATGGACCCCGGCATCCACGATCGCCAGCGTATCACCCTCGGCGCTGACAAAGGCGGCGGTGATCAGCGCAGCCTCGGTCAGGAATAGATCGAATGCGATGTCACGGTCGCCGTCGCGTCGAACCTCGATCGGGCCGGTGCGCGGCTCGAAGTCGGTCCCTACGAAAAAGTACTGGGCCCCTTCCCGCTCGGCTACGAACACCTGCCCAAACCGTCTCCAGATCGCGACGCCGCGTGGCTCGTCGAGATCGTCCTCGGCGGGGCCTGGACCGGAGAACGTTATCAGTGGTCGGAGCCGAGGGTCGAACTTGTAGAGCACACCGGTGACTTGGTCGCTGACGTAGATGTTGCCGTAGTAGTCGAGCTCGACGTAACCGAAGCGACCCGGTTCATCGGTCGGGCGATCGAGCACATCCGGCGTCGTCTCGGCCAACACCTCGCCGGTCGCGCTGATCGCCCGCAGGCGACCACCGTTCAGGTCGATCAGATACAAACGGTATTCCTTCGGGTTGTACCAAGGGTCGAGCGAGTCGCCGACCGCCAGCGCGATGGGCGAATGCGCATCGGCTGGGAGCGGCCACCGATCAGCCTCAACCGGAGAAGGCAGTAACAGTTCAGTGTCTGCGCCAACGATCGAATCGGCGAAACGCAGCACCGCGCCTGACTCGTGATCGGCCACGAACAGCTGGCCGCGGGCGTCGGCCGCCACATCGTAGGGCTCGCTCGCCGGCCACGCGCCGACCCACTTCAGGCTGCGGCTGATCGGATCCCACCGCAAGCGTGCCACGCGACGGTTTCCCGTATCGGCGACGTAGACACGCCCATCGACGGTGGCCTCGATGCCGCGTGGCGATCGGAACTTCGCTTCGCCCTCGCCCTCACCACCGTAAACCGCGAGCGTTTGCATCGTCGAGTTGTAGAGGACCTCCCCGCGACCGGAGTTCACCCCGAACAACGTGAGCTGAAAGTCGTCTCCCTTCACCTCGGGATCGTCGTCGGACGCGAACTTGACGGCGGTCGCACCTTGTGGGTTGTCGAACCGGGTCCGATCACCGAGGAACAACTTGAGGTGCATCGATCGTGCACGGTGGATACCCAACGTGTGCGCAAAAGGCGGGTAGACCAGTGTCGTGTGCGGCGGACCCCCGACCTCGGATTGGCCACTCAACTGGCCCACGACGACGATCGACAACGCCGTCGCGATCGCGAACCCCCATCGCCTCCCGGGTGTCGATCTCTTATCGCGACGTAGTGCTATCATCGTACAAGCTCCGGTAGAGAGCGTAGTGGACGATCACCCTCTTGACATAGTTGCGAGTCTCGCGGAATGGAATCCGATCGATCCACAGCTCGGGGTCGAGCGTCCGTTCAGGGTACCACCACCAAACCTCGACGTTGTGAGGACCACCATTGTACGCGGCTAGCACCGCTGGGATGAAACCTTCAAACCTGTCGATCTGCCGCTCCAGGTAGTGGGTGCCAAAGTGTAGGTTGACCGCTGGTTGATTGAGGATCGAGGGATCGTACTCGGGCCAACCGGTGGCGGTGGCGATCTCCTCCCCGGTGTCGGGAATGATCTGCATGAGGCCGCGAGCACCGGCACGCGATTCGGCGTCGGCTCGAAAAAGACTCTCCTGTCGAATGAGCGCCAACATCAAATACCCGTCGATGCTATGCGCCGAGGCCTCGTTGTCGACCGAGTGCGCAAACCCCCTGGGGAAAGCGTACCGCTCGCCGGCCGCGCGTTCGCCCAGCCACACACCCGCCCGAAGCGTCAAATCCGGAAAGCCCCATGCCTCCAGCTCTCGTGCCCACTGCGCCAGCTCGGTCGGGTCGCCGCGCCTGCGGGCGAGCGCTCGCTCGAGCTCTGCCCGAGCGTACCGCCACTCACCGATCGCCAGCAACGCAGCCGCCGTCTGGCCGGCGGAATCGGCGAGCGACGCTTCGATGACCTGTGTTTGAGCGCCTCCCACCGAGCGGTACCCCGGCCCCAAGCGGCCGAGCCATGACCCACCGGCCAAGCGCTCCCCCGCCAGCAGCGCGTAGTAGTCGGCCTGCCGCCGGCCAGCCATTCCACGAAGAATCGCCTCGGCGCCGTCGCTGTCGCCCTGCTCCTCCATCGCCCGGGCCAACCAGTAGCGAGCCTCGCGCGCGCTGCGACGGCCGCGGTACCCCGCGTACCTGTCTGCAGCTTCGGCGTAGCGACCAAGCGCAAAGGCGAGGTGTGCGGCCCGCATGTAGGCGCGATCGGCGTAGAACGAGCGACCGTTTTCGCGTGTTATCTGATCGAAGTACTCGATCGCGCGATCACCGTACGATGGATCGACAGCCCGATCGTCCTGATACGAATCCGCCATCAAGTACCGCGCCGCCGCGACCCGACGATGGTTTGGGAAACGAGCGATAAAGTTCTCGAGCCGGCGTCTCGCCGTTTCTCCGTCTCGGGCGGTCACCGCCAAGCGGGCGCGGGAGTATTGCGCATCGGGGGCCCGCGGGTCGCGCGGCCAACGGCTCAGGAACTCGGCATAGTCGGCCTCCGCGCCGGCGCGGTCAGCGGTCGCCGCTCGCGCCCGCGCGCGGGCCAGAAAAGCAGCGCTCAGGACCGCTTCGTCGAGATCGTCGTCGATCGCTGTGGTGGCAAATCGCTCGGCTTCCTCGGGCCGGCCGGCAGCCGCCAGAACTTCAGCCGCCTCAACCGCGGAGATAGCGAGTCGCTCTCGCTGCACTGGATCGAGTACGATGTCTGACGCTGCGGCTGGGATCTCAGCCATCACTCGGCGTCGGGTTCTATCAGCTGCAGTATGATCCCCGATGCGATCTTCGAGCTCAGCCACCTTCAACCAGCGCTGACCACGCTGGCGGCCGCGTGCCTCGAGCGCCAGCGCGATCTGTAACTCGCGAGCCTGCTCGAGCTCACCCGCCCGCTCGTAGAGCAACGCCAGCACTACCCGGCCGTGGTCGTGCACCAGCCGCGGCAAATCCGCTTCGGCCACCGCCGCCCACGCGCCTCGACCGCGAACCAGATCGCCCGACTCTGCTGCGGCCTCCAACCGCCACAGATCTACATACGCGCCGAGACCTGGGGCGGCGGCCACCAGCCGGTCAAACGCGCGATCGGCGCGGATCGGCTCTCCCAACGCCATCGCGGCATACGCACTCCAGCGTTCGATCAGTGGCCCACAACCGTCCGGCAGAAATCCGCTCGGCGTGGCAGCCAGCAGATCTTGGTACTCCGCCCAGCGACCGAGCGCAGCCAGCGCGGCCAATCGGTACACGCGCGGCGCCGACGCATCCGCCGGTGCCGACTCGAGCCACTTGAGCGCGACCTCCGGACGACCCACTTCGATCCAGCTACGAGCTGCTCGCGAAGCGACCTGCCCGGTCACGTCCAGCAACGCGCTGGGCGACTCGACTACCGCCGCGTTGTGGGGATAGAGTGCCACGGGATCACCCGGATCCCAATAGACCGGACATCGCTCAGCTGCCGCCGCCAACCCCGGCAACGACAAACCAACTGAGATCACCAAGAAAGCACGCATGACGTCAATAAAAGAAAAAAGGCCCGGATCGCAACCCGGGCCCCTCTTCGGCTCGATTCGGCGGATCGTCACTCGATGGATCGATCCCATTCCTGTAGGCTGATCCGTGTCGCACCCGCCAATTTGACCTCGTCCAGGACGTTGACCATGTCGACGTACTTCGCGTCTGGTGACGTCTTAACGCTCACGATCAGCCTCGGATTGGCCGCCAGCTCCTGCCGCGCGACGGCTTCGGTCTGATCGTAGTTGATCGTTTGCTTATCCGGAGAATCCCCACGCCGTAGCTGGACCACGCCGTTCCCAACGACGTAGAACGTGATGATGTTCTTCGGGTTGACCTCGACTTCCTCAGTCGCCTTCTCTGGCAACACCAGACTCAGCCCGCGGTCCTCGGCAAACACCGTTGTCACTAGGAAGAAGATCAGCAGCAGGAACGCGATGTCTGCCATCGAGGCGGTCGGGATCTCGTCCGAAACCCTAGACTTGCGCTTTAGGATCTGCGCCATCGATTAAGCCCTCGGTGGGGCTGCTGGCGAAGGTGCACGCTCGATCTCGTGGAGCGTCTCGATGAGATTCTGCGAGGTTTCCTCCATATCGATTACCAGCCCATCGATCTTCGACACGAAGTAGTTGTGTGCGATGTTGACGGGGATGGCGATCGCCAAACCGGTAGCGGTCGTGATGAGCGCCACCTTGATACCACCAGCCACCAACGTCGCGTCCACCTCACCAGCCAGCTCGATCGCGCCGAAAGCGATGATCAT
>JBDHED010000030.1:0-14684 GCA_039591175.1 Gemmatimonadota bacterium | reverse complement strand
GGGGTCGTCGATGCTGATGACCGCGACGTGGACCTCCTTGAGGTAGGCCTCGCGTTCGTCTTTAGTCATGTTGAGGGGCATATGGTTCTCCTTCCACTTCGCGGTCCGGTCCCACGTCGCTGGTGACAATTGTCGCATGGTGAGCTCGAATCGGACCTAGCATTGGCTTCCAAGTGGCGTCCCGGCGTCGAATCATCATCCGACCCAACCGTCTGCTAAGCCAGTACGAAGGCGGTGCTACAACCGCCACGATCGCTATCATGGTGGCTGCTATCAAGAGGACTTGAAGATCGGCTCTCCAGTAACGACGAAGTATATGGCGAAGCCGACCACGATCAACGCACCGGCGACTAGCCCAGGAAACAGCGGTGGATCGTAGTACTTGTGCAACGGGACCTCATACCATACGGGGCGAATCCATGGTCGGTTGAGAAAGGAGTCGCAGCAAATTTGGCAGGGGCGGAGGGACTCGAACCCCCGGCCTACGGTTTTGGAGATCGTTTCCGTACGTATTATCCTGTGTTTTTGCGTCCAGTCCAGAGGCGTTTCGTATCTAAACTCAGCCTTGCTCGTGTTATCCTGCGTCGTCCTGTATCGTCTTTTGCCGACACGTTGGGCGGCAAGAGGGCGGCAATTTCCGTCCGTCGAGAGACGCCTCCGGGCGGCCCAAATCTGACTGGCAAGACGTGCCGCAGAGCTGCGTGTGCTTGGGCTCGGATAAGGGAGGTTAGGCGAAGAAGCTCGATGAGTCGAGGCTTAGGGGGCGAAACGACCCTCTGCTTGGAAGGCAGAGGATCGTTTTTCAACGGATCAGAGCCAATTCGTATCTGGTTCAGTCCACCCTAATGACATCAGGCTGATGCTCACCTTAGCCAGACCCTTGAGCATCTGCTTTTTCCGCTGCCACGACGAACAGCTTGTCGGCCTCGCCTTCGTCACGGCCGTCCGATCTTATCACGGTCTAGACGGTCAGTGGTTACGGACGACCACTCCCGAACGAAAGGCCGATGAATCCCGTCCCGGCCCGTCCCTCCTCGTCCCCAACGCCCTCACTTCGTACCCTGAACGTACAAGCTTGGTTCCATTGATCAGCAACGCAACCCAGCTCCACATCGACGGGACTCAGACGTGGTTCCTCAGCATTAATTCGGACGGATACGGATTGAGGTACTCCTGTGAATGCAGCCACTCCGGCCCGTTTGAGCGGCGGATGTGGTGATTTAGGATCGTTATGGGAACGATCAGGGGCAGGAGCCCGTTTCTGTAGTTCTCGATTATCTCGAGGATCTCGCTCTTATCGTCAGCAGACAGATCGTTCTTCAGGAACCCCATCACGTGGTGAAGTACGTTCGTGTGGCGCCTCGGCGTGGCAATCAACTTCAACGAAGTCATGAACATCTCAGCGTATGCCTTCATCGTTGCGGAGAAGGCTCCCCGCCCGGAGGCTGCTACGAGCCGCCCGAGATCACGCTGGGCACCCGGCGAATGAGACATTAGCGTCAATTTGTGGCGTGTGTGGAAGTCCACAAGACCTGCGGGGCGCGGTCTACTCTCTTGCAGCTTTCGCAGTCGATTGTGCGCGAATATTCGCTCGATGAAGTTCTCACGCAACCGTGGATCGCGCAGTCGTCCCTCTTCTTCGATCGGTAGAGTCGGGAGCTGCACGGCAAGGTCTCGAGCATAGATGCCCTGTCCTTTACGTGAAATCTGTCCGTTGTCGTGGTACACACGCACGCGAAACAGCCCGCAGCTCGGTGAGTCCTTCTTCAAGACATAGCCATCGAGGCGTTCGCGTGCGAGCAGCGCTATCCGCCCGCGCGCCCACTTCTTCATACCGTCGCTGTGGTCGATTCCTGACTTCGGCGCAACCAGGCGTGGAGCATCGTCCTGGCCGACTAGCCGGATCGCCTCGCGCGGGATGCTCATGCCCATCTCCACTTCGGGACACACGGGCACCCACTCGATATGTGGACCCAAGGTATTGAGGAGGAAGTCTTCCTTTTTGTGACCGCCATCGAACCGCACTTCCTCTCCGAGTAGACAGGAGCTGATTCCGAGGCGAACCTTATCCTCTGGCACTACGACCTCCCCTAACAGCGGCGGTGGCGATGCCTTTGAGCATGCCGCGGAATACCAACTCGTGGAACGGTGTTAAGGCATACCAGTACGCGAGCCCCAGGAGGCCGACCGGGTCGAAGAGGGACGTCTGACGTAGCAGGCAACCGTCTTCTCCCTCGTCGATCTCAAACTGGAGCCACGCGCGACCCGGGAGCTTCATCTCCGCACGAAGGCGAAGAAGCTCGCCAGGCTTGATGGCCTCGACGCGCCAGAAGTCAACCGTGTCGCCGGGCTCAAGCCGCTCCGGGTGGCGCCTGCCCCTGCGCACCCCGGCTCCGCCGATCAAGAGATCCAGCAATCCTCGGAGCGTCCACATCCAGTTCCCGTAGTACCAGCCAGTCTTGCCACCAATTCGCTCGATCGACTTGAACGCCTCGCCAGGAGAAACCGGGAGTTCCACCGACCGGGAATCGACGAGGCGCGAGCCAAAGCGGACGCCGCCCCACTGGCTCTGATCCCCTCGCGAGGATAGAGCATCCGACCATCTCGTCGATGCGATCTCTCGATCCTCGTTGCGAAGTGCTCGTGATATGGCCGAGCGGATTCCGATCGGCTCAATCTTGAAGAGTCTCTGAGCTCCGTCGTTGGTTACGATCGTTTCGTGACGAACGCTGTCTATGAGCTTGCGCCCCACGGTGGCGTAGATCGGCGTAACGAGGCCCAGCCAAAGGCTCGAGAGCCTGGGAGTCAGGACCGGTACAGGGATCATGAGGCGCTTGAGACCTCGCTGTCGCGCATACTCTCGCATCATGTAGCCATACGTGACGACGTCGGCGCCACCGATCTCCACGACCTCACTTTGATCTATGTCGACATCGAGGGCGGCCGACAGGTACGCCAGAACGTCCTCGATGGCGATCGGTTGTGCTTTCACCTGTACCCAGCGCGGCGTGATCATCACCGGAAGCCGGTCCACGAGCGCCCGTACCATCTCGAATGACAGGCTCCCTGAGCCGATGACGATCGAAGCACGGAACTCGATGGTCGGGACGCCGGACTCCCTCAGGATCCGCCCGACTTCCTGACGGCTCTTCAGATGCGGCGAAAGGTCTTCACCGCTAGCGAGACCGCCGAGGTAGACGATCCGCTTGACGCCAGCTTCCGCCGCGGCGCGAGCGAAGTTACGCGCCGAGTCCCTCTCCTTGTCCTGGAAGGAATCGCCAGAACCCATCGAATGGACAAGGTAGTAGGCCGAATCGACGCCCTTCATCGCGGCTAGGAGCGACTCCGGATCGAGCAAGTCCCCCGTGACGACCTCAGTCCCGGTAGAGACGCGCGACTCGAGGTGTTCCGGCCGACGCGCAAGGCATCTGACGCGACGGCCTGACTGCTCCAGCTCAGACAAGAGACGTCCGCCAATGTACCCGGTGGCGCCGGTCAGCAGGACAAGGGGCGTTGGTTCAGCCATCCCGGCGCGTCTTCCCAAGCAGATGTCTCAGGGCATCCTCCAGTTCTGGGAATCTGTAGGAGTAACCGTCGTGGACGAGGCGCTCCGGCTCGACGCGCTGACTGGCGAGGAGCAGTTCTTCTCCCATCTCGCCAAAGACGGCTCGGACTACAAACGCTGGGAGAGGGAGAAGTGCGGGCCTACCCAGGACTCGGCCCAGAGTCTTTGCGAGCTCTCGATTGGTGACCTGCTGAGGTGCGACCGCGTTGACCGGTCCCCTCAAGCCGTCGGAAGTAATCGCGTGGTAGATCACGCCAACGAGGTCATCGATCGATATCCAGGGGAAGTACTGCTCCCCCGAACCCACGGGCCCACCGAGACCCAGACGAAATGGCGTGAGTAGCCGACCAAGGGGACCGCCCCTGGGCGTCAGAACAGGAGCTGTCCTCAGGTTGACTGCGCGGATTCCCTTCTCGGTGGCGGGGGCAGTCGCGTCTTCCCATTGCTCGCACACATCCGCGAGGAACCCAGAACCCTTCGACGACTGCTCGGTCAGGACCGCGGCTCCCCTGTCCCCGTAGTATCCGACCGCCGATGATGCGATCAGCACGCTAGGTGGTGTCGAGAGGCCGGCGAGTGTACGTGCCAGCAGACTGGTACCACGCACGCGGCTGTGCTCTATCTTCTTCTTCTTGGAATCGGTCCAGCGTCCGTCGATCGTCTCGCCAGCCAGGTGCACAACGGCATCTACGCCCTCGAATGCGGCTTCATCAACTCGGTCCGAGTCGAGATCCCACTGGAAATCGTTGCTGTCGCCTCTTGGGGCGCGGCGAACAAGGCGAACCACCTCATGGCCAGCCGTGGTGAGGAAGGGAATCAGGCTTGAACCGACCAAGCCATTGGATCCAGTGATGAGGATCTTCATCGGTTTCACCTCCGTTCGCGTAAGCGTCGCGATATCTTGTCTCGTGATTCTGTGTCGATATGCGAACATCTCCCGGAGTCGACTCTTGACCGCCCTGCCGGCAATGAGATCGCCAGCGATCCCGAGCGGTAGCTCGTACTCGATCTCGTCCTCCAGGACGCTGGCTCCGTCGCCGTCACCCGCGAACGAGTGGGTGTGAGACCAGTGGTTGAAAGGTCCCTGCGACTGCACATCGCGGAAGGATTCCCCTTCCACGTAGTCGGCGTGTTCTGCGACCCAGCGAACCGAGATCGGTCCGGCGACTGGTAGGCGGAGCACTACGCGTCCGCCATCCTGCATGCCCCCGACTCTCTCGACGATCTGCACCGGGTCCCAGGGTGGTGACAGTCGCTCGAATGCTCCTGGCCTGCCGTGCCAGTTGAACAGTTCCTCGGCAGGGGCTTCGATGCGGCTTCTCTTTCTGAATATCTTGCGACCCATCATCTATCCCCCACCGCCAGAGCTCAGTGCCTCGGAGATGAGCTCAACCGCCGCGGTCAAACTCTCGGGTAGTCTAATACCCGGGATCGTCTCGTCGCCGTCGCGGGAAAACGCGGGCCCTCCTACGAAGAGTCTCCTGACTGCCCTGGCGGCCACGAGCGCCCTCGCGGTCCTCCCGAGGGAAGCGAGTCCGCTCGCCGTAGTGGCCGACAGGCAGACCGCGGCCACACCGGTCTTCTCGATAGCGATCAACAGGTCGTGGGCCGGCACGTCAGCGCCTAAGTAGAAGATCTTTAGTCCCTGCTGCCGGAGCAGAAGCGCCGCCGCCAACAACCCCAAGTCATGGCGCTCGGCCTCCGGGCAGGCAAGGAGAACGCCCCCTCTGTCATCCGCGGCGTGGCCTTGCTTGGCGATCTCGGCCGCGAGCTCGCGGCGAATGACCTCGGTCGTGAAGTGTTCGGTCGCGCAGGAGATTCTTCCCTCACCCCAGAACAAGCCGATTCTGTTGAGGGCGGGGAAAAGCACTCGCTCCAGGGCTTCTGGCCACCCCAATCTGACTGCCTGTTGGACCAGGTTGGTTATCGCGGGTTCGTCATAGGCAAGTGATGCTTCCACCAGTGCGTGGACGAGTGGATGCTCTTCCTGGCGCTTCGGCTCCGGTGCGACGGCGGCGGCGTCCTCGCGCTTGATCGCGTCAGCAGCCTCGGACGCTGGTATGCCCGCGTTCACCAGAGCGGCAATTCTTCGGATGAGCGCAAGGTCAGATTCGTCGTACTGGCGGCGACCTGACTTAGAACGAGCCGGAGTGGGCACCCCGTACCTCCGCTCCCATGTCCTGAGGCTGCTCTCGGACACCCCTGTAGCGATGGCTGCGGCTTTCACTGAGTACTTCATTGTGACCTCAGGATAGCTCTTTTGCATTTCTTTTGCAACACGGGTTGACAACCGTTGCAGACATCTTGCATAATCTGCGAAGAGGACTTGCAGAACTTCTGCACAGCATAAACAAAAGGAGGATAGAGAATGAACCAGGTCCTAACATCCACCTCAGCCCTGCGGACGCCAGGCATCTTCATCGCCCTGCTTGCCGCACTCATCGCGGGCGCCGCGATCTTCGCATCGACGGCTTCCGCCCAGTCTTCAGACGCGCGGCTTCGCGTACTCCACGCGTCCCCGGACGCCCCGGCAGTCGACGTCTACCTTGACGGCGCCGAGGCCATCAGCGACCTCGCGTTCGACGACATCACTGACTACGTGACCGTCCCCGCCGGCGATCACAACGTCCAGGTCTTCGCCGCGTCCGCCAACGGAACCGGCGACCCGGTCATCGACGCTGACGTCACCCTCACGGGCGGCACTGACTACACCGTCGCCGCAGTCGGCCTGTTGGCCAACATCGAGCCCCTCGTCCTGGTTGACGACAACTCTGACCCGGCAGCGGGCCAGGCCAAGCTTCGCTTCGTGCACGCTTCCCCCGACGCGCCGGCAGTCGACATCTACGCTGACGGCGCCGGCGTCGTCGTTCCGAACGCTTCCTTCAAGGACGCCAGTGGCTACCTCGACCTCGACGCGGCCACGTACGACCTCGAAGTGCGCGCCGCGGGCACCGAGACCGTTGCACTCGACCTGCCCGGCATCACTCTCGAAGCCGGCAAGACCTACACAGCATTCGCAGTCGGCCTGCTCGACGGCTCCCCGGCGCTCAACGCCAAGCTGACCGTTGACGCCACCGCTGCCACCTCGATCCCGACGACCGGCGGTCAGCCGCTCGAAGAGGGCACCAGTATCGCGCTGTGGTTGGCAATCGCCGGCGCGGCTTTCATCGGAATCTCAGCGATCGCTGGCACAACCGCCTTCGCTCGCTCCCGCAACAACTAACCAAGTCACATCGCTCTAGAGAGACCAGAAGGAGGTCCCCAATTATGAAGAAACTAGTAACCGGAGCGCTGGCAGGGCTCGTCGCGATGCTCGCCATCGTCTCCACCACCTCGGCCGAGGAACCGGCCAACGTACGAGTTGGCCACGGAATCCCAGGCGGGGACCTCGGCCTCCCGGCCGAACTCCCCGTGGACGTGCTCGTGAACGACTCAATCTGCCTGCTCGAAGGCTTCACGTTCGGCGAGTTCGCGGGCCCGGTACCGCTGGACGCCGGGACCTACAACATCAAGATCTCGGTTGCTGACGCCGCCGATCCGTGTAGCAACGGACCGGTCATCGAGGCCGACGTTCCGTTCGCCGCCGGTGAGGACGCAACCGTCCTCGCTCACCTGGACGCCGACGGCAACCCGACCGCCAGCAAGTTCGTGAACGACCTATCGCGCGCAGGCTTCTTCAAGTCGCGCCTGCAGGTCCACCACGCTGCCGCGGCACCGACGGTCGACATTACAGTCGAGCGCCCGAGCTGGTGGCGGTGGTTCGGCGGCTCGCTGACGATCGAGGACGCCAGCAACGGCGCCCAGGCTGCCGCCGAGGTCTATCCGTTCAAGTGGGACGTCTCGATCGCACCGGCGAACACCGACACCCCGGTCTTCGAGACTTCCCTCTTCGTCAGGCCGTTCCGCACCTACCTGATCTACGCCGTCGGATCCGTTGACACTGGCTCCTTCACCCTCCTGGTCGAGCCGGTCAAGACGGGCAGCGGATTCTCATGGTGGCGGTAACACCACCTTGAAGTGAGGAGCTGGTGGCCCGGTCCATGTCCTGAGACAGGACGTGCCGGGCCGCCGATCCCTCACTCACGCCCCATCGCGGCAAGGGGGTGGCCTGGAGGTGCGGATGTTCCTGGCGAGCGATAGGCCGCCCCCCGCCGCGTCCACTAAGGAGGCATACCGAAGCTCAAGGAAGTCGGTGACGTCGCTACCGCCCGATAGCATGCGCCAGACTCACGGAGGAAGATCATGGACTCGAAGACAGCAGCACTCAACTGCACGCACCATTGGCGGATCGAAAGTCCCAACGGACCAACTTGCCGCGCGACCTGCCTCTCATGCGGGGCCGAGCGCGAATTCAACACCGCGGCGGAGAACCAGTGGGTCACCCGCAGCGAGGTGGAGAGCAACGCCGCCTAGCCCGGCGCACAACCTGTAGGATTGGATCTGATGAACCCAGGACTTAGCTCAGCCACGCCAGCGTCGGTTCGGACGCACGACCATACATTCGCGCGCCTCCGCTTATTCAACGCGCTGATGGCACCAGTGCACTTCGTCCAGGCCGCCCTTATGCTGCTGCTCAGCACAGACTTTGCGCTACCCGTCACAACCAGCTTTCTCCGGTTCGACGAAGACATCGAGAAACTCGTCGAAGATCCGAGCACGCTTGGCGATCTCCGGCTCGCACCGCTCGTCGCCGCGTTCCTATTCATTTCTGGCACGGCCCACCTGCTGCTCACCCTGCCGGGGATCAACTCGTGGTACAACCGCAACCTGGCGCAAGGAATCAACTACGGTCGTTGGATCGAATACTCAGTGAGCGCGTCGATCATGATCGTCGTCATCGCCATGCTGACGGGCGTATACGACCTGGGAAGCCTCATCATGCTCTTCGCGCTCAACGCCACGATGATCTCCTTCGGACTCGTAATGGAGATGCAGAACAAGGGACGCGAGCCGTCCGAAGTGGACTGGACACCGTTCTGGATCGGCTGCGTAGTCGGCGCGGTGCCATGGCTAATCATCGGCCTCTATCTCTTCGCACCAACGACACGCTCAATCGGCGACGTGCCAACGTTCGTCTACGGAATCTTCGGGTCGCTGTTCGTCTTCTTCAACGTGTTCGCGATCAACATGTTTCTGCAGTACAGGAGGGTCGGCCGCTGGCGCGATTACCTGTTCGGCGAACGCGCCTACATAATCCTCAGTCTGACCGCCAAGAGCGCCCTGGCCTGGCAGGTGTTCTTTGGAACCCTGAGGGATGTTTAGTAGGAGAGTTAGATGAAGCCCAGTCTGAGAGCGTTCTTCACCAATCTCGGCGGTCCAATGCCCGCGCGTCAGAAGATCGCGAGGCTTCTGGCCAACAACTGGACCAAGATCCGATTGCGCAGTGACTGTTGCGGAAATAACGGCCAGCCCGGATGCTGACAGGTGGCGAACGACTCGCGTGGCGAGTCAGAACGGCCTGAGCAACCGCCGAGCTAGCATGACCGTTCCCGCCACCAGGATCCGGATCCTCAACGACGGCGCGGTGAACGCAGGCGGCGACTACGTCCTCTACTGGATGATCGCCAGCCGCCGGACTACCTGGAATTTCGCGCTCGACCGAGCAATCGAGTTGTCGCGTGAGCTGGCCAAGCCAGTCCTCGTGCTGGAAGCGCTTCGCTGCGACTACCGCTGGGCCAGTGACCGCCTGCACCGCTTCGTCATCGACGGAATGGCCGATAACGCCATCTCTCTTGAGGACACGGCCGTAACCTACTATCCGTACGTCGAGCCATCTTCAGGCGAGAGCCGCGGCTTGCTCGAGGCACTGGCCACCCATGCTTGCTGCGTCGTGACCGACTACTTCCCGGCGTTCTTCCTCCCACGCGCGGTGGCGACGGCATCGGAACGGCTGCCTGTGCGTCTCGAGGAGGTCGACTCGAACGGCCTGCTACCGCTCTCAGCTTCAGACGACACTTTTACTACCGCTTATTCGTTCCGGCGCTTCTTGCAAAAGACGCTGCCCGACCATCTCCCGGACCGCCCGGACTCCGCGCCGCTCGCGAGCTCGACCGATCTGCGCCTTAAGGCGATTCCAAGCAAAGTGCGGGAGCGGTGGCCACCTGCTTCGCCGGACCTACTCGATGGCACCGAAGCTGCGCTCTCTGCTATCGAGATCGACCGTTCGGTTCGTCCGACAGGCGATCGCGGAGGAATGCTCGCTGCCAAAGACCGTCTCGATAAGTTCGTCACGACGGGTCTTGACAGCTATGCGGACCGACGAACCGACATGGAGGAAGAGCGGACGAGCCGTCTCTCGCCTTACCTGCATTTCGGCCACATCTCTGCACACGAAGTGTTCGACCGCATCGTCGAATCCCAGCATTGGTCGCCTGGTCGGCTCGCTGACGAAGCCAACGGCAAGCGTAGTGGCTGGTGGGGAATGAGCGTCGGCGCGGAGGCGTTCCTGGACCAGATCATCACCTGGCGTGAGCTGGGGTTTAACTTCTGTCACACCCGAGACGACTACGACCGACTGGAGTCATTGCCGGACTGGGCGCTGAAGACGCTCCGCGAGCATTCCTCCGACCCACGCTCTCAGGTCTACTCCCTCGAGGACTTCGAAGCCGCGAACACGCACGATGAAGTGTGGAACGCTGCACAGCGTCAACTCGTGGAGGAAGGCCGTATCCACAACTACCTGCGCATGCTCTGGGGCAAGAAGATCCTCGAATGGACGTCCTCTCCTCAAGAGGCGCTCGACGTGATCATCCACCTCAACAACAAGTACGCACTCGACGGCCGCGATCCCAACTCCTACAGCGGCATCTTCTGGTGCCTTGGACGCTACGACCGTGCCTGGGGCCCAGAACGGCCAATCTTCGGCAAGGTTCGCTATATGAGCTCCAGCAACGCCAAACGGAAGCTCAGGCTAACCGGCTACCTGGAGAAGTACGAGCGACAAGACCAATTGAATTAGCAAGCACTGGTGGAACTAGCGGCCAGACATTCAGACTTGGTGACAGGACAGCGCCCGAGGTTCGCCGACTGCGCGGCTCACCTCTTGAGAGAAGATTCCATTCGCTTCCGATAGTCCCAGGTGTGGATTGAGACAGGCCTGATCTCTATCGCGACCTCGTCCTCCGCCTTAGACAATAGGTTGTGGGCCAGAGGCGAATCCGTTCCGCCTAGATACCGGTCGAGCAGTGTCCTCAGTATCTCCTCGCCCTGCTCCTCGTTGATGACAGCGTTCGCGCTCCCTCTCACCCCTCGGTAAGGCGGCTGGTCCGGGGCGACCTCAAACGCACATCTAGGTTCCGCCCGCACGTAGGAAACGATCTTAGCCTCGCTCTGGGTGGCACACCAAAGCTTGCCATCCATCAGGACGAACCATAGCGATATCACCGCCGGCCAGCCGGACGGCTTGATCGCGGCTAGTCGGAGAGGGATCTTGGCCCGCTCAAGAAACTCAACCGCATCTGCCCCGAACCCAGAAGGCATTTCGACTACCACTCTACACCAGAAGGTCCCGGGCAATCACCGAATGCGGGCGGCTTGTTCGAGTCTCGCGTTAAGGGCGCTTGGCCGGATCTATAGAATCAAATATTCGGTGACTAGTCGCGCGATTGATGTTGAGAGACTTCACGGAGAGCGGCGCGACAGTGGCCTACCCACTGGCGGGTAGCGGGCACCGGCGCGTGCCGCACTACTGGATTCTCATCAGCGCGAGGAACGTACGAGCGAGACTGGCGGAACCGCGGGACCTCATGGCCGTTGATGAGACACATGAACCGGGATGAGCGCTTCCTCGGACACGGCCAGAAGCGCCCTCGACTCGATGCTCAGATCATGCGTCGCCGAGTTCACGGCGAAGGCCGGCCGCCGCGTTGTCGCCCAGCCGCTTCAGGGCGAGGCCGAAGATAGGCTCAAGCAATCTCAGAGCTCCCTTGAGGGTGAGTTCAGCCTGGTACGTCATCTCCGAGCCGGAATCCGTTGGTTCAACGGTGATCGTGTCCAGAGAGATCGTCGACGAGTTCTCGGCTCGCAGGACGACCCGATGCGGCCGCTCAAACTCCGCTGTAGCGTAGTCAAGCGAAATCTCGCGGCCAAGCCACTTGACTACGACATGGAATCGCGCTCCCTCGCCCTGCTCGCCGGCGTCGATCGGGCGCGCTTCGACCACGGTAGGATCCCATTCGACTACATTCGAAAACGTCGCCATGTAGTCGAACACTTCCTCTGCGCTCTTCGGACTTGCTATCGTGGTTCTATATCGCGCCATCCGTCATCCCCCTTCTCGTCAGTGTCAGCTCTTGAGCCGACAGCGCCACCCGGCGGCAGCCCGCAGAGACGTTCGCACAGGTCAAAGAGCTTCGCTCGCTCCCGCGCCGTCTCGCGTGTCCACGGCACACGGTGCTTTGCCCGAGGCCGGCGATCGTGCCAGAACTTCCCAGTACTCCTTGCGACGCCAGGTGAACCAGCCAGCCACACTATCGTGTCAGCACCGGCGTTAGTGTCCCGTAGCAACGGCCCCATCACTTGGTTGAATCGAGGCAGTGAGGAGGCCACGCCGGGAGTCACGACCCATCCGGGATGCGTTGAATGAATTGTGATGCTGTCACCCGAGAGCCGTCTTCCCCACTCCTCGCTCAGAATCACCTGAGCCCTCTTCGTGTGCGCATAAAAGCGTGCTCCGTCGAATTCACGATGGTCGAGCTGTACATCATCGACGTCGATCCGGGATGTGTACATCCCGCCGGATGAGACGTTAATCACTCGCGAAGGCGACGATCTCCCGAGCGCTGGCAGCAGTAGCGCGGTCAGCAGAAAGGGCCCGAGGACGTTAGTCGCGAAGGTCAGTTCGAACCCCTCATCGGTGTGGCTCCGCTCGGCCGGAAGCACACCGGCATTGTTGATGAGAACGTCGAGCTTCGAACTGGACTCCGTGAATCGAGACGAGAACTCTCGAACCGCGGCAAGGCTGGAGATGTCGCAGAGGTGAAGCTCTAGCGACTTCGAACCAGACCCCTCTGCTATTCGAACTCGCGCCTCTTCTCCACGTTCGAGGTTGCGGACGACCATGTGGACGTTGGCTCCCTCGCCGGCAAGCTTTGAGCAGACCGCCTCACCTATGCCAGCGCTTGCTCCGGTAACGATGACCGTCCTGTCCTTGACGTCGAGCTGCCCGCGTGGCAGCCACCGCTCGCGCAAGCGATAGCCAACGGAGGAGTAACCAGGCAACACCATCCAGTCCAGCGCGTTATCGAGGAACCGTGCAAGCATCGGAGGGACCCAAGTCATCTTCTCAGATGATCGCACATACTATGACTCCAGGATCCCGCTCGGCACGGGAACCGGCGAGCTTCGGCCTATCTGGCCCTCGTCGTTCGATCTTCGCGCCACTCTCAAGGTTCGAGCGGTCCGGCTTTCGGATCAAGCGTCATCCTATCCCTTCGTCAGTCCCGGGCTGAAACCCCGTTAGGCCCTGCAGCCCCTTCAGGCACGCGATTTCGCCGCAGTGACCACTGAAATGTTCGACCTGTATGACCAGGTACTCGGCCAGAGATCTCTGCCCCATCCGGTACAAGTGGACGGTACGATCGAGGTTCTCGGGCAGGAGTAAAGAAAGGTAATCGTCCCAGCACGCGTACACGGCGCTCGCGTATCGTCTGAACACGTCCAGGTCCATGTGCACGCGCGAGGCCCATTCGTGCCAGTCCGCCGCGGGCATCGGTTCGCTCAGGCCAACCTTTCCTCCCCATTCACTCACGATCAGGGGTTGCCGCCCGTTGATCACACTGTTGACGCCGAAGTCTGCACCGATGACCACGTGGGCATACGCGGCACAGATAGGGTTGGCCATCCCTGGCGGACGCCAGTTCACGTGTTCTTCGGTGACGTCACTCAGCGTCGCCTCGAACCACAGGTAAGCATCTCTCACACCGCCTCGGAGCGCCTCGAAGGCGTCCGGCCTACGCTCGTTGGTCAACTCGTGCCCTCCATGGTTGGTGGAGTCTCGGGCAGACGGCTCATAGCGCTAACTCGTGAGGCAGCGCTTAGTCCTCGTGCCTTCTCCAGCAGTAATAAGAGTAGTCGAGCTCACCGGGGCTGCTTCCCAACTGAGTCAGTATCATGGCTGCCTCCGCACGGTGGGCCATGGCATGAGAGCCTACGCTTACCATCACCTGCCAGAAGGGCCGCCGCCAGGTCCGCCATTCCCCATCCTGGGGATCCGACAGCGACGACACCTCGTCCAGGCGCTCCTCGGTCAAGGATGCAATGAAATCGCGCAGTCGCTCGTGCGCAGCGGCGTACGACTCGCTGATCGCGACCACGACCCGCTCCGGCTCGACCTTCGCTATGGGGGGCATCTCCCCGGTCCACCGTGCGAGCCAGGACACATGGGAGCCCAGATTGTGCAGCAATATCCCCTGCACACTATCGAAACTCACCCCGCGGTCCCTCGCCAGCTCCTCTTCATGCACACTAGCGGCAGACTCTAGGACCCGCTCGTTTGCCCACTCGTTGTACTCGAACAGTGAGCGCACCATCTCAAGCTTGCTCATCGGTCACCCTCCCTGTACCGGGAAGGTACCGCTTGAGTGAGCGCGGCGCAATCCCGCTCCACCAGGTGCACCTTACGCGGGTGTTGACGCTTTCCGCCATGTCACGATGCCTTCTCTTTCCAACCACGAACGCATGCGGCTACGCTGCCGAATCGCAGGGATTCCAGGGCGATCGTTCGTGGAGCTCGTCCTTCTAGCCTCTTGGGGAGTATCTGGAGCGGGAGACGGGGATCGAACCCGCGACCCCTTGCTTGGAAGGCGTAGCGCTTCGCGGCATAATCGTGAATTCGCCTGCGCAGTGAGGCGCGGACCCGAGTAGACTCATACCAAAGACCTCAGACGTCCGCGATGACGACCTCCTGCCTGACAGGCAGATGCTCATTTCGCAGTCTCGCACAAGGGGGATTAGGCGAAGGGCTTCGCTTGGAGCGTAGTCGTCAGCCCCGGATGATTGTCACGGGTGTACTGCCCCACACGGCTGGCACCTCAGGTCCCGCGTGAGGGTTGCATCTGTTGTCCTGTGCCGTTCCGTATCGTTCTTTGCTCCCCGTAGGGCGGCAAAAGGGCGGCAACTG
>JBDHED010000029.1:0-14791 GCA_039591175.1 Gemmatimonadota bacterium | reverse complement strand
TTGACGAGTTGCGGGAGCGGATCGAGGAGCGAGTCGAGCTCGGAAAGAGCGACATGACGGCAGACGAAGTGCCGTACACGACCCGGGCCAAGAAAGTACTCGAGTTTTCGGTTGCGGAAGCGCGGAGTCTCAAGCACTCATACGTGGGTACCGAGCATCTCTTGCTCGGCCTGTTGCGCGAGGAAAAGGGCGTGGCAGCCCAAGTTTTGGATGATGTCGGAGTCACGCTCGACGTGGCCCGTAACGAGACGATTCGCCTGCTCGGAGGGGAGCTGAGCTCTATGGAGAGCGGAGGCCAGACGTCCAAGACGAGCGACAAAAAGTCCAAGACCCCAGCGCTAGACCACTTCTGTCGGGACCTTACGGATCTGGCCCGCGAGGGCGAACTCGATCCGACGATCGGCCGGCACAAGGAGATCGAGCGTGTTATCGAAGTCCTCTCGCGTCGGAAGAAGAACAACCCCGTGCTGATCGGTGAGCCGGGTGTGGGCAAGACTGCCATCGTGGAGGGCCTCGCGCAGCGCATAACGAACGGCGAGATCGTGCATAGCCTTCGTGATCATCGGGTCCTTTCTCTTGATATGGCGGCCGTGATCGCCGGCACGAAGTACCGCGGTCAGTTCGAAGAGCGACTCAAAGCGGTCATCAACGAAATCAAGCAGTCACAGAACGTGATCCTCTTTATCGATGAGCTGCACACGCTGGTTGGAGCCGGGGCAGCAGAGGGTGCGATCGATGCATCCAACATGCTGAAGCCTGCTTTGGCCCGTGGCGAACTTCAGTGTGTCGGCGCGTCCACGCTAAACGAGTATCGCAAATACATCGAAAAGGACGGAGCGCTGGAGCGCCGTTTTCAGCCGGTTGTCGTGGATCCACCGACGATCGAGGAAACGGTCGAAATCCTCCAAGGCTTGCGTCCGCGGTATTCCGAGCACCACAACGTCGATATCCCGGACGACACTCTTGAAACGGCAGCTCGACTCTCCGAGCGTTACATCACTGACCGTTTCCTGCCGGACAAGGCGATCGATGTGATCGATGAAGCATGCGCTCGTGTGCACCTCGCGACTCAGGTTCCACCACCGGAGCTACTAGCGCTGGAAGAAGAAGTGCAGGAGATCATCGTCCGCAAAGACCAGGCGATCAAGGCTCAAGACTACGAGACCGCAGCCAAGCTCCGCGATAGTGAGCGCGAGCTGAAATCCACGATCAAACGCAAAAAGTTGGAGTGGGAGCGCGGTTCAAATGCTGAACGCCCGGCCCTGAGCACGGAGGATGTGGCGTTCATAGTGAGTCGCTGGACGGGAGTCCCGGTAGTCCGTCTCAAGGAGGAGGAGACGGAGCGCCTGCTGCAGATGGAGGATGAGCTGCACAAGTTCATCGTCGGTCAGAACCCGGCCATCGAGGCTATTTCCAAGGCGATTCGGAGAACCCGAGCCGGGCTCAAGGATCCCCGTCGACCCATTGGATCGTTCATTTTCTCAGGTCCGACGGGCGTTGGAAAGACCGAGCTGGCTCGCGCGCTGGCGCGGTTCCTGTTCGCGGATCCGAACTCCCTCATTCGGATCGATATGTCGGAGTATATGGAGAAGTTCTCGGTTAGCCGTCTCCTCGGGGCGCCGCCGGGGTATGTCGGCTACGAGGACTCGGGCTATCTGACTAAGGAAGTCCGCCGGAAGCCGTACTCGGTGGTCCTGTTGGACGAGATCGAGAAGGCCCACCCGGATGTCTTCAACATCCTGCTTCAGATCCTGGATGAGGGACACATCACGGACAACTACGGACGGAAGATCGACTTCAAGAACACCGTCGTGATCATGACCTCGAACATCGGTGCGCGACGAATCACCGGCGGTAAAGCGCTTGGCTTTCATAAGCCAACCGAGTCCTCGCGCGCGATGCAGATCGAGGAAGCGGTCAAGGACGAGATCGACAAGACCTTCAATCCGGAGTTCTTGAACCGGTTGGATGAGGTCATCGTCTTCCACCCGCTCTCCGAACAACACATCGTCGAGATCGTTGATATCCTGTTCCGGGACGTCCTGGAACGGTTGGGTGAGAGAGAGCTCACTCTCGTGCTGTCCGACGAAGCGAAGTACTTCCTTGCCGAGAAGGGGTTCGATGAGAAGTTCGGGGCCCGTCCCCTGAAGCGCGCAATGCAGCGTTACTTGGAAGATCCGTTCTCGGAGGAGTTGCTCCAGGGCTCCTTCGCTGCGGGCGATGAGGTAGTCGTTAACGTGGACGACGGGAACGACAAGCTGGTGTTCGTCGTCGACAGTCCCCGTAAGCCGGAGGGAGCAGGGTCGATTCAGGAAGAGGTCGGTTGACAGCGTCGCGGGCTGCCCCCGCCCGCGCGCTAGCGCGCATCGCGCTGCCCCCCAGCCTGGTAGTCGCCGCAATTCTGCTCGCCGCGCCGCCATTGTATCCCCAAGCCGTTGGGGTCCGGATATCGGAAATCGTCGTCGAGGGAACGCAGACGATCGATCCCCAGCGGGTCAGTGCGCTCTCCGGACTACGACGTGACGCGCTGCTCACGCCGCGCGTGATGCAGCAGGCGATCCGGACTCTTTGGAAAACCTATCTCTTCAACGACATCCAAATCGATACGCGCCCAGCTGATGGTGGTGTCACCGTCGTCTTGAGAGTGGAGGAAGCGCCAGTTGTGACGGCGCTCGAGTTTGATGGTGTGGACGAGGTGAGTGAGACCGATGTCCAGGAGGCGCTCAAGCTTCGACCTGGGGATCGCTTGGTTGACAGCCGCGTTCACCAGGCGGAGTTAGACGTGAGGGAGTTGTATCAGGTCAGAGGTTTCTATCTCGCTGACGTGAGAATCGAAGCTAGAGCGCCAGCAGCTGATTCGACGGCGGTTTCCGTCACCGTCAGCGAAGGCCGGAAGGTCGCGATCAAGGCGATCGAGTTTGACGGAAACGAAGCGTTCTCCGACAAGAAACTGCGGAAAGAGCTAGAGACAGAACCGGAGGGTTTCTGGTTCTGGAAGGACGGCGAGTTCGATGAGGCCAAATGGCGAGCCGATCTGAGCCAAGTGCTTCCATCATTCTACGGGCAACATGGGTATCTAGATATGCGAGTGGTTTCGGACTCGCTGCAGATCGACGAAACCGAAGGCAAGATGCGGCTCTTTGCGATTGTCGACGAAGGCACTCGGTACCGAACCGGGAATATCGAGATCGAGGGTAATACCCGCTTCTCTCAAGCCGACCTCCGGGGGTTTGTCAAGGTAGAATCAGGTCGCGTGTTTGATACCGAGGCGGTTCAGCAGACCCAAGCCGACCTGTTAAACCTGTACGCCGACGACGGGTACATCTACGCCCAGGTGCAACCAATTCGCAGGGTGCGACCCGATACCGCCGTGGTCGACCTCACTTGGCAGATCCGCGAGGGCACCCCGGCTCACGTCCAACGCGTGTCGATCCAGGGCAACACCGTCACTCACGAATCAGTCATTCGAAGGCAACTCTTCATCCAGCCGGGAGAACGTTTTCGCCGCTCTGACGTTCGCAACAGCCTGCTCGCGTTAGAAGGCCTTGGGTTCTTCGAGCCCGGGATCATTCCGACCACACGTGTCGTAGATCAAGAGACGGGCGACATCGACCTGTCGTTTGAGCTGACTGAGCGCCGCACAGGATCGCTCTCATTGGGAGCAGCGGTGGGAGGGGGGACTGGGTTGTCCGGTTTTATCGGCTACGAGCAGCCGAACCTCTTTGGACAGGCAAAAGTGGGTCGCATCAGGTGGGAGTTTGGTAGTCGCAACCAGAATATCGAGTTGGGCTACACCGAACCGGTGTTCTTGGGTACCAGGACCTCTCTTTCGACCTCGTTCTTCAGTTTTGACCGCCGATTTACCAACCAGGCCTTTCGTCAAGATGCGCTTGGTGCGAGCGTCCGGTTTGGTACGCCGCTGCCGTTTGACAACGCGTCGCGACTGTTCTATGGCTACAAGTGGCAGCGGGTTGACTTGGAAGACACAACCGGCACTAACGAGGAGTTAGAAGAAGAGTACCCACGCACGGAGTCGAGCGTGACGCTCGGTTTGGTACGAGACACCCGGCTACCTCGCCGCCACCCCATCCAAGGTGCCCGACACGCGCTCAACGTCGACTTGGCAGGTGGACCGCTGGGCGGGAACGTCGGGTTCCAAAAATACGAGTTCGAGAGCTCCTGGTTCGCGTCGACCTTCAACGATCGGACGACGATAAACCTCAAGTTCAAGACCGGTGGGATCAACGCCACCGGTTTCGTTCCGATCACCGAGCAGTTCGTCCTGGGAGGTGTGCAGTTTCCCGCTGAGGGGCTTCGCGGTTACGGAGAGAACTGTGTGGGTCTGTTGAATTCGGGTTCGCCGGAGGGCGACTCCTGTGGCAGTGATCGCGGAAACGCGTTCTTGCTCCTGACGGCTGAGCATTTCTTCAAGATCTCGGATACGATATATGCTTCTGTGTTTTACGATGCTGGTGACGTGTTCCGTGAGTTCCGTGACATGACGTTCGCAGACCTGAAGCGTGGCGCGGGTATCGGTGTATCAGTCGAGCTGCCAGGGGTTGGACCGTTGGGGCTCGACTACGGGTACGGGTTTGATAGACGGGATGTTCTAGGGAACCCAGATCCAGGCTGGGAGCTGCATTTCCGGTTCGGGATGCTCCAGCGCTGAGTCCTGAGCCCGGTGCGCTCAGGCAGCAGATTTGGAGCATACCAGCTAAATTCTCTGTTGGTGCCAATACCTATGGGGAGGAGATCTATCATGTCGAGAAGGATCGTTGTCGCGGCTCTCTTGCTGGCTGCTCTGCCGGGTGTCGCGCTGGCTCAGAATGGTGAGCTAAAAATCGCCTATGTGGATTCGGATGCGGTCATCAAGCAGGCGCCCGGATACACGGAGGCCAATGAGGAGTTCAATCGCACCGCTAACGAGTGGCGTGACTCGCTGGCACAGAGACAGACCGAGCTGCAAGAGCTCTTCGAGGAGTACAAGCGGCAAGAGGTGATTCTGTCGCCCGAAAAGAAGACCGAGCGTCAGGAGGAGATGCTCACAGTCGAGCGCGAGATGCAGGAGTATTTCCAGAGCAAGTTCGGGCCTGAAGGAGAGGCTGGAACGCGTCAAGCCGAGCTCATGCAACCGATTATTGAGCGTGTAAATCGAGTAATCGATCAGACCAGGCGAGAGGGACAGTATTCGTTAATATTCGACCTGAACGATGGCGCCCTGGTAGCCGGAGACCCAGCGCTCAACATCACCGAGGAGATCATTCAGAAGCTCCGGGCTTCGGAGCCTGTTGCGCCGTCTTCGAACTGACGAAACTCCATCGGTTGACCTGGAGGCCGCATGCCATCGTACTCGCTAGGTGAGCTGGCGAGGGCGATCAACGCCCGATTGGACGGTGACCCTCAGGTCGAGGTCAGCGGTGTCGCCCCGCTAGAGGGGGCGGGCCCAGAGGACCTCTCCTTCCTTGCAACCCCCAAGTACATGGAGGCGGCCCTCGCATCGTCTGCCGGGGCGCTGGTCGTCGACGAGGACTATCAAGCCAACGGCCAGAATGTGCTGCGAAGCGACAACCCCTATCTGTCGTTCGCGCGCGCGGTCGATCTGTTGCTGCCCCCGCCTGAGATCGAGTTTGGTGTTCACGAATCGGCGATCGTGGATTCATCGACAACACTTCCGGACGATGTCTCGGTTGGCGCCGGTTGCATCATCGGCCCGGGCGTCGTAGTGGGATCGAGAGTTGTGATCGGTCCGTTGTGCGTCATCGAAGGACGAACCGAGATCGGGGATAACAGTCAACTGTTCTCCCGGGTGACGGTGCATCGCGGTACGCGCCTCGGAAAGGACTGCATCGTGCAGAGCGGGGCCGTGCTGGGCTCCGACGGTTTCGGCTACGCGACGGACAAGCTCGGACAGCACTACAAGGTCCCTCAGCGGGGAGGTTTGTCGATCGGTGATGATGTCGAAATCGGTGCCAACGTCACCATCGATCGCGGGTCGGCTGGAGAGACGATCATCGAGTCGGGGGTCAAGATTGACAACCTGGTTCACATTGCTCATAATGTCCAAATAGGTAAAAATGCTATCATAGTTGCTCAAGTCGGTATCGCGGGGAGCACGGAGGTAGGGGAGAGCGCTATGTTAGCTGGCCAGGTGGGGATCGTAGGCCACGTGAAGATCGGTGCCCGCGCCAAGGTTGGCGCTCAGGGCGGGGTGATTGGCGACATCCCAGCAGACGCCGAGTACTCAGGCTACCCGGCGCGATCCCATCGAGAACAAATGCGCGCGCATGCGTTTTTCTCCCGACTCCCCGAGCTGTTCCAGCGTGTCAAGGCATTGGAGCGCAAGGTGAGATCCAAATCTTAGAGGACCTCCGGCAAACTCACGAAAACGATATGACGAGTAACGAGCGGCAACTCACCATTGCGCGTCCCGTGACCTATAGCGGAGTCGGACTCCACACCGGGAATCAGTGTCACATGACGTTTCTTCCCGCGGAAGCGAACACCGGTATCCGGTTTGTTCGCGTCGATCTGGAAGGGCATCCAGAGATCGTCGTGGAACCTGATCACGTAATTGGTGTGGAAAGAGGGACGTCGATTGGGATCGACGGTAGCAAGGTCCATACGATCGAGCACGTTCTCGCTGCGCTTGCGGTACGAGGTATCGACAATCTGCGGATCGAGCTCGATTCCAGTGAGCCACCCGTAGGAGACGGATCAAGCCTTCCATTTTGGAAGGCGCTGCAAGAGGCGGGGCTCACGGAGCTCGACGCCGAGCGCAGACGTTATCGCGTCGAGGAACCGATCTTTTATGAGGACGGCGGTGTTGAGATTACTCTGCTGCCCTCCGATCGGTTGCAGGTGTCATTCTCGATCGACTTTGATCACCCGCTAGTCCAACATCAGTTCGAGTCGTTTGAGATCACGCCGGACACGTTTGAAAAGGAGATCGCACCCGCTCGAACGTTCGGGTTCTTGGGCGAGATCGAACAGCTAAGGGAAGCCGGGCTAATCCGAGGCGGCAATCTCCGCAATGCGATCGTGATCGGTGACGACGAGATCCTGAGCGAGGAACGACTCCGATTCCCAACAGAGCTGGTCCGCCACAAGATTCTGGATTTGCTTGGCGATTTGAAAGTTCTAAACGTGGACATTCAGGCCCACATTATCGCTCATCGGTCCGGCCACCGAACCCACCTGGCCCTGGTTCAGATCCTGAAGCGACGAATGGCCGGCGAGAATGGCAACAGTTTGAGCCCGCACGTCGGCAGGCAGTCAAAAGTCGCGGTCTCGGAGGATAAGCCCGCGAAAACCGTGCTCGACGTGTCACAGATCCTGGACACGATCCCGCATCGATATCCGTTCTTGCTCGTCGATCGAGTTATCGAGATGGATGACGGGAAACGCGTCGTCGGGATCAAGAACGTGACGATAAGTGAGCCCTTCTTTCAAGGTCATTTTCCGGGTCATCCGGTGATGCCGGGGGTGCTGATTGTCGAGGCCATGGGCCAGGTTGGCGGTCTGCTTCTGATGAGTTCGGTAGATGCAGGCGAGGAAAAAGTCGTCTACTTCACCGGCTTGGACAACGTCAGGTTCAGACATCCGGTTCGGCCCGGGGATCAGTTGATCTGCGAACTCGAGATGGTGCGACGGCGAGGCGCGCATTGCAAGATGCGTGGTGTGGCCCGCGTCGACGGCACCGTGGTGGCCGAAGCGGATCTAATGGCAACACTGGTCGAGAAATGAAGTCGATAACGGAGACTATCCACGCGACTGCGATCGTCGACGAAAGCACGCAGATTGGAGCCGATGCTTCCGTCGGTCCTTATGCGATCATCGGTCCTGGTGTCACGATCGGAGCTGGCACCCGGATAGCCGCACATGCAGTCATCGAGCGTGACACTACGATCGGGGAGCGGTGCAAGATCCACTATGGGGCGGTGATCGGAAGCGATCCCCAGGATCTCAAGTACCAGGGTGAGCCAACCACTTGCGTGATCGGCGACCGAACGGTGATTCGCGAGTACGTGACCGTAAATCGCGGCACGCTCGCGCAAGGGTACACGAGCATCGGTGATGCCTGCTTGCTCATGGCGTACGTCCATGTGGCGCACGATTGCCTCGTGGGTGACGGGGTCATCCTGTCAAATGCGGTAAACCTCGCTGGGCACGTCAGCATCGACGAAAACGCCATTATCGGTGGGATGACCCCGGTTCATCAGTTCGTGCGTATAGGCGCACATGCGTTTGTCGGTGGCTGCTCTCGCATCCAGAAGGATGTACCACCATACGTTAAGGCGGCCGGTGACCCAGCAGCTTTATTTGGGCTCAACTCGGTCGGTCTCGACCGAAGGGGTTTCCCGGAGAACGTCAAGAGCGAGCTCAAGCGGGCCTACCGACTCTTCTTTAACTCCAAGCTCAACATCACGCAGGCGCTCGCTCGGGCCAAGGACGAGCTTCATCCGTACCCGGAGATTGTCCGCTTTATCACGTTCATAAGTGAGAGCGAGCGGGGAGTAACAGTTTAGGATGGTCCTGATCAAGGCCTGGAAGGAGCGCCAGGCCGTCTCGCCACACCGACCTAGGCGAGTGAGAACGCGGTGGATGGTGGTAGTACTTGCCGCAGTAATCCTCGCCACTTGGATGCTCGGGAGGATCCAGTGAGCCGTCCTCGTCTTCGATTTCTCGCCAGCAATAGTGGTTGGCTCGTGGCTCGCTTCGTGAAGGCGCTGTCCAACACATGGCGCGCAGACGTGACGGGTCTCGAGCACCTACAGGCGGTACGAGATGAGCAATGCGGCGTCATCTTCTGCTTCTGGCATGGGCGGATGCTGGAACTGGCAGCTCTCCACGCCGACAAAGACGTCGGGGTGCTCGTATCCAGTCACCCCGATGGCGTTATGGCAGCCAAAATCGTCGGCCCGCTCGGGTATGTCCCGATTCGCGGCTCCCGGCGCCGGGCGCCGGTGGCTGGGTTTCGCGCGATGATGCGTCACGCGGCCGCCGGAGGGGACTTGGCGATTACCCCCGATGCCCATACCGACATTAATAGTGTGTTGCCCGGTGCGGTGGCGCTTGCACGCAGAACCGGCCACGCCCTGGTGCCAGTCGCAGCCGCTGCTCGGCCCTGCAGGCGAGTGGAGTCGTGGGATCGGTTTGAAATCCCGTGGCCGGGGGCTCGGGTGAAGATCCGCTATGGATCCGCGGTTTGGGTCGCGAAGGGTGCCGACGAGCGACTGATCGCGAGCGCGAGTCAGGAGTTGGGAAAACGGCTGTGCACCCTCCACACGCAGCTGGAGAGCGAACTCACCGAGCAGCCACGCCGAGTGGAGCGGCGCCGCCGAGCGACCCTTTCGGGATGATCCCTAGAGCAGAGCGATCGGACTCGCGCGCGATGGGCGGGTCAACGGTCGTCGAGCGGGCAGCCGCATATGGCTGGGCACGTCGGACCGTCTATGGCAACGGTGGTGCGTTGAGCGCTGCGTTTCGCGGACTGGCAGCTCCGATCGCTTCGGGATGGGCGATGGTCGCCGATCGTCGCCTAAGGCGTGACGCGAGCGCGGTCAGTCTGGGTGCCCCTACGATAAGCGTTGGGAATGTCACCATTGGCGGTGGCGGAAAGACATCGCTGGTCCAATGGTTGATCACCGAGGGGCTAGCGAGCGAAACCCAGGTGGCGGTGCTTTCGCGTGGGTACCGACGCAGCGCTAGCGCTATCGCGGTAATAACGCCCGAGGCGACATCGGTGGACGTCGCCGCGGTCGGAGATGAACCGGCGCTACTGGCGAGAGCCGGTGCGTGGGTTGGCGTGGGCGCCGATCGCTCGGCTGCCGCTAGGGCGGTGTTGGCTGTCACTGACGTCGACCTGTTCCTGCTCGACGATGGGCTGCAACATCGGAAGGTCGCTCGCCAGCTGGACCTGGTCGCGTTTACTGCCCGAGATCTGATGGCGCCGGCCAAGTGCTTGCCCTCGGGGCCACTTCGTCAACGACCATCGTGGCGACCACGTCGCGGGGCCTGGGTCGTCAGCGGCGTCGATCCTCGATCACGCACCTGGCCGCCGGGGTCGATCGGCCGGGCGCTCGCCTCGTGGTGGGACCACGTGCCCGGAACAGTGGTCCAGTGGTCGGATGCTGGTACCGTTGACTTGGCCGGGTGGTTGACCGGGAACGAGGCCCGGTTTGACGTCGACGATCGGAGGGTAATCGTCATCGCTGGCGTAGCCGATCCGGTCTCGGTCGCCCGATTCGCCGAACAAGCCGGCTGGTCACCGACAAATGTGGTCGCTTTCCCTGACCACCATCGCTTCTCTCAGAGCGAAGTAGCGGCACTCCTGGCCAAGCACCCCGACGTTCCTTTCGTAGTGACAGAGAAGGACGCTATCAAGTGTAAGGCCGAGTGGTTTGAAGACCGACCGGTCGGCGTTCTCCGTCGGCGGTTGAAGCCCTTGCATCCCGAATTACTAACGGGACTCGTCACAGACGTGTTGGTTTCGAGGCTTCGATGAGCGCTCGGGCGACGGACCGAGTTGTGGAGACCGACGTGTTGGTTCTCGGCAGCGGTATCGCCGGTCTTTCGTATGCGATTAAAGCCGCGGCAAACGGCACCGTAACGGTGATCACGAAGAAGGAGGACTCCGAGGCCAACACAAACTACGCGCAGGGGGGCATCGCTGCGGTCATGGATCCAGCCGACTCCTTTGATGCGCACATCGCTGATACACTGCGAGCTGGTGACGGCTTGTGCGACGTGGAAGCGGTGCGTCTGCTGGTCGAGGAAGGTCCCGCGAGGGTGCGCGAGCTCATAGACTACGGAGTTCGCTTCAGCTACTCGACGGACGATTCAGAAGAGCTTTCGCTGGCTCGGGAAGGTGGCCACTCGGCGCGACGGATAGTGCGTGCCGACGATCTCACCGGCCGGGCGATAGAGGCCGGGCTTCTCGACGCCGCCGATCGTGCAGGTGTACGGATTCACGAGCACTATTTCGCGCTCGACCTATGGGTCGTGGAGTCGGACCGTGGGCCGCGGTGCGCTGGCGCGGTGGTTGTCGATCGTCACGGGGGGGAGTTGGTGGTAGTCCGCGCCCGCGTGACGTATGTCGCCACCGGTGGGTGCGGCCAGGCCTACCGGTTTACGACCAACCCATCGATCGCCACCGGCGACGGCATTGCGATGGCGTATCGAGCCGGCGCGGCCGTCGCCAACATGGAGTTCATTCAGTTTCACCCCACAGGGTTGTATCCCGTTGAAGGGAAACCGTTTCTGATCAGTGAAACTGTTCGGGGTGAGGGGGCGATCTTGCGCAACCTCGACGGTCAGCCGTTTATGCAAAACCACGGGACGGCGGAGCTTGCGCCCAGAGACGAGGTGGCACGGGCCATTGACGCCGAGATGCGCAACACTGGGGCGAGCCACGTTTGGCTGGATTGCAGCTCGATCTCGCGCGAAGGGTTCGAGGAGCGATTCCCGAACATCCTCGCGACCTGTCGGGAGCGAGGATTCGACCCGCCGGATGAGATGCTCCCGGTCGTTCCAGCCGCGCATTACTTGTGTGGAGGGATTCAAACCGATCTCTGGGGGCGTACCGGAATCCATGCTCTTCTCGCCGTTGGTGAGGTAGCGTGCACTGGGGTGCACGGCGCCAACCGGTTGGCATCGAACTCTCTCTTGGAAGCGGTCGTGTTTGCAAAGCGGGCAGCCGAGGTAACCCAGGATCTTCTAGCCGAGCGTGACGTGGGTGTGGAAGAGCCACCGATCATGGCATCGACGCCACCGGTAGAAAACTCGGCAGTCGAGTTGTGTACCGAGATTGGCAAAATCCTGTGGGATGGGGCTGGTATCGTCAGGGATAACGACGGGTTGGCACAAGCCGCGCGCCAGCTAGAGGAACTGGGGCGTCGTGTACCGAGCTTCTCTGCGGTCCCGGAGATGGGAGAGGCGGTGAACTTGTTCCAGGTGGCCCAGTTGATCGTTGAATCGGCGCGCCGGCGTCACGAGAGTCGTGGCCTGCATCACACGCTCACCTACCCCGAGACTGATCCAGCCCAACAGCGCGATACGGTCCTGGTGCGAGAGATCGAATCCCCGGTCGGCTAAGAGTACGTGGAAATCGAAATCATCGCCGTCGACAAACTCCGGAGCGATTGGGCGCGATCTGGCGTGGCCGAGTACGTGGCTCGAATCGAGCGCTACTGTCGAGTCGAGCGGAAGCACGTCAAGCCTTCAAAGAGAGCCGGCGCGGAGGCGCTAGATGAGGAGGGTCAGCGGCTTCTCAAAACCGCCGCGATCGGACCGCGCGACCGGTTGGTAGTGCTTGCACCGCAGGCGGAGTCGCTTGCCTCCGAGGGTTGGGCGAATCTGCTCGACGAGTGGCGCGCGGAAGGCATCGGGCGTGCGGTTTTTGCGGTTGGCGGGGCCGATGGGCTGTCGCCGGCGGTGATCGCGGCCGCCGACCGAAGAATCGCGCTGGGGCCGCAAACTCTCGCTCACGAGTTGGCACAGGTCGTGCTTGTAGAGCAGCTCTACCGCGCTTGGACGATCATGCGCGGTGAGCCCTACCACCATTGACACCTACTAGAGGTCTACCTGAAGATCGGGCGAGGGTGCAGATTGTGGGTGCCCGCTGGGCAAATTCGACTATAACGCAGGCCGGGAAGGGAGCTATCAATTGAAGATTCTGATTCTAGGAGCCGGGGGATTCATCGGCTCCCACATGGTTGAGCACCTGATTTCAAGAGGTGAGCACGACGTCGTTGGTGTCGATATCACGCGCGAGAAACTGGCCGGAATCGAGGGTGAGAACTTCACTTTTCGTGAAATGGACGTGCGCCAAGATGATGAGCCCGTGCGGGGGCTTATCGGCGACGCGGACCTGGTCGTAGACCTCGTCGCGTACGCCAACCCGAGTCTGTACAACACAACGCCGCTTGAGGTTTTCGACCTCAATTTCTATCAGAACATGAAGGTCCTTCGGATGTGCCTCGGTAATCCGGGTGTCAGGCTCGTGCAGTACTCCTCTGCCGAGGTGTACGGGAAGCTCACCGAGGGTGAGCGCTACTACGAGGACGAGTCCGACAGCCTCTTTGGGCCGGTGGAGAAACAGCGCTGGATCTACGCGACATCGAAGGTGTTGCTGGAGAGGGTCATCCATGGACACGGAGCCGCCGGCAACATCGACTACACGATCATCCGTCCGTTCAACTTCTGTGGTAGCCGGATCGACTACCTAGTGCCCGCCAATAGCCAAGGTGGGCCAAGGGTCTTCGCCCATTTCATGTCGGCTCTCCTGACCGGTGGGCGCATGCAGCTGGTTGACGGTGGCGACGCGCATCGATCGTTCTTGCACATTTGGGACGCCAACCGCGCGTTTCAGGCGGTTATCGATAACCTCGACGCAACCCGCAACCAGATCTACAACGTCGGTAACCCAGATAACAACATCACGATCCGCGATCTGGCGAGCTTGATGTTGGAACTGTACGAGGAGCTTACCGGCGAGCCTCCGAGGAGCGAGATCGTCGACGTGGACGGCGAAGAGTTCTACGGCGAAGGCTACGAGGACTCGGATCGATTAGTCCCCGACATCGCTAAGATCCGCTCGCTAGGCTGGGAACCGGAGTACAATTTGCGGGACACCCTTCGGGAGACGATGGAGTATTACCTGAAGCAGTGGACCGAAGTTGGTGAGGGTTTACTGACCGGCTAGTGTGCCGGTTTGCGTCGACGGCGTAACAGTCGACGGGTATATTCGAGCCAAGTTGGGGCTGTAGCTCAGCTGGGAGAGCGCCTGAATCGCACTCAGGAGGTCGTCGGTTCGATTCCGATCAGCTCCACCAACTCTCAATCTCTCGTCCTGCAATAAGTTGGGCAGAAAACGACGGGCACCCCGTAGCGTAGGGGTGTGCGAGATGGTGCGATGATTACATACAGAATTGGCGTGATTCCTGGCGACGGGATCGGCCCCGAGGTGGCGGCGGAAGGCGTAAAAGTCCTCGTCGCGTCAGCCGAGCTCGAGGGGTTCCAGGCCGAGCTCGTCGAGTACGAGTACAGCAGCGAGCACTACCTGAAGACAGGGGAGCTCGTGCCCGACTCCGTGATCGAGGAGTGGCGCGGGCTCGATGCGGTGCTCCTCGGTGCGATCGGTCACCCTGGCGTCGAGCCGGGACTGGTCGAACGCTCGGTGATCCTCGGTTTGCGCTTCGGCCTTGATCTGTACGTGAACCTGCGACCGATCAAGCTGTACTCCGCACATCTGTGTCCACTTAAGGACAAGGGGCCTAATGACATCGAGTTCGTGGTCGTGCGGGAGAATACCGAAGGGCTCTACTCGCAGATCGGCGGCCATCTCAAGAAGAACACACCCGACGAAGTCGCGCTCGTCAACGGTCTCTACACGTGGAAGGGGTGTGAGCGGGCGTGCCGGTATGCCTTCGAGCTGGCGCGAAAAAGGGGGAAAGAGCGCCAGGCAGCGGGGCTCTCCGACCGCCCTCCGCGTGTCACGCTCGTCGACAAGGCGAATGCGATTCGACCTCACGATTTGTGGACCCGAACATACGAGTACGTAGCCCGCGATTTTCCCGAGATCGAGACCGACCACGCGTACGTCGATGCCTGCTGCATGTGGATGGTGAAGAACCCCGAGTGGTTCGACGTCATCGTCACGACGAACCTGTTCGGCGACATCATCACCGACCTGGGCGCGATGCTGCAGGGCGGGATGGGTATCGCCGCGTCGGGCAACATCCACCCAGGACGCACATCGATGTTCGAGCCCGTTCATGGTTCAGCTCCCAAG
>JBDHED010000028.1:0-15483 GCA_039591175.1 Gemmatimonadota bacterium | reverse complement strand
TCCGTTGACCGGCCACTGGAACGTCCGCCTCCTCCAGGCTGCGCAGGAACCCGTAGCCGTCGGTCGTCTCGCCCCGCCAGCCGCCGGACTTGCGGATCACGGTGTTCACAGACGGGATTCGTTCGGCTGCCGAAGACAATCGTTCACAACGCCCCGCCGCTGCTTCCTTGTACGGCGCAGTCACGTTGAACGCATCGAGGTCAGAGTCCCAGATCGCCTCCCAAGCCTCTTTGTCTTCAGGCTCTATAGGCCATCTTTCGTATTCGATCTCCAGACCGCGCCTCTCGCCCATCGTCTCCCACAACTCCGGACTCAAGCTGTTCGCCACCGGCCAGCCGACGATCGCCAAACGGTAGCTGGACTCGGCATCAGACACGAGCTGACACCCCTGCGCATGATGCAAAGTCGGCCAGAAAGGACGGGTAGGAGACATCGATCCACTCGGCACCATCGAGCGTACTGCCGCCACTCGCCAGCGCGGCCCCGATCGCCAAAGCCATCCCGATCCGATGATCACCCATGGCGTCTAATCGCGTCCCCTCGAGCGCTGTTGGACCACGGATATCGAAGCCGTCGGCTGCGATCTCGATGTCGGCACCCATGCGCGCCAACCCGTCGCCGATGGCCTCGATTCGATCGCTCTCTTTAACCCTCAGTTCGCTGGCCCCACGCAAGCGCGTCAGACCCTCGGCTTGTGTGGCAAGCACCGCGGCCAATGGCAACTCGTCGATCGTCCTCGGAACGATTTCAGGCCCCACATCGATCCCCGAAAGCTCCGCACCCGTCACCCTCACCTCGCCATAGGGCTCGGGCTCGCTGACTGTAACCGTCGTCTCAACGTTTGCACCGAACGCCCGAAGAAGATCCAGAAACCCAGTGCGAGTCGGGTTGAGCCCGACCCCTTCGATGACGATCTCGCTACCCTCGCGCGCCGCAGCCAATGCCAGGAACGGAGCCGCGGACGAGAGGTCTCCCGGCACGTCGATATCCAATGCGTTGAGCTTCCCGACCCGTACGCTGGCTTCCCTTTCACGGGTCTCGATGCGCGCGCCCATCGCAGCCAACAACCGCTCGGTATGGTCACGGCTAACAGCGGGCTCGATCACCGTAGTCGACCCATCGGCTGCCAAGCCGGCCAACAGCAGCGCGGTCTTGAGTTGGGCGCTGGCGACATCGAGTTGATGTTCGACACCGGTCAGTGGTCGACCTGTGATCGTTATCGGCAACGTGTCGCCGGAATCGATCTCGGCGCTCATCCGACGTAGCGGCTCGATCATACGCCGCATCGGTCGTCGCGAGAGCGATCGATCCCCGATCAACGTGATCGGCGCGGACGCCCGCGGAGCTAACAACCCCAGCAACAACCGGGCGGTGGTTCCAGAGTTGCCACAATCGATCGATCGTTCTGCGCGCCAGTCGGCGCCTCCGGTGACCCGGACGGTGCCGTCACCCAAACGCTCGATTTGTACCCCCAGCGCTTCGAGCGCATCGAGGGTCGCTCCGACGTCGGCTCCCGGAGCCAACCCGTGTACCGTCGCCGTACCTTCCGCGATCGCGTTCAATACCAAAGCGCGATGGCTGATCGACTTGTCACCAGGCACCCGAACCCGCGACCGGACGCGTGTGACCGGTCCCAGCTCCACCCGACTCATACCTCGACCAGGTGCGGTCTCAACGCTTCCCGGACCCGTACCAAATCGCCCATCATCTCTGTGAACTGCTCGAACGTGAGACTCTGCGGGCCATCCGAAAGCGCATTCTCCGGATCGGGGTGAACCTCGACCATGACTCCATCGGCACCAGCCGCCAACGCGGCGACCGCCAACGGTGCCACCAAATCACGGCGACCGGTGGCGTGGCTCGGATCGACGACAACGGGTAGATGGGACAACTGCTTGAGCAGCGGCACCGCAGCGATGTCGAGGGTGTTCCGCGTGTAGTGCTCAAACGTCCGGATTCCGCGCTCGCACAACATGACGTTGGCATTCCCCTCGGCCACGATGTACTCGGCGGCGAGCAGAAATTCCTCCAACGTCGCGCTCTGCCCGCGCTTCAGGAACACCGGTCGATCGCTCTTCCCGACCCGGCGAAGAAGACGAGAGTTCTGCATGTTGCGTGAGCCGACCTGAAGGATGTCCGCGAACTCACCCACCTTTTCGACATCCTCGGCGCTGACCACCTCGGTGATGATCGCGAGTCCCGTCTCCTCGCGCGCACGGGCCAACAGCTCCAACCCTTCGACCTCCATCCCCTGAAACGCGTAGGGCGACGTTCGAGGCTTGTAGGCGCCGCCGCGCAGGACGTTCGCGCCCTGAGCCTTCAGAAAATGCGCGCACTCCAGGATCTGCGACTCCGACTCCACCGCGCACGGCCCAGCCATGACCGTAAAACCGCCATCGCCGATGGCGAACCCACGACCTTGAACCACTGTATCCTCCGGTTGCAGCTCGCGACCGACGAGCTTGAAGGGCCGCTCCACCGGCACGACGTCCTCGACGCCCTCGAAGGCGCGCAGTCGATCGATCGGGATGCGCTGCTCTTCGCCCAGTAGACCGATTACGGTGCGCCCATCGCCGCGCACAATCCGTCCGATCGTCAAGCCCCGGTCTTGGATGAAATCGACCAGCTCACCCATCGTCTCGATCGAAACACCCGGTTTCAGTATCACAATCATCGTGACTTTCCCGTCTCGATCAGGTCACGCCGCAGCGCGGCCGCGGCACCCAAATAGCAGTGTTTCGCTTTGGGTTCGCTGGCGTTCGTCGGGACCAACATGAGCACGCGGACGATTCGAGGCAGATCGCCTTCGATCACGATCTCCTGCGCACCCAGCAGCGGCACGTCGAGCCACCCCAGGCGACGCGCTCCGGCAGCTGCATGGGCGGCGGTCAGGTCCGGTGTTTGGGTGATCCAGATCGCGATCGCCGAGCTCGGATCGACGTCATTTCGCTCGACCATCGTGCGCAGCAGCTCGACGGTCGCCGATTCGATCCCGTCGATCGTGTCCTCTCCGACCTGAATCGCACCCCGTATCCCGGTCATCGCCCTGTTCTCATGACCACTCATGCGTGCCGAGGAAGTTCGCCTTCGGTCCGTTTACCGGCCATCCGGGCGGGTTGCGACCCCCAGACGGTGCTTGGCAGGTTACCGACATCGGCTCGCAAACCACACTCTGGGGCATGGGAACGTGTGGTGGGGATTCTCCGCCCCAGTGGAAGCGGTTTGCCTACAGTCGGCAGTCGGCTACCGTTGCTCCGGGGAACGCCTCGGCCGAAGCGGCGTAAGTCGTAGACTGGCATAGAGGGTGCGGCTGTTGATGTCGACTATGATTGGTGGCGCGTTGAAGATTCCCAGGTTAGTGGTCAACCCTCGTCCCAGCTGGGTGCTGGCGGTGGGGGTTTGCGTGGTTCTGTCGTGCTCGAAGAGCTCGTCCCCGTCCGGGCCGGGCGATCCTGATCCACCGCAGGGGCAGATCTCGATCTCGGTCACCTCGCTCAATTTCTCGCCGCAGACCGGCAGCCTCCCGGTCATGCTCCAGAACGGTACGACCGCCACGGTCTCCTGGCAGATCAATATTGCGAGCCCTTGGTTATCAGCGACCCCGGCAACCGGGACGCTGTCGCCAGGCGAAACGATGGTAACCGTCACTGTCGATCGTTCCGATCTCCCAGTTGGGACGCACACCGGACAGCTCCAAGTCAGCTTTGGCGAAGTCGTCTTCTCGATCTCGGTCGTCGTCGAGAATCCAGGACAGGGAGTCGCGGCCATCTCCCCGTCGCTGGTAATGCTCGGCCCGACCCAAAACTCAGGACTGTTCCAAGTCTCCAACTCCGGGACCGGCTCGTTCTCGTGGTCGATATCCAAACCGAGCTGGGTGACGGTTACCCCATCCTCCGGAACATTGAGCGGCGGCGGCGCAATAACGATTCTGGCGACGCCCAATCGCTCGGGGCTGACGCCCGGAACGCACCAAGCCACGCTCGCTCTTTCGTCTGACGGTGGTGCGGCGACCGCTACGCTGTCGGTCGAGGTCGACTCGCCTGCCAATCTCAGCGTCTCGCCGTCGACGGTCGATTTCGGCTCGACGTCGACTTCCGAATCGATCACGCTGACGAACAGCGGTGGCAGCAGCCTCAACTGGACGCTCCAATCCGGCGCCTCATGGCTGACCGCCGCCAATTCGTCGGGCTCACTGGGCTCGAATGCATCCACGGTCGTAGCCCTGAACGCTTCCCGCAGCGGACTTGCGGCCGGCAGCTACCAAACGCAGGTACAGGTGTCGTCTAACGGCGGTGCGCAGTCAGTAACCGCCAACCTGGAGGTTGTGGGCGCGCCACCGCCGCCACCGCCACCGCCGCCGCCGCCGCCACCACCGCCGCCGCCACCACCGCCACCACCGCCATCAGTGGCGCTCGAGGGAGATGTGGTGCACCAGTTCACCGGCGCGCCGATGGCCAACTTGACGGTTGATTTCGCAGGTGGGTCCGCGGTGACGGATGGAAGCGGTCACTTTGTGATCGCCGGCACCCCGTCAACCTCGCTGCAAGCGCTCGACTTCACCGATTCTTCGATCCATAACCGGGAGACCTTTGCGCGCAGCAGCCACACCTTCTGGGAGGTCATTCCATCGTCGTTCAACATGACGGCGTTCAACGATATGGCGCGGGAATTCGAACCACGGACGATCCGCTGGATGTCAAACCCATCTGTCTACATCGATACGCGCGCCCACAATTTCCCGGGTGGCGGCCCAGTGCCGCCCGCCTGGATTAGCGAGATCGAGAACTCGGTCGCGGGCTTTATCACGGATTGGTCAGACGGCGAGGTTTCTGCGGCCTCGATAACGACCGGCACATCACCACCAGCCGAGGGCGCAACCGGCTGGTTGATCATCCAGTTCGACGAGGATCCGGGTCGCTACCCCAGCCCGAGCACGGTGGGCCTGGCGCGGACGTTCTGGACCGGCAACCGGGCCATCACGAGTGGCGCGATCTGGCTGCGGTTCGAAGGCATAAGCAGCTCCACCGTGCGTGTTGCGGTTTTTGGCCATGAGCTGGGTCATACGTTTGGCATGGGTCACATGGACGGCTCGACCGCCAGCCTCATGACGCCATCGATCTCAGAACCTGGATTGACGACCTTCGATGAGCAGGCGGGTGACTTCTCTTACGGACGCTCACCGGGCAACACCAACCCGGACACCGATGACGCCAGTTTCTTCGTCGGCGCCTTGGTGCCGGCCGGGGAGCCGATCGCGTTCTACGAGTGGGTCTGCGGCGACCCCGCTTTTAGTGAGCCCCAGGAGAAGCGGATCCCCGTCCCTTAGCTCGCAGACGCGTCGCGCACCTCGACGCCGGCATAGCACTCACCGCGCAGAGACATAACATCGATTCCACTTTCGGTGACGAGCACGTCGTCCTCCCACCGCACACCAAACCGCTCGGGCAAGTAGACACCCGGTTCGACCGTCACCACATCGCCCGGGGCAACGACGGCCTCGCTATCGGCTACCAAGTAGGGAGGCTCGTGAATCTCGCGACCGAGACCGTGACCGAGGCGATGCGTGAAGTGCTCTCCGTGGCCCGCCCCACGGATTACCGACCGCGCGGCCGCATCGACGTCCCCGGCGATCGCACCCGGGCCGAGCGCTGCCAACCCGGCTGCCTGGGCCAAACGGACGAGTTCGTGGATAGCTCGATACTCCGCCGGCGCATCAGCGATCGACACGACCCCATCGTCCCACCAGAAGGAGCGCGTCAGGTCGGCGGTAAAACCATCTAGCCAGCCGCCCCAATCGATGAGTACCGATTGACCCGCTGTGAGCACGCGTTCGCTCGGCTCCCCGTGTGGAACGGAGGAGCCAGGCCCGAACTGCACCAGCGCCCACCCCTCAGCATGATGTTGCCGAAAAGTCTCGATAAACCGGTCGCCCACGACGCGTTCGGCAAGCCCGACTTCGAGCGTCCCTACGACCTCGCTAAACACGGCCCAGGCGACCTCGATCGCACGTTCGAGCAGCGCCACCTCTCCCCCATCTTTCGCGCGGCGTAACCGCTCAAACAACGATGCGCCATCAAAGAACCGCGCCGACGTGGCAGCGGCCAATCGCTCCGCGTCGTGGTACGCGGTCGATGGCTCGACTGCCCAGGCTCCACCGCCACCGCTCTCGATCTGTGTCGCGGCGACCGCGAACGGGGGTTCCGTTTCCTCCCAACCGATCACATTCGCCCACTCGATCTGCGAGGCCAAATGATCTCGCTCGAACGCTGGGCACACGATCCAAGGTTCACCATCGCGTGGCACGCCGAGACACGTCAGTCGCTCGGTCCGCCACAACGACACCCCGGTCAGGTAGGTAAAGTTGACGCCGGGGGTAGCGAGCAAACCGTCCCAACCGCGCTCGTGCAATCCATCCTGAGCTCGTCTCCACCGCTCGCTCATGACTTGAGGCCCTCCAGTTTTCCATCCCGATCATAAGCCACCAGCTCGCGGTACCCGCCGATGAGCTCACCGTCGATCACGATCTGGGGAAAGGTGCGGGCGTCGGGTGCCACCTCGGCTAGACACGCTCTTCCTTCCGGGGTACGCAGAAGATGCTCCTCCTGGTACAGGATTCCGCGCGCTTCCAACCACAGCTTGGCGCGAACACAGAACGAGCATGGATCGGTCGTGTACACGACGACCCGGATGGTGTCTGCGTCGTTGGTTCCCGTCACGAAGGCGCTCGCAGATACCCGACCGCTACCGCGCCAGGACCCGCGTGGACACCCAGGACGGGTCCCACCTCGACGATATCGAACTCGCTCTCCGGCGCTAGTTCCATGAGCTCTGACCGGTAGGCATCAGCGACCCCTGGAGCGCCTGCGTGGGCGATCCAGATCCGATCGGGTCGCGGGGACTCACGTTTTAGCGTCTTGCGGGCTCGATCGAGGATGTTCAAGTGGATACGCCCTCGGCGCGCGACACCGATCACCTTCGGTGCGCCCCGTTCGATCGGAACCGTAATCACCGGTACGAGCCCGAGTCTCTCGGCGACGCGGATCTTCCAGCCCCCAACCCGCCCGCCACGCGCAAGAAACTCCAGCGTCGGGAACCCGACCCACATTCGAACACGATCGCGGGCGTCTTCGGCGGCTGCCACCACATCTTCAACCGAGCCACCATCCAGCGCGCACTCAGCGGCCGCCTGAACGATCAACCCTTGAGCGACTGACGCGGTGCCGGTATCGACAACCGTGACGCGACCGTCGCCCACGAGCTCACTCCCCTTACGAGCGGCATTCATCGTTCCGCTAAGAGCCGCCGACAACGACACCACGACGATCGACGTGTAGTGCTCAAACAGATACTTGTATAGAGCGGCGTAATCGCCCGGGGGTGGCTGGGACGTCCCTACCGTCTGCTCGCCACGTCGCAACCGCTCGTAGACCTCATCCGGGTTGAGAGTCTGTTTGTCGAGATACGCAGCCGATCCTAGAAGCACGCGCAACGGCACAACGTGGATGCGGAGGTGCTGCTGGTCCCGTTCCGGCAGATCTGCTGCAGTGTCCGTCACCACCGCCACCCTCTCACGACCGAATTGTTCGACGTGCTGGATCCGCATGTCATCGGCCTTGGTGCTGACAATCTCTCCGAACTCGGCAACCGCGCCGAAGACCGCATCAGGATCATCGGAGTGAACATGGACTCTCAGCCGGTGCGGCGAACCGGCGACGACCAGTGAGTCGCCAAATCGTCCGATCGCAGCGCGAACGGTCGCCAAATCGAGGCCTCGCCCCTCGACCAGACACTCGGTGCAGTAGCGGTAGGTGATCTCCTCTGGATTCTCGACGACGGAAGCGCGTTCGAGAGGTGCGGCGTGGTCGCCCTCTTCGATCACCGTGCCCGCCAATCGCCCTTCGGCGAAATGGTTGATCCCCTCAAGGAAATACACGAACCCCTGTGCGCCAGCATCCACGACACCGGCGCGAGCCAGCACCTTGAGTTGTTTTGGAGTTTCAGAGAGTGCTTCGCGCGCGACCGTTAGCGCGCCGCCGAAAACCTGCAGCAGATCCGCTCCATCCGTCGCGCTGTCGGCAGAGAACCGATCTGCCCACGCGCGCATTACAGTGAGGATCGTTCCCTCGCGTGGCTTTTCAAGCGCCTGCTGAGCGGCCTGGTTGGCGTTCGCAACCGCCCGCGCCAATCCCTGGCCATTGGCTCTCTCCCAGCCATCCAGAGCGGCCGCAAAACCTTCAAAGAACTGGGCTACGATCGCACCGGAATTGCCGCACGCACCGAACAGCGCACCGTCGGCCAACGCCCGACTGACCTTCCCGATACTGCGGCTCCGGACCCGCTGGGCCTGCTCAACGGCGCTGACCAGGGTCGCCGCCATGTTCGTTCCGGTATCTCCATCCGGGACGGGGAATACGTTGATTCCGTTGAGGTTCTCTTGCCGCTGGCTGACCCAGCGCGCAGCCGCTCGCGTCGAGCGTCTAAGCCGCACCCCGTCGAGATAATGAACCGCCATGGGTCCACCCTACTCCCGTTTGAACCTAAACAAAAGGCATCCGCGTCCGGATGCCTCTTGCTGCCGTTTCTTTGGCCTGCCGGCGGAAACTACTTGTCGACTCGGTCCTTGAGGCCCTTGCCAGCCTTGAAAGCCGGGTAACGGGCAGCAGAAATCTGAATCGCCTCACCAGTCTGCGGATTACGTCCTGAACGGGCTTTCCGCTTCCTTTGCTCGAAAGTCCCAAACCCAGTGATCTGGACCCGACGCCCAGCTCTTAGCTCGCTAGAGATAATCCCCCCTCGTTCGGTGGAAAAGAGCGCGTTGAGCGTCTCCTCCGCATCTCTCTTGGTGAGACCCGTCTTGCGGGCCAAGGCGTCACGCAACTCGGTTTTGTTCATGCGAACTTCAACCTCCAGGTAAAGATTCTTGTCTGCGGGGAAAGGCGTTACTATCGGACATTACGCTCCTGTGGCGGAGGTGTCAACAGCCGTTCGGCCAGCAATCACGCGGCGGAGCCGCTTTGGGAAGTCGGAAATCAGCCCATCCACTCCGAGGTCGAGAAGCGCGTTCATCTCGTCGACTTCATTCACAGTCCAGACAAAAACTTCGCGATCGATCGCGTGAGCCGCCCGGACGAAAGCCTTGCTAAGGACCGGAATCCCGTTCCAGTTGATCGGTACCGCGAACGCCGCACCGGGAGGCTCATAGCCGGTCCATCGCCTGGAAACCACCCGGCGCATGAACCCCGCCACATCATTGGGTCCAAACCCTGTCTGATGTCGCGGCACCAACTCGCGATATCGATTGAGCGGCCCCTGCTTTAACGAGAACACGAGCACCCTCGACCGGGCATCCATCGTTTGCAGGACCGTATTCAGTTGAGACTCCAGCGGCGGGTCGTCCTGCTTGATCTCAATGATAATCGGCACATCAGGAAACGCGTCCAGCACTTCGGCCAGTGTCGGGATCCGAACTTTCTGTCCGCGAAAGGGAAAAGTCTCGCCGTCGTCAGTCGTGAAGTTGTGACCCGCATCGAGCGCCTTTAGCCGGTCCAGTGATAGGTCACGGACATTACCGCGACCGTCGGTTGTCCGCTCGAGAGTCGAGTCGTGGATCACGACGACCTCACCTTCAGCGGAGGTGTGAACGTCGAGCTCAAACGCCTCGGCACCCACTTCCAGGGCGGCCTTGAAGGCGACAATGGTGTTCTCGGGGTGGGTGCCGCGTGCTCCGCGATGCGCGAACTGACGCGGCTTGGGTCCGTCAAAGAAAGCCATGCCGGCAGTCTAGGATCGGTCCGCTAGACGCGCCAAGTCGGCGACGTCTCGCAAGTCCGTGACTCGTTCCACCCCCTCGGGGAGCTCACCCCCACGATCCCCACGATCGATCCAAATCGCCTTCCAGCCGGCATCGAGAGCAGCCTGGATGTCGTGATCGATCTGGTCGCCGACCATGATCGGCGCACGGTGATCGGCAAGCGGACCGAGCGCGCGGCGCGCCGTGTCGAATGCCGCCCGCCCTGGCTTGGCCGCGGGTAAGCGTCCCGAGACGAACACCTGAGTAAAGAAACCCCCGAGTCGCAGTTGTTCGAGCAGCGGCTCGAGTCGGCTGTCCCAGTTCGACAAGACCGCCAGCGGGAACCCGGCCCGCCGCAGATTGCGCAAAGCAGGTCTAACGTCGGCCGGCACCCGCCAGGCGCACTCGGTCGCAAACCAATCGTAGGCGTGATCGAAAAAGCGCTCAAAATCGAACTCGGTGGGCAACGGACCCGCCGCGGTGATCGCCCCCCCGGCAACCCGACGCCACCAATCGCGTTCCGATGTCGGATCGTACGTGCCAAATGCGAGTGGCGGCGCGGCACCAAACGCCTTTCGAAACCCAGCCTCGAGCGCGGCCGGATCGAGCGTGGCGCCCTCACGCTTAGCCATGTCGGCGTACGCCTCGCCAACGCCACACCGTAGTTCGACCAGTGTTCCGGCGGCGTCAAGAACGACGATCGGCATCGCAGTCGACAAGCTCCCCTCCAGTTGTGCACGGCACAGAGCGTGCTTAGATACTGTCTAACAATGTCCAGCGCCATTCTCATACCGATCGTTGGGATCGGCATCGTCGCGCTCTGGGTAGCGTGGCTCTTCAATAATCTGGTCGGGCTCAGAAACCGACTCCGGGGAGCGTGGGGGGATATCGATGCTCTTCTCAAGCGGAGAGCCGATCTCATCCCCGGCGTTGTGGCGGCAGTCCGCGGGTACGCCGCGCATGAGGAACGCACCCTAGAGGGCGTCACCGCAGCGCGAACGACGGCGATGTTGGCCGGTGGCGGGCCAGAGGGGACGGCTTCACGAGCCGCCGCCGAGAACGCGCTCACCCAGCGTTTGAATCAACTGTTGGCGCTAGTTGAAGATTATCCCGATCTGAAAGCGAGCACGAACTTCCTTCAGCTGCAAGAGGAGCTGACCGAGACCGAAAACCATATCGCCAACGCTCGACGCTACTACAACGCGGTGGTACGCGACTACAACACACGCCGCGAGACGTTCCCAAACCTCTTGATCTCGGCGCCGCTAGGGTTTGCGCCAGGTGATTTCTTTGAGCTCACCGACTTGGTCCAGCGCGAAGCTCCGGATGTGGGAACCGAGGAAACGGAGTGAGAGTCCGCCGTGCGAGCTTGCTGGCGATCGTCGCGTTCGTTTTCGCTTCACCCGCTCAAGCGCAAGACACTGGTTGGACGATCACTCGCTTCGACGCTCACTACACGGTACTCCCTGATCGTTCACTAGTTGTCGTCGAGACGATTGCGGTCGACTTCAACGATCTCAATCGACACGGCATCTACCGCGATATCCCCGTGCGGTACAAGCGCGTCGTTGGCGATCGCGGAGTCGTGCAGGCGGGGCGGATGACTCTCGATCTCGACGTTCAGCAGGTCACCGACGGAAGTGGCACCCAACGGCCGATAAAGGTCAGCCGTGAGGGGAACGACATCCGAATTCGAATCGGCGATCCTGATCGCACCGTTTCCGGCCGGCAGACCTACCTCATTCAGTACACGCTTTCTGGTGGGCTGGGGTTTTTTGATGAGCACGACGAGCTGTATTGGCAGGTGACCGGCACGCGCTGGCCGGTCGAGATCGAGCGCGCATCGGCTACCGTCATGCTGCCCGAGGACGCAACTCGCGCGTTCGCCAACGCGGAAGGCTGGTCGGCCTATTGCTACGCCGGGTGGGCAGAGAGCACGAGCAACGCCCGCTGTAGCGCCGAATACGTGGGGAACGGCCAATACACGTACTCGTCGCAAGGTCTTGACGCCGGCGAAGGGTTGACGCTTGTGGCAGCCTTCCCAAAGGGTGTAATCGCCCCGCCGACGAAAGCCGAACAAACGGCGTGGTGGCTCGTCCGATGGGGCCCAGCGCTCTCACCGCTGTTCGCGATCGCCTTCATGTTTCAACTGTGGCAGCGACGAGGCCGTGAGCCCGACGCGGGCAGCGTGGTCGCGACCTGGGAACCGCCGGAGGGGATTCGGCCCGGCCCTGCAGGAACACTCGTCGATCAGCGCGCCGACATGGACGATGTCGTCGCCACGGTTCTCGATCTCGCGGTCCGTGGGTACGTAGAGATCCGTGAAGTTCCACCCGACGGCATTCTAGGGCAGGTTGACGCCAACTCGTTCGCGGGTCGAGCACTGAGAACCTTGGGCTTGTCAGAAAACGACTGGCAACTGATCCAGACTCGCGCCGACACCGACGACCTCAAGCCGTTCGAGAGGCGGGTGCTCACCGGGATCTTCGAGGGTGAATCGACGCGTCGGATGTCTGACCTCCACAATGAATTCTACACCCGCCTACCACGTATCCATGAGTCGCTGTACGCGGACCTGGTTCGGCAGCGGTTGTTTCCAACCAGCCCGCATCGCACCCGTGTCAAGTACCTCTGGATCGGCGGCGCGGTAATGGCCGCGGGTGTGGCGATCGGGGCCGCGCTCAGCCACATCGTTTTGCTCGTCGGCGTCGTGTTGTCCGGACTCGTGGTGTTGCTGTTCTCGTTTGCGATGCCGGCGATGACCCCGAAAGGCGCACAGATGCGGCGTCAACTCAAAGGCCTCGAGGAGTACATACGCCGCGTCGAAAAGGCCGAGCTGGAGTTCCGACACGCACCGGAAAAAACCCCTGAGTTGTTCGAGACGCTGCTCCCGTTTGCCGTGGCACTCGATGTGAGCGACATCTGGGTCAAGCAGTTCGAGGGTGTGCTCACAGCCGCACCGGCTTGGTACGGAAGCAACCTGTCGAGCTGGGATTCGAACGCATTCGGATCACAGATGGCAGGGTTTCAGAGCGCCGTGACGCGTACGTTAGGCTCCGCCCCCGGATCGAGCTCAGGTAGCGGCGGTGGCGGTTCGGTCGGCGGTGGCGGCGGTGGTGGCGGCGGTGGGAGCTGGTAGGCGCCTACGCCTAATTCTCACAGGCGTCCGGAATCGCGTCGGGGTCGATCAAACATGGCTGACATAGCTCCAGTACGATCGAGATCGTCGACTGTATCCGCGGATCCAGACGCGCGCTAGTGCCGCACAAGAACGGAACGACCGGCGAGAAAGTGATCTCCTCCAGCCTCAACGTCCCCGCCTGATCTGGGACGATCACCTCGTCGGTCGCCGTGCGCTGGCCGGCCGGCAACACCACCATCCCCGCCGTAGTCTCCCCTATGAACGGCGACGACAACATGTAAAACGCCCGCAGCCGCCCGTCGACTTTAAAGGGCTCAAGATCGCCGGCGAGTGACAGCTGCACGGTAACCACCGAGGTGGCGGCACCTGCTCCCTCAGGTCCGGCCGGATCGTCGTCGCCACACGCGATCAGAATCACGATCGCCAGGCCAAGCGAGCCGCGCCTCACCCGGTGCCACAACGGGCCCCTCATGGCCCTCCAACGTCAAACAAACCCGGTTGCGCTGGTCGCTCCGCAGCGACATCAGCCAACGCTTCAGGGTATGCAGCGAGCAGGGATTGGGGCACCGTCACCCGTTCGCCGGTCGCCCAAGCCTTCAGCTGCAACGCGTTGACGACGCCTTGACCCTGATAGTGGTTGTTGGTTATTGCGATCACCGTCTCGACGGTCGAATCGTCTGTCGCCCCCTGGATCCGTTCGACCCACGGCGCGAGCTCGTCCCTCTCGTACAGATAGTCGTATCTCTCGCTCGATGGCCGTCCTTCCGCGAACCACGCATCGAAGTTTCGTCCGTGGAGGCGAGCGTACGAGATCGGACCGGTGCGCCGATCGACCGCCTCTAGCGAGCCGGCATGAAGCGGCTGGTCGATCATCGCCAAGCTGACCCCGCGCTCGCCCAGCCACTGGAGCGCATCTCTATCATCCCACGATTCGTGGCGGACTTCAAGCACCAGCGGATAGTCATCGAACGTAGCGACAACGTTCTCCAGCCACTGACGCTCCGGCGGCCGGTTTCGGAACGACCACGGGAACTGCACCAGCACGGCCAGCAGACGGTCCTCTTCCGCCAGCACGTCGATCCCTTCACGGTAGTCCCTGACATCGACTTGGGCGGGCGGCGTGTCGCGTTCATGGGTGAACCGACGCCACAACTTGGCGGTAAACCGGAAATGTGGATGGTCTCTGAGTCGTTCCACCCAAGCTCTTGTCCACGCTTTGGGTGGTGGACGATAGAAAGACGTGTTGATCTCGATCACGTTGAAGTACTTGGCGAGATACTCGAGGGGGTCGAAGTCGCGCCCGGCACCACTCGGATAGACGACCCCTTTCCAATCCGCGTACGACCACCCAGCGGGGCCGATGTACAACTTGGGGTCTGCGAGCTCACTCATCGGGTTACCCCTCCGACCTCCCTACTTATCGACCTGATCCCGGTTGCGGAGTGCCAGCGTCGGACCGCTGCGAACCGCGTCGGTTCCATACCGCTTTCGCAATCGGTCGATTGGATCCATCAGTCGATCCCATGCCAGCGCCCGGGCAGAGGCAAACAACTCGAGCTGCGGGGCCTCTACGACGAGGTTCGAAACACCCACGCCCAGTAGTCGGATCTTTGGTCGAGGTCCACACGCCGCGCGGAAAAGTTCGCGTGCCGCTTTCGCGACCGTCCGATCGCTGTCGGTGGGTGAAGACAGTGTGATGCTTCGCGCGACAGTCGTGAAATCGTGGTACCGGAGCTTCAGCGTCACCGTACGCGCAGTCAGACGCTGAATCCGCAAATCGTGACACACGTGCTCGCTAAGGTAGAACAGCATCGCTTCGCAGAACTCGAGATCCGTCGTGTCGACGTCGAACGTGCACTCGCGACTCACGGACTTGGGATGATCACGACTCGCGACTCGCGTCCCACCGCCACCGGTGGCTCGGGCTAGAAAATGTGAGCCCTGCTCGCCCAAGACACCGGTCAGAATGTCCTCGTCAAGTCGCGCCAAATCGCCCACTGTCTTCAGATTGTACTTGACCAATCGCTCGCGCGTAGCGGGTCCGACACCGGGTAGACAACGCAACGGCAGTGGCGCGAGAAACACCGCCTCGCGGCCGGGGAGCACTTGCAGGAAACCTCCTGGTTTTGCTAGGTCGGACGCGATCTTGGCGATCGTCTTGGTGGTGCCGAGCCCCATCGAGACCGGGAGCCGTGTCTGCTCGAGAATCGCCGAACGAATGCTCTCGGCTGTGCGCGCCGGCGGCCCGTGGAGCCGCTCGGTCCCGGTGAGGTCGAGGTACGCCTCGTCGATCGAAACCGGTTGGACTGCTGGGGTGAACTCGGCGAACACGCGTCGCACCACGCGCGCTGCGCGAGCATACAGGTCACGATGTCCGGCCACGTACACGCCGTCGGGACAGCGGCGGTACGCTTCACCGATCGGCATTGCCGAGTGGATGCCAAAAGCCCGCGCCTCGTACGATGCAGCAGCGACCACACCACGACCGCGGCCTCCCCTTGGGTCGGCGCCGACGACGACAGGCTTGCCGACAAGCGACGGGTCGCGCAAC
>JBDHED010000027.1:0-16137 GCA_039591175.1 Gemmatimonadota bacterium | reverse complement strand
ACACTGCTGCTACTTGACTGACGTCGTCAACCGATTGTCCCAAGCCGAGACCGCTGGTCGCGGTCCAGAAACCGGGCCACTCATCGGTTCTGAAACCGAGACAGGCGACACCCAAGGTCTCCAGCTTCTCGACAGTTGCCGGTAGATCGAGAATCGCCTTCGCGCCCGAGCACACGACGACCGCAGACGTTCGGGACAACTCGAGCAAATCGGTGGACACGTCGGGTGGTCCCGTGGTCCTGTGGACCCCACCGATCCCGCCGGTCGCCATGACAACGATCCCGTCGCGGTGCGCGAGGAACAGCGTCGCCGCCACCGTCGTGCCTCCGCTGTCGCCGGCAGCGATCGCAAGTGACAACTCTCTGCTGCTGAGCTTCGCACCCGATTCGGCGAGCGATGCCAGCTGCACGGCTTCGAGCCCCACGACGGCCTCGCCCTCGAGGACGCCGATGAACGCTGGACTCGCGCCCGCCTCCCGAACAGCAGTCGCCATCGCCTCGGCCACTCCGAGCCGCACGTCGGCCGGCAAGCCACTCGTAAGAAACGCCGTCTCCAGCGCGACGCGAGCGTGCTCGCTGGCTGTCAAATCACAGCCGTGCTGGAGGGCGCGTGGGCGACCCGCACGAGACGACCCGATTGCGCCGACGCGATGCAGGCTAACGCCGCCTGCAGGGCACGCATCCCATCCTCTAACGTGCATATCGTCGGCTCCCCGCGTCGCACACAATCAGCGAAGTGGCGCCATTGATCGCGATACGACTCGGCGAACCCGCCACCCCGAGTCGCACTAGCTACTCCTCGCGGTAACTCCTTGATCGTGTGCAAGAGGCTCTGCAATCGGTCACCGGGCGACCCCGGAAATCGTGCGATCGGTGCGAACTCGAGACCGTCAAATCGGCACAGCGAAAGTCGAAGCCGGCCATCCTGCCCAAACACCTCGATGTCATGACCGGTCGCGGCGTACTGCGAAAAGGCTGACGAGACGAGCACCCCATCAGCCATGCGCGCGGTCACCGTCGCCGTCAAGTCATCCGCCTCGCCGGATCGGCTCGACGCGACAACGTCTTCGATCTCGCTGCCGATCAGATAGCGCCACAGGTCCAGGTAGTGAACCGCGAGCTCGAACAATGCGCTGCCACCTGTCGCGCGCCGACGACGCCAATCGGGAAAATCGCGATCGATCCGGTAGCGGCTGCTCCAAACAGCGTGCACGAACTCGACCGACCCGAGATCGCCACGTCGAATCATCTTTCGAGCCTCCACTGCATGATGGTGGTGCCGCAGGTTATGACCAACCAGCACCGTACGGTCGGATCGATTCGCGCGAGCGATCAGACGCTGGGCATCACCGAGATCAAGCGTCAGCGGCTTCTCGACAAACAGATGCTTATCGGCGTCCAAAGCCGCCAGCGCGAGTGACACGTGATGCTCGGGCGGGACACAGATCGCGACCGCGTCAACGTTTGGATCGGCGATCAACGCCTCGGGCTCGGAGTACCGCCCTGAAACCGAGAACTTGTCTGCTACTTGCTCCAGCTGCTCAACGTCAATATCGGCGAGCGCGACGACGTCGATATCCGCGTGTGCTTCAATTGCTCGAAGATGAAGCCCGGCGGTGGCTTCTCCGCAGCCCACGATGCCCAGCCGGATCGGCTCAGCCTGATGAGGCATCAGAACCCATTGTGTCGGTCATAGGCCGATCGCGTTCTGCGACGTGCTGAAATCGGTTTAGCTCGATGCTGCGCCGACCCTCGGCCGCTCGTCCCTCACCGGACAGGTAGCCAGTCACTTCACCAACGGTGTGCGAGACCAGCCCTAGCAACAGTGGAGGCAGAATCTTCGGTATGAGCTCGCGCTGACGACCACAGCGTCGGATCTGTGCCATCACGCGTTGCAATCGTACCAACAAAATTGCCGGTACCGCGAGGGTGTATGCCGCGCGACGCAAGTGCCACCCATGCGAACGGGCCCGCGCCGCGCCGAACAAACGACCCCCGAGAAACTCCCCCTGTATATACGACCTCACTGCGGAAACGTTGACATGGCTTGAGATCGCCTCGGGTTCTAGGTAGAGCCCACTGCCCTGCTTGTTCAAGTTGGCGATCAACACCGTCTCCGATTCGAGCAACGGGGCCAGCCGTGATCCGTACTCCTCCAAGACCGCTTTCTTGTACGACGTGTGATGCGGCGGCAAACGATCGACCTCCCCACCGCTAACCGGCGCGACCCACGGCCCGAAATCAGTCAACATGCTGGCCCAGCTCACCATGCTACCCGGATTGGCGTTCAGGATAGCACCACCCACGGCATCCCACGGACCGTCATGGGCCTTGATCAACGCCGCCGCCCATCCCGGTTCGGGATAGGAATGCTCCTCGACGTAGATCACTACTGGCGCGCTTGCCGCGTGGACTCCCGCGGCATGCGCCTCGCCAGTGTAATTGATCGATCCGGTCTCGATGATACGCACGCTGTGGAACCCGTCCACTTGTTCCGGATCATACTCCAGACCATCCGAGAACGGCGCTACGATCAGCAGCTCGATCTGATCGCGGGCCGTTTGATCGTGCAGGTGTCGAACGGTGCGCCGAATCACGTCGAATCCACCAAGCGTGATGACGATGGCGGAGAGCGCTGGCGTCCCCAACTGGGTCATCGGATCTCCATCCGGATGCGGGCGTTCTTCGGTACTGGAGCGACATCCCAATCCGGCTCGACGTACCGCGCGCGATCAAACTCGTCGGCGCGACTTATCCGCGTGCGCGGGTTGCCGTTCCGTACGGCGGGTCCGACCGCCGCCCACCCTTGCCCGTGCGCCTCGATCAACACCTCGGCCCAGTCCGGGTCGGGAAAGGCGTGATCCTCGGCCAGCACGACGACCGGTGCGTGGGCGGCGCGCACACCGGCAGCGTTGGCACTGCCGCAGGATTCGAACGAGTCGAGGCAGACCACTTCGACGCTGGAGAACTGTTCGAGCTCATCCTGATCGAGAGAGATCGTCAACGGGACCACGACCACGAGCTCCAACCGGTCGACAACCGTCTGGGAACGCAGGAAACCGATCGTGCGGCGAATCATCTCGTAGTCGCCAGGGGTCGCCAGCACTACTGACAGCGCGGGTGTCGGAATTGTCACGCTGACGAGTCCCCGGCACCACCCGCCTTGCGGCGAGATCTGCGCTCCCAGAAAAACCCGACCGCGTTCGCCACCTGAGCGACGCCTAGGAGCGGCGCGACCTTGAGTGCTGTCCGAGCGGGTAGCTGCATGAAGGGGTACCGAAAGAGATCCACGTAGAACGCGGGTGGCTCAATTTTCACAGAGATCTCTCCACGTCGCGCGCGAGTCACGTGAAAGTAGTACGCACCCCGGCCGTAACCGAACTGCTGGCGCCAGAACCTGCGTGGAGTCAGATCGTGATAGTGATAGACGATCGCCTCGGACGCGTAAAGCATCGGCAACCCGTTGTACAGCCAACGATCGCATAGCTCACGATCCTCGGCCGCCGGACGTGGAATGCTAGTGTCGAACCCGCCGACCTCATCGAACCGCCGGCGCGCGAACGCCATGTTGTTCGAAGTGAGAAAGCTCGCCTGATCAAAAGCCGCATTGTAGTAGGAGTAGAGATACCCGATCAACGTCTGACTGGCGGTCGCGTACGTATTTCGGGTCAGTGCGTTGATGGTCAGTCCGCCGACGAGCAGATCCGGTCTCTCGCTGAGACGCGCTGTCAACTTGGCCAACCAATCCGGCGCCGGGGTGCAATCGTCGTCGGTAAAGGCGACGAATGTCCCGCTTGACTTGGCCACACCCGTGTTGCGCGCGGTCGCCGGTCCCGAAGGGGGTTGGGTCACCAACTCCACGTCAAGCCCGTCCGATACGCTATCGACGATCGAGTCGAGCGGCGTGTCGCTGCCGTCGTCGACAACGATCACCTCCAGCGCCTCGCGAGGGTAATCGAGCTGCGCCAGCGAGCGCAAACACCGCTCCAGCGAGGCTGGCCGGTTGTGCGTCGCCACGACGACCGAGAACGAAACCGCAGTGTCTGCCAATCGCTTCGACCTCACGAGAAAAGCGCCCCGGGGCCAAATGGCCCGGGGCGCGTCGAACTCACCGTCGGTACCCGGTTTAGAATCTTACTCTCTGATCACCTCGCTTCAAGCCGCCTCAACGGTCGACCTAATGGCTCCCTCCTCCGACTGCCTCCGGTACGACACTCGGAATCCCACGACCGGTCATGAGCGCCTCGATGTCCACGATCTCGCGTGGCGCACCCGACGAGAGGATCTCGTATCCGCTCTCGGTGACCACGACGTCGTCCTCGATCCGGACCCCGATGTTCCACCACTTGGGGTCAACCCCCTCGCTTCCCGCGGCGATGTAGACCCCCGGCTCGATCGTCAGCACCATTCCGGGTTCGAACGTCCTCGGCTGCACCGAGTCCGCCTCCGTCGACACCATGTAGGCGCCGACGTCGTGGACGTCGAGCCCCAGCCAATGACCAGGTCCGTGCATGAAAAACCGCCGGTAAGCGTGCGACTCGATGTTCTCCCCCACCGTCCCTTCCAGTAGTCCCGCATCCACGAGTCCAGCGGTTACCACCTCCACTGCGCGGCGATTGATCTCCGCGACGCTGGCCCCCGGTTTAATGACATCCATAGCCGCATTCTGCGCATCGAGTACGATCTGATAGACGATCGCTTGCTCGACATTGAAGCGGCCATCGACCGGGACAGTACGCGTGACATCGGCAGTGTAGTAGCGCCATTCGGCCCCTATGTCGATCACCATCATGTCGTCGGCCTCGAGCTGCCGATCGCCACCCACATAATGGAGGATCGTCGAATTGGGACCGGCGCCCACGATCGAGCCGAACCCCAGCCGAGGGCTGCCGGAAACCTTGAACACATACTCGATCAACGCCTTGACCTCGTACTCGTACATCCCGGGCTTGATCGCTGCCATGGCTGCTCGATGTGCGTCGGCCGTGATGCTGATCGCTCGCTCCAGCAACGCGACTTCCGCTGGCGACTTGATGAGTCGCATTTCATCCAAGATGCCAGCGGTTGGCATGACCTCGGTGCTATTGATGAGAGCCCACTCATGGAGCGTCGTCGCTGTCTTGGTCTGGGCCCACGGATGGTCGTTCGAGATGTCGAAGAAGACGCGTGTCGCATCCGACAGGTAGCGCGAGAGAACGGCTGGTAGCGAGTCGATCGGGTACGCCACATCGGCACCATACCGTTCGAGTGCACCCGTCACGCCTGCGCGGTGACCATCCCATGTTTCGCGCAGTGGATCGCGTGGACGCACGAAAAGGATAAACTGCGCTCCGTCGACGGCGTCCGGCGCAAGGATCGCGGCCGAGCCCGGTTCTTCAAAACCGGTCAGATAGTAAAAGTCCGAATCCTGACGATACGGGTAACCCGCATCGTCGTTGCGCGGGATTTCTGGCTGGCCGGTGAAGATGGCGATTCCGCCACTCATCTGTTCCATAAACGCCGCGCGATGCTCGGCAAACATGTCCGTACTGACGAGCTCGACTTCCTGGGCCGGCAACAAGCCCGCCCAACCGATCGAGATCATCAACATGGTGATCAGCGTCTTCATCATTCTCGTCCCCGAATCGTAGTCACGCGTGGTGTGAGGAGGGTTCTCTCGTATTCTCTACCATAGGTCGGCGCAGACGGATGCGTCTGTCGGGAAGAGGTTACATCTCGTGTGGGGCGGTTCCCCTCACGACGGTGATTCTCTCTCGACGCTTTGCCGAGCATGTTCGACCATGTTCACCAAGGCCTCGCGGCAATCGTCCGGTGAGCGGACTTCGGACGGGAACCCGATGCGCACGCTGCGCACGCGATCCGCGGTCTTAAGCCGAACGTGAAAACCGAGGCGATCGACCGCAGTCATCTTGCCGTCTTGAGCTTCGATGCCCTTGACGTGCTTTGCGATCAGGACGAGCGCATCCGCATGGTCGGCGTTCATGTGCGCCAGTATTCCGGCCGCGGTCTCGGCCAAGGGATCCGGTTGGGCCTGGCAAAACTCGTCCACGCCCACCCAGCCCATAACCGCAAACCCGCCTACAAAATAGAGTTCCACGATTTTCATCAGGTAAAACGCGCAGTCCTCGAAATCAACCCAATAGCTCGCATTCTCGTGACGGCTCAGATAGGCGTCCCTCACGGTGGCGAGATCGGCCTCCCCCACCTCGGTCACGCTACCGATCACCGTCAACCGTTCGGCTCCCAGAGGATCATGCGCAGCCTCGGGCGCGGTCACGAGCAAGCTGGCCCGCGGATCGCGCACCAGGTTCTGGGTGTGCATCGCCATGCTGCTAATAAGGAACAGTGGGCTCCCGTCCGCATCGAGCGCGTACGGCATGACCGAACCGAAGGGGAACCCCTCGTGTCTGTGTGAGTGCGTCGATAGCACCGCGACCTTGGTGACGTGCAGCAACGTACGCGACCGCTCCGCGTAGCTCGTCTCCCGTGCCGGGTTGGGGTCGGCTTCGGCGGTGGTGTAGGAATGTTGCCGTGCGCTCACGTCTCAGCCCGCGTTACATCGATCACGTTGCCGACCAGGTATTCGAGGCGAATTCGGTCTCCAGGCTCCAGGCCCCGGACTACAGCGTCGGGGTCGACGCGCGCCTTATGGACCGGACCGTCAGGATCCTCGGCGTCGCTGAAATACAAGTCCCATGACAGCTGGCCGTGGATGCTAACCGACTCGACCTTCCGGAAGACCGCTTCTCGGGAACCCTTCAGCACGGTAGCGCCATCGTGTAGACCTCCCACCTCGGCTTCATCCTAGCGACGAAACCCGTACTCCAGGACGAAGTACTCGGGGTTCAACTCGGCCAGCGGTTCACGAAGCTGTGCGATCTCGTGCTCCGGCCCGTGGACCTCCAACCGTGTGAGATCAGCCACCGTCAGAGCTTTCTGAAACAGTTCACCAACGTTATCGAGGTGGGCCAAGATGCCGGCCGCGTCCGCGTATCCCTCGCGGCAATGCGCCTGATTGCCGCTAAACGAAAACCCGTAGAACAAGCACTTTGGCTCAGTGCTAGTTTTCTCCACAAACTGATCACACAGCGCCTTGAAGGCCTCCATGTCGTTAACTTCAAAGTACGGAACGAGCGTACAGCAATTGTCAGTGGCGGTCATCCTCTACCCTCCGCTTTGAAGATCCAGCATGTGAGGACCCTGTTCGAACAGAAGATCGACGGGTACTTCGAGTTCCGCGAGGCGATCGAGGTCCGCCTGCAGCTCGTCGCCGATCGTGCCCATCTCGTCGAGGATCTCGCCCGCCCGCGCGTGATCGCCGTCGCCTTGCACGGTGAGGATCAGCTCGGTGAGCTCGTTCATCGCCTCCTGCATCCGATCAAAGTCCACCCGGTAGGTGCCGGAAGCTGGGTCACGCGTAAACGCCCCACGCTCCTGGAAAAAGTTGAACCGCATCATGTTCGCACGGCCGTGCGCGCTGGACGCGCCAAACCGGATCGATCGGAAGATGCTCGCCATGAACGTCACGTAGTGCTCCTCCAGCGTGCCGTCCATCGGCTCTCTCTGATCATACAACTGGGTCACGAAATACAGACCGAGGACGTCGGCCTTCCCTTCTTCCAGCGCCGAGTAATGCGCTTGAAGCGCCTCTCGGACGGTGCCCTTGTCGGTGATCGTGTTCTTGACGCCGAGCCCGTGGGCGACTTCATGGAACATCGTGTTGTCAAAAAACGCATTGAACGTTACCAGCGACCGCTGATCCTCGGCGATCAAGACGTCCGCCAGCGGGCGAAGGATCTGGTCGAACTTGGCCCGCATGACGTTTTTCATCTGGACTCGCCGGGTACCCTTCTGGAGCTGCACCTCCTCGTCGTTCGGAAGGGCGAAGGCGATCGTCTTGGCTCCCTCTATGGACTGCCCCGTTGCATAGACGAGGTCGTACGCCCCAAGATCAGCGTCGGATCCCGGCGTCTCCTTCTTGTACGCGTTCGGAACCGGCATGTTGCGCTGCATCTCCGGGAGCATCGTGGCGTAACGAGCCAGTCGTTCGCTCCACGCAAGATCCTTAACTAGCACGTAACCCTCGTGTGCAGCCTTGAACCCGAACAGCTGGTCCTCATACGTCTCGATCGGGCCCAGGACGACGTCGAGCGCGCCCGACTTCATATCCATCCAGGCCAGATCGCTGGCTTGATAGTCGTCGGTGAGCAGCGCCTCCGCGCGCGCCTCCAGGTACGCCCGAACGTCCGGCTCCTCTGCAAGAGCGGCTGCTGCTCGTAGCTTCTCGGCCGCGAGCGCGTGTTCAGCAGCAAAGACGACGTGGTACGGAACAGCCTCGAGTTCCCCAGCAGCGTCACGACGAATCATCGTGTACAAGCTGCGCAGCGCTTCTCCCCCGTCTGGAGCAGCTTCGGCTGCGGCTTCGAACTCCTCGCGGGTCATATCAGTCGGATAGAAGTTCGCCCCCGCCGGTTTCTCCTCGATGCCCGGCAGGAAAGGCGCATTCCCCTCGAGCCGATCCCACGGCCCGAAGTTCGCCTCCAGAGCCAATTTGGCGTTGGCGTCCTCAGTACCGCCGAGGATATCCCCCGGGTCGCCGTAGGCTTCCATCCAGAACGCCGAGTTCATCGGTTCGATGGCCTCGATGAGGAGCGGAATCATCTCCCGCTCGTGCTCACGCAGTCCGCTCAAGTCTGCGGTAATAGGGACGGTGACGTACTTGTCGAGCACCTGCGCCACGGACGGAGGTGCCGCTGACTCGTCCATGGTGGAATCGCCGTCACGGGCGGGTTCCGCGCACGAGCTGACCAAGACCGCCAGCAATGCCGTGGTGGCCAACGACCAGACTATCGAATAGCGAGTCATTCTCAACCTCCTAGATCTGCGAATCGACAATACATAGAAAACCCTAGCCACCGGGGGTTCCGACGGCCAGCCAGGTAAGCACCGACTGTCGTTCGACTGTTAGTGCGTGAAGCGAGCCTCCAACTTTGCCAAGCCTCCCAAGGCCTCGGGCGAAAACCTCTGAACGCCCGACTCTTGGGCAGCCTCATCGTACGCCCGAAAAAAGGCCACCGGATTGGCCACGTCCATTACCAGCCGTTCCCGGTCTAGTGTCTCGAGAATCGCCCTGGCCATGAAGTAACCAGTCGGGTGGCCGCTCATGGGAACGAGCTCGGCGACACGAGCTCCGATGTCAGCCTGATCATCCGTCGAGGTGGCAGCGTCAAAAGCGACGAGCAAAGAGTCGAGACTCTGAATCGTCACCGGCGTCGCAGCCAAGGCGTCCGCGTAGTCCGTGACGTAGGGTGCTCGTGCGGTGGGCGCGGGCTCATCCCCTTCAATCCACGGACGTTTGTCGATTTGGTCGGCGATTCCCTCGCCTTGAATCTGGTAAAGGGTCCAGAGCAGCTCTGCTTCATGCGGTGCAACGTCGTCCCAGTCGATTGTTGACTGATCATTCCGATACCAATGATGGGCTTCGTGAGCCAGAAACGAATCCAGATCCAGCTCCTTGGCCGCCAGCAGATCGATCACGATGGGGTCGTACCCTCTGGCGTCCATATCAAATACGACTACAGCCAAGGGGGCTGGCTTGTCTGGCGACGGCCGAGGGAGCCATTCGGCCGCCAGCCGCGAAGGCTCGTCCATCGGATCAGAACGCTTGAGATCTTCAACGAACGCCTCGAGATCTGCTCGACGCTCTACAACCTGCACGTAATGTTTGAACAGGCGAGCGTTTCTTCCTTCTTCAAGCACACTTGCGAGAGAATCCCCAAGCGATGGCATGTAAGCGAGTCGAAAGCTTTCCCGGAAGAAGGACGACTCGAACTCACTGTCGGTCAGGGCGCGATACCCTGGCGTCGCAAACAAGGCCTGCCATAGCTGAGGGCTCGGCTCTTCATCCCGAGACAGTGTGTCCACGATTTGCCAAAAGATCTCAATCGCACTGAGGTTGACTGCTGACTTGTGTGCGACTTTTAGCGATGTATCGTGCGGGGACTCGGACCAATCGGTTGACGAGGTTTCGGCACATCCCCACGCAGCTGCGCAGAAGATCAAGAGTGACAGGATTCCCGTCTTCATCTATCGCACGTTAGGATCGAAGTCGTCAGCGATCCATACCTCGGACTAGATCTGGGAGGTTGTTCCAGGCTAGGTCCCCGAGTTTCTCGGCCAACTCGGTCGAGCCGACGATGTCGACAAAGAGCACAGTGGTGAGTACTCGCTTGGTCGTCATCCCACTCGTTTGGAGTCGAGTATCGACAAAGAAACATACTCCTAGTTTTTACTCTAGCGGTATCGACGAGCCCCTGTCTGTGGGGAAAACCTTGACGCTGGGTGTAGGGTGCGTGAGCGGTTTTTGCGGCTCTCGTGGCGGAGGAATACGTTGCAATCGGTCGATTGCGGCACAGGTACCCCAGACCATCAGGCCAAGGAGTGTGTTATGAAAACAGCTTTGGCGTGGTCATTCCGCTTCCCCAGCCTGATCGTGCTTTGTCTGGCGGGCGTTGCAGGCACGAGCGACGTCCTACTGGCGCAGCAGCAACCCCAACCCGAGATCGAGACAGAAGAGGTTGCTCCGTGTATCGTGGGTCAGTCCGATTGTCCCTGGAGGTCGGTGTTCGCCGCGGATCAGGCGCTATGGGAAAGAGGGCGTCTGTACGAACTCAGGGGTGAAAGCTGGCGCCAGGCTAAGAAGGCCCCATCAAAGGCGCGGTTGTGCGGCGGGCTCGAAAATCTGCAGGAATCACTTGATCTGTGCACCAACGGTGGTTGCACACAAACCCACTGCGTTCAGGCGTCTGCGCCCAATGCTAAGAGCATCTGGCTCTGCAAATGTCTGAAGATGAAATAATGTTGTGAGCTGCTCGCTGACTTCGGGTGTTCTTGGACCCTTTCCGGAGCTTACTCAGCGCCAGGGCGGCGGCACACATGAATGTCGAGTCGAGTCAGCCGCAGGCGTTCCACCGTCGCCGAGTCGAGTTCGCGAACAAACGAGTCCACACTAACGTCGAATCCGGCCTCTCGGAGTCGGTCTGGATAATCACGCCCGTAGATCCGAACATGATTTGGGTGCCCAAACAGACGTGCGCGCTTGTCGGGGTCAGCGATGGTTGGGTCTTCGAACGTACGCTCCCGATTGTCGTCAAGCGGGACGAGCAAGATCGACCAGGCACCGGGTCGCAGAATCCGGTAGAGCTCACTCATCGCTCTGCGATCTTCAGTGATGTGCTCGAGTACGTGGCAGCAAATGATAACATCGAAAGAGGCGTCGGGAACTTCGGGCATGTCGGTCAGGTCAAGCTGGCGCTTAACCCACTTCCGGTGGAGATCCGCTGAAATGTAGTCGGCCCCCGGTGCCGACTCGAGCAGGCGCCTAATCTGCGGGTTGGGTGCCAGGTGCAGGATCCTTTTGGGTCGTCCATCAAAGAGATCCGTCCGCTTGCGGAGATAGAGATGCAGTGCCCGGTGGCGCGGAGCAGAGCGACACCAAGGGCAGCGCACTCTCCTGCGCCGCCCATCCGGCGAGTCCAAGAACCGACGCGCGCGACCGTCACAGCAAGGACAATAGTGGCGACGACCCATGAAACTCAGTCGGGTGACCACGCGCCGGGCAAGGTTCAAGGGGGCTCCTCCTGTCGTTCCACGCGCCAAAACCATCTGCCCATCACTGACGACTCTCAAGCCACTCGTCGACGATGTCTTCGAGCACGGCGATGGGCAGTGAACCGTTGCCCAGAACCGTATCGTGAAACTCGCGCAGATCGAAGTCGTCGCCGAGCGCCTGTTCCGCTTTGCTGCGCAGCTCCTTGATCTTGAGCTCGCCGATCTTGTAGCTGAGCGCCTGCGCTGGCCAAGTGATGTAGCGATCGATCTCGCGGGTAACTCCGAGTTCACTCAAGGCCGTGTTCGCCAGCATGTAGTCGATCGCCTCCTGCCTTGACCAGCCGAAAGCATGCATGCCGGTATCAACGACGAGGCGACACGCTCGCCAGGCTTCAAAGGTGAGGCGGCCAAAGTCGCTGTACGGGTCCTCGTACAAACCCATCTCCTTGCCCAGGAACTCGGAATACAGGCCCCAACCCTCACCGTAGGCTGAGTGGTACAGCTGGCGCCGGAACTCCGGCACCTCGAGCTCCATCGCCAGTGCGGTCTGCAAGTGATGGCCGGGTACCGCCTCATGGAGGCTGAGCGCATCCAGCGTGTAGAGCGGCCGGCTGTCGAGATTCGTTACGCCGAGGAAGTAAGTGCCCGAGGTCGTGCCATCACCCGAAGAGGGCTGATAGAAGGTGCCACGAGTCGGGTTAGCCTTGATGCTGTAGGTGCCTCTGGGTAGCAGTCCGAAATACTTCGGCAACAACCCCTCGGCGGTCTTGCTGATGAGCGCCGCTCTCCCCAACAGCTCCGACTCGCTCTTGGCATAGAACCTGGGCTCGCTCCTCAAGTAGTCGAGGAACTCTCGGAAGTCGCCCTCGAAACCGACCTGACGAATGATCTCATCCATCTCGCCGCGTATGCGATCCACTTCGGCGAGACCCAACTGGTGAATCTCATCCGGAGACATGTCCGTCGTGGTGTAATAACGGATCACGTACTCGTAGTAGTCGTGTCCACCATCGAGACTTGTAATGCCAACCGTCTGACGACATGCAGGCAAATACTCGGAGAGATAGAAATCCAGGAGTTCCTGGTAGCCGGGGATTACGCTCGTCTCGATGAGTTCCACGCCACGGGCGGTGTAATCCGCTCGCTGCTCATCTGATACCTGCGATGGAAAGTTCGCAAACGGGAGGTACAGGCCACTCTCCGTCACATCGTCGACGATGTGTACGCTGATCGTTTCTTCGTACCCCTCGATACTCTCGCAGTAGTGCGTGTAGCCGGCGGAAACCGCTTCCCTCAGGAGCGCGATGTGCTCGCCGTTGTAGCGCGGAAAATCGGCTAGGCTCACCAGATACTTCTCGTAGTCTTCTGCCGACAGGAAAGACATCGCCGCCGGCGCCTCGGCGAAATAGGTATGATACCCGGTCAGGCTCGAGAACGGAAAGAAGTGATCCTTCTGAGAATAGGAGTCGCGCTCTATCAATCGCTCATAGAGAAACAACCGATACGAGACCTGATCGTCGGCATCGAGATCATCGACGTCGATCGCTTCGAGACGAGCCAGGATCGCCGCGTTGAAGTCCCGTCTTCTCTCCCGCGCTTCGGCTGTGAACTCTGCGAGCTTACCATTCATCCGCCAGGCATCTGGATCCGTCCGAAAGAACACCTGCTCGGACTCGGCATTCTCCCAGTGCTCATCGAGGATCGCCTGAAACTCCTCGCCGGGTGACGAGGTTCCGCAGGCGGTCACGGAGGTCATCACCACAGAACAGCAGATCGCATTAATGAACTTCTTCCTAAATCGCATCGACCCTCTCCGATCTCGTCCGGAGTCTTATCAGTGTGGTTCCAGCCTACCACCTCCAAAGAGGTGGCGACAATTAAGCGCGGCGGCCACAAAAAGGCTTATGCAGCGTTGACCGAACCGATCCGACTCGATAGGCTACCGTCTGTGACCAGCCGAGGATTCATGGTCTAAAAGGGGACGCCATGCGGGTCAAGTTTTTCCGGTGCGCTTCGATTCTTTTCCTTGCCGGCTTGATAGGCTGCAGTGACGATCCGATCGCCGGACCACCCGGCGGTCCGTCCGACCCCCTCGTGGAGGAGGTCCGACAGCTCGCCGACGCGGCCGGCATCTCGCCTATGGCGCCGTCGCCCGGGGTACGGCCAGAGCTGGTCGCTCTCGGCCGCGCGCTCGTCTTCGACAAGATCCTGAGCGGCAACCACGACGTCTCGTGCATGACGTGCCATCTTCCGTCTCAGGGAACGAGTGACGGTCTGAGTCTCTCGATCGGCCAGGGGGCCCAGGGACTTGGACCCGGACGCGTCCACCCGCAGGCCGCGTTCATTCCGCGCAACGCTCTGCCGCTGTTCAACCTGGGCGCGATGCGAGTCCACTTCTGGGACGGCCGGCTGTCCATAAACGGGTTCGGGGGGTTCTCGAGTCCCGCCGGCCCCGATCTCACACCGGATATGACGCAGGTTTTCGAGTTCGGCCCGATCTCGGCGCTGGGACTCTTTCCCGTGCTGTCCAGAGAGGAAATGCGCGCGTTTGGGGGCAACGAACTCGCCGCCATAGATGACGATAACGAACCGGCGATCTGGGCCGCGTTGATGGTCCGCCTCGGCGCGCTCAACGAATACCGGACTCTATTCGAGAACGCCTACCCCGGAACCCTCTTCGACGCTATGACCTTTGCGCATGCCTCCAACGCCATGGCTGGTTTCTTCGTCAGCGAGCTTTCGTTGGTCGACACTCCGTGGGATCGGTTCCTGGCCGGCGACGACGATGCTCTGAGCGACGATCAGCTCGCGGGAGCGCGAGACTTTCTGACCGTCGCCAGATGCACGAACTGCCACAAGGGATCGTCGCTGAGCGATGAGGAGTTTCACAACACGGCTCTCGCCCAGTTCGGTCCAGGTCACGGAAATGGACCCAGCGGAACGGACGACTTCGGTTTGTTCAACGTAACCGGCGCGGTCTCGGATCGTTTCCGGTTCCGCACTCCGCCGCTTCGGAACGTGGAGTTAACGGCTCCTTACGGCCACGCCGGACAGTTCGGGGAGTTGCGAGACTTCGTCGATCACTACAGCAACGCTGCCGCAAAGCTGAGAGGCTACGACGCGAGCCAGCTCGATCCGCTTCTGCAAGCCACGCTACTCGACCACACCGAAGAGATCCTGGCGACCCTCGACCCAGAGCTGGACGGCATCATGTTCCCACCCGAGGTGGCCGACCAGATCACCGCGTTTCTCATCGCGCTCACCGACGAGCGCGCACGCAGCCTTGGCCATCTACCGCCACCGAGCGTACCTAGCGGTCTATCAATCGATCGGTGATTTGCGCGCGGCTCGCTTGCCGCGGAAATAGAACACCAGCCCCGCGAGAACGATCGCCAGCGAGCCACCCACGACTTTGAGAACGAAGAGGCCGGGGTTCTCGGAGCCTTCGGGCGGCACGGTGGCCAAAGCCAGCGACAGAATCGTCGCCAGCAGTCCAAGACCGCCAGCTAGCCACGTGACCCCGTCGCCACCGGGCACGCGCACGACGTTTTCTTCGTCCCCCACCCTGCGTCGCCGCAGAAGTGGCAGGGCCCCAAAGAGATACAGGAATGGGATGAAGTAAAGGATGATCGTCATGTCGACGAGAACGATGTACGCTTCCTCGACCGTTGAGCCGGCGACCGCCATCAACAAGAGCGCGCTCGCCAACACGCCCTGCACCAGAAGCGAGATGTGGGGCGTGCCCCACCTCGGGTGCACCCGACCCAGCGCCTCGGGCAAGTAACGGTCGACGCCCACGGCGTACGGAATCCGAGCCGCGCCGGTGAACCACGCTCCGACACCACCCAGGCCACCCAGAACAATCAAGATCGCGCCCAATCGCGCCAATCCGTTCACCCCGGCACGCTCGCCAACGGCAGCCAGCGCCTGGGGAACGCCGCTGATCACGTCCACCGTCTCGGTCGGCAGCGCGACTAGCAGCACCGCCGTGCCGAGGATGTACACCGCAGCGATGACGAGACCCGAGATGAAGATCGCGCGCGGGATCGTCCGGGCGGGGTTCTTGATTTCGTCGCCCATGATCGGCGCCAACTCGAGACCGGCGAACCCAAACGTCATCGTGGCTAAGAACGCCAGCGTGCCGAACTGCCTGAAGTTGGGAACAAACGACGCACCCTCGAACGATGTTACGCTCCCGAAGCGCAGCCACACGTAGAACCCGAAACCGATCAACAATGCGGCCGTCACCCAGGTCCCGATGGCGCCGATATTCTGGACCCACTTGCCGCGCTCGAGGCCGATCAAGTTGAGGCCCAGCGCCAGCCACAGGATCGCCAGCGTAAACAGGGTGTTGTAGAGCACGCTGTCGCCCAACCCCAGCCATGCGCTCCCGCCGATGAACAGGAACACCCCCGACACGAACAGCAGCAGTGACGGGAAGTAGACCAGGTTGCTGATCCAGTACGACCAGCCGGCGATGAACCCATGCATATCGCCGAAAGCGTGCTTGGCCCATTGATAGACGCCC
>JBDHED010000026.1:0-16577 GCA_039591175.1 Gemmatimonadota bacterium | reverse complement strand
AGCTCCCAAGTACACTGGTCAGAATGTCGCCTGTCCACTGGGGGCGATCTCGGCGACCTCGATGATGCTCGACTTCTTGGGAGAGGCCAGCGGCGCACAGCGGATCGAGCGCGCGGTGGGCGATCTGCTCGGGAGCGGAGAGGTCCCATCGGCCGACGCCCGAAGTGGGATCGGAACGTCTGAAATGGGTGATATGGTCGTGTCGCGGCTCGCGGGAGCTGCTGCGGGCCAAGTGTCGAGTTGATGGGCCGCGCAGTTTCAGCGCGTGAGCACCGCGAGACCAGGCGATCCGGATCATCGTTCTACGACCACGTCTACGCGATGGTGCGCCGGATCCCACAGGGGAGAGTGGCGACCTACGGTCACATAGCGGCGTTGTGCGGCAAGCCCAGAGCGGCAAGGACGGTCGGATGGGCGCTGCATGCGCTTCCGGAAGAGACCGACGTCCCGTGGCAGCGCGTGATCAACGTGCGTGGGGAGATCTCGATCGGTAAAGTCGGAATCCCACCAGAGCTTCAGCGCGCCCTCCTCGAGCGGGAAGGCGTCGAGTTCGACGTCGACGGCAGCGTTGATCTCGAGCGCTGGGGCTGGCTTGGACCCGCGACCGTGACCGAGGCGGTCATCGCCGAGGATCGCAACGACTGAATAGCGACGCTGTTTTGCGGGTCCCAGAAACGCCGCGTAGGTTTCCTAGCCCATGGCCAATGAAAAGACCACAACCGTTGCTCTGCCCGACGGGGCTACACTCGATGTAGCTACCGGTTCGACTCCGCTCGACGTCGCTGGCCGGATCGGTGCCGGTCTAGCTCGGGCGGCGCTAGCGGCCGAGGTGGATGGTCAGCCCTACGACCTGGGTCGACCACTGGAGGGCGATTCAAAGCTCCGGATCCTGACCCGCCGTGACCCCGAAGCGTTGGAGATATTTCGACACTCCACGGCGCATCTCATGGCTCAAGCAGTGCAGCGACTCTGGCCCGAAGTCAAAGTGACGATCGGCCCCGTTATAGCCGACGGGTTCTACTACGATTTTGATCGCGACACGCCGTTCACGCCTGAGGATTTCGAGGCGATCGAGGCTGAGATGGCCAAAATCGTCAAAGAGGACCTTGGCATCACCCGAGAAGTCGTGTCCCGCGACGAAGCGTTGGCGTTGTTCCGTGAGCTCGATGAGCCCTACAAGATCGAGATCATCGAGGACCTACCCGCCGACGAGACCCTGACGCTGTACCGCCAGGGGGAGTGGGTCGATCTCTGTCGTGGCCCGCATGTGCCGGCCACCGGCAGGCTGGGGACGTTTCGGTTGTTGTCTACCGCCGGGGCATATTGGCGCGGCGACGAGCGGAACAGAATGCTGACCCGCATCTATGGGACAGCTTTCTTCGACAAAGCCGAACTACAGCAACACCTGGAGCGGATCGAGGAGGCCAAAGCCCGCGATCATCGGCGACTTGGACGCGAGCTAGATCTCTTCTCGTTCCACTCCAATGCGCCAGCCAGCCCGTACTTCCACCCGAAGGGCGCCTGGATCTATAACCGGTTGCAGAGCTTTATGCGGGAGCTTTTCGAGACCGAATGGCCGCACGATGAAATCGTTACGCCGCAGATCTACGATGTCGAGCTGTGGCATCGTTCGGGACACTACGAGAACTACCGTGAGCACATGTACTTCACGGCGGCGGACGATCGCGAGCTGGCGGTAAAGCCGATGAACTGTCCAGCATCGACATTCGTCTACGCAAGCCGCAAGCGATCGTACCGTGACCTGCCGATCCGATATGCCGACTTCGGTCGACTACACCGATACGAGAAATCGGGTGTCATCAGCGGCCTCCTGCGCGTGCGCACCTTCGTTCAGGACGACGCGCATATCTTCTGTACGCCTGATCAGATACAAGCCGAGGTGACGTCGCTGCTCGGGCTCATAGAGTTCGTGCTCGGCGAGGTGTTCGGTTTCGAGATCGCGATTGAGCTATCGACTCGCCCAGATACGTTCATCGGTACAGAGGCGATGTGGGACCGCGCCGAGGCGGTGCTTGAGCAGGCGTTGGTCGAGAACGAGCGCGAGTTCACCATTGGCGCTGGCGAAGGGGCGTTCTACGGCCCGAAGATCGACTTCCAGGCGACCGATGCGCTCGGCCGTCAGTGGCAGCTAGCGACGATCCAACTGGATTTCAACTTGGCCGAGCGGTTTGATCTGCACTACACCGCCTCGGATGGAACCGAGCAGCAACCAGTCGTCATCCATCGAACGATCCTGGGATCGATCGAGCGTTTCCTCGGCGTGCTCATCGAGCACTACGGAGGGGCCTTCCCAACTTGGCTGGCGCCCGAGCAGGTGCGCATCATTCCGGTGAGCGACCAGTTCAACGACTACGCCGAGACCGTTGCCGCACACTTGCACCGCCACGACATCCGGGTGCACGTCGATGACCGGAGAGAGGGCGTAGGCTACAAGGTCCGAGATGCAGAAACGCAGAAGATCCCGTACATGGTCGTGGTCGGCGAGCGCGAGCTGGGAATCGGGCATGTGAGCGTCCGATCCCACGTCGAGGGCGAGCTGGGGTCGATGGAGATCGATCACTTTGCGCGCCAAATCGCAGACGAGGGAGCGGCGCCTCATCCTGAAGCGACGACCAGCTAGTCGGCAATGACGGTCGCTTCCCCGAAGCCTCGATAATCGGATGACATCGGCAACGGACTTGGCGGATACGGATCCGAGTCACAGACGCGTATTGGCGCCAGGTCGTTCCATTGGCTGCTGCTGAATAGCGAAGCCAGAGCCCGAGCCTGAAGTCGACCGGGACCGACCTCGAACATCCCACCGATGTAACACGCCCAGCCGCTTTGACGACATAGATCCAGACAGCGAAGTGCTTCGAGTGGGCCGCCCATGCGCGGCGCTTTCACGTTGACCGCCGCAGGTCGAAAGGGCAGTACGGCCAAATCCGCGACTCGCATCACGTAACCGTCGACTGCTACTCGATCGGCCCATGTGTGTGACTGATCGCTGTCGTCCTCGAGCGCTTCCAAGGGCGGGTCTTCTAGCCAAGCCTCAGGCAAGTACTGGTGCGCAAGCGCTACAGAGCGGGTTGTCCCTTGGCGCTTGAAATCGACGGTCCGCACCGCGCCAATCGCGGCAAGCTCCGACCACATCGACTCGGGCCAACCTTCAGCCGGGACGTCGAGCTTGAAGCTCGCGCTTGGCTCAGCTTCCAGGGTTGCGTGCACCGCTTGTAGCAGTCCGCCGGCGGGGCCTGCCATATCGTGACCAATCGACCAACAGAAAGTCACCGGCTCTGACGGGAGCCCGGCGACTGCAAAAGGGTTGCTTCCGGCTTGACGTAACGCCAGGTCGATCGCTGCTGCCTCAATTGCCGCCCGGTGATGCGCGACGAAGTCCCTCTCGAGTTGTTGACTCAGATCGCTGACGGTTGTTTGTCCGATGGGCACCGTGTGTTCCACGGTATTCTTGAAGCTTGCTTGGTCCTCCGGTGTCCAATCGACGTTCTCGCCACGGCCGATATGACACCCGCCGATCAACGAGATCGTCCCGGTGGGTCGAGGCGCTGAATCGTAATAACCGACGGTTGGAATCGATCCGACCTCGATCCGACACTCTTCGATATCGAGCGGTAGCCTTGCCAGTCGTTTGGCGAGCTCTCCGGGCCCGATCAAGCGTCCCGGGCGCAGCGAAAACCGGCGAAGATTTGTCGGCGCTGGGGAAGATCCCAGTTGCGGAAAGTATTCCTGGCGACGGATCGACCGGTGGCCCATGACCCTCCGCGAAGGACCCGGTGGCCTTGGCCGAAGTGCACCTGGGAGTATTCCGGATACGGGTAGGGCTCAAAGCCAGGGTACGCTTCCATCTCACTGGCTGTCCATTCCCAGACGTCGCCCACCATATGGTGGCAGCCAAAGAAGGAACGGCCAGCCGGAAACGCGCCGACTGGGGCCGGACCAAAGATCTCAGCACCGAGGTTGGCGTGATGTGGCTCAGGTGGGTTGTCGCCCCACGGAAAGCGACGCGTGAGCCGCACTTCGGGGTCCCAGGCAGCAGCCTTCTCCCACTCGGCTTCGGTTGGCAGTCGCTTGGATACCGAGCGCGTATAGGCGCACGCCTCGTACCACGAAACGTGCTGTACGGGTCGCGTCGGAACGAGTGGCTCCATGCGTCCAAATTCGATCGCCTCCCAGCCGATTTGCGAGCGCCGCCAGCCGAGCGGGTGTTCGATCTGATGCTCTGTACGCCACGCCCAGCCCTCTTCGGACCACCATTCACGTCGTTGGTAGCCGCCCCGGTCGAGGAACTCGAGAAACTGCCCGGCTGTCACCGGCGCGGTATCGATCCAGAAGGCATCGACGTCCACCCAGTGGGGGGGGCGTTCGTTGTCGTAGGTGTCGGCCTCTCGATCCGTGCCCATCGGAAATGATCCCGACGGAATGACGACCATTTCCGTGTCCGGTGGCAGCGGTGCTTTGGGCGGCCTCTCGCCGTAGGCTGGCTCATACACAAAGTTCTCCATCCGGGCGATCGACTGGAGTATCGTTTCTTGATGTTGCTGCTCGTGTTGGACAACCATGTGGTACACGAAGCCGTCTTTCGTCAGTCGTTGGTCTGCGTCGAGGTCTACCTCGTGGGCGCGCCTCAGGACCTCGCGCCGTACGTTTCTTAGCTGACGCATTGCGTCGGGACCTGTCGGGAGTTCGAGCTGCCCACGAACCCCCCGCGGGGTTGCGATCGCATCGTAATCTTTGGAAAGTCGGTCGCGAACGTCAGCGTCGTCGCTCAGCCCATCGATTGCGTTGATCAACCACAGCTCTTCGAACTCGGCTATGTGACCAAGGTCCCAGGCTATCGGGCTCAAGATCGGAAGGACCTGTTGCGCGAGCTGATCATTGCTCAGGCTGCTCAGGAGCCTAAGCGTCTGGCTGCGCGCCGCACGGAGGTCGGCTGCAAAAGGTGTCCACGGTGGTGGTCCGCTGGTGCGAGCGACGCGGCGGGACAGCAGCAAGCCGAAGCGTTGCTCACGGTCAGTGAACGCTCTCTCCAACTGAAAACCAAACCGCGCTAAGTCGGACTCGATCTTCGCCAGTTGGTATTTGCGGCTGATTTCGGTGAGCACCATTTCGCCGGCTGCGATCCGAAACTTTCGGTCGATCGACGGAAGCTCGACCAGCACTTCCTCCCGAAAGCGAGCATATATCTCGATACGCTGCAATCGATCGTTCCAGAAAGCGACGTGATCGATCGCATCAACCGGGACGTTGGACCCCAGCTGGCGATTCATCCGATGAAACAGATTGCGCGTAAAGGCCTCGCTCACACCGGCGGCGTCGTTGTAGGCAGCCTCCAACTGCGCAATATCCTTGACCAGGTCAACTCCGAGCAGAAACGTGTCGTCAGGCGAGAGGCACGCTCGAAGCCGGGCCAAAAACGAATCTGTTTGTTCGAGATTGAAGTTGCCGATCGACGAACCCAGAAAGACCAGACACAGCGGCTGGTGCTTGCCCAACAGACCGAGCCCGCGCTCATAGGATGTCGCCAGCCCGGTGACGGAAAGCCCCGGTAGCTCGGTCGCGAGTCGCTCGGCCGCCTGGGTTAGGACGGAAGGGTCGATATCGAGCGGCAAGTACTCAGCGCCGCCGTCAGCCTCGAGCCACGCCTCGAGGAGTCGCCGCGTCTTGACCGCGGTACCGGCGCCGAGTTCCATGAGGGGTAGCGGACCGACCGCTTCTCGGATCTGACGCGCCTGCTGCTCCAGTATCTCGGTTTCCGATCGGGTCAGGTAGTACTCGGGCTGCTCGGTGATCTCCGTGAACAACTCACTGCCTGTCTCGTCGTAGAGGTACTGGCAGTGAAGCCATCGCGGATGATCGGAGAGGCCGCGAGCTACGCTGTAGGCAAAGGCGTCCCCGGAGATGGGTGTTTGGTCGATGTGAACTACCCACCCGTCTCCCCGTTGCGTGGTGAACGGTGGCGCTCCGGGACGGGCGAAGAGCAGCTCGACCGCTTGGGTGACCGTCGCCATGGCTCCCTATATTAGTTTCGAAACGTGAATAAGCACGCAACCTCGATTCCGGTCGAATTCGAGGCCGTCACCTACTCGATCGATAGTCGACACACGATTCTCGATCGTTTCTCGCTTACGGTCAACGAACGAGAGACGATCGTTCTCGTCGGTCGGTCGGGGGCCGGGAAAACGACTGTACTGAAGTTGGTGAACCGATTGCTCGATCCGACGGTGGGTACCGTGCGCGTCGGTGGTCGTTTGACCTCAGATTGGGATCCGGTGGAGTTACGCCGCAACACCGGTTATGTGATTCAAGAAATCGGGCTCTTTCCGCACATGACGGTCGCCGGCAACGTTGGTTTGGTTCCGGAGTTGCTGGGGTGGGATCCGGATCGGATTCAAGAGCGCACGCGAGCGCTGCTCGAGATGGTGGGTCTTCCCGCCGATACGTACGGGCCGCGCCGACCCCACCAGCTTTCCGGAGGCGAGCGCCAGCGGGTTGGCGTTGCTCGAGCGCTGGCGGCTGACCCACCGTTACTGTTGCTGGATGAGCCATTCGGTGCGCTGGATCCAGTCACTCGGGCCACTCTTCAGCGAGAGTTCAAGGCGCTCATGCAGCAGCTCGGCAAGGCCGCGCTGTTCGTCACCCACGACGTGCGTGAGGCATTATGGGTTGGCGATCGGATCGGTCTCCTGACAGCTGGCACGCTGGGCGCACTAGAGACACCGGACACGTTTCTCGAGATGGACCACCCGGAGATCCGCGCGCTGGCTGAGATCTTTGGAGGTTGGGTAGGCGGTGGAGATGCTTGACCTGTGGCGATACGCCTCCGACCATCGTCAAGAGATCGCCAATCTGACGGCGGAACACGTTTTGCTCGTGGCTATCTCCGTCGGCGGAGCGATTCTGATCGGGGTACCGCTTGGTGTCTGGGCCACGCGGAGTGGTCGCGTGGAAAAACCGGTGATGGGGCTCGCCAATGTCGTCCAGACGATTCCGAGTCTGGCGATGTTCGGTTTTCTGATTCCGCTTCCGTTGTTCGGCGGCGTGGGTGCGAGTACGGCCATCGTAGCGCTCACCTTGTACGCGATCTTGCCGATCGTCCGCAACACGTTCGCTGGTATTCGAGGAACGGACCCTGCCTTACGCGAAGCGGCTCGGGGAATGGGAATGACCGATCGGCAGCTCTTGATGCGGGTCGAGTTGCCACTCTCTGCAGGAATAATCTTGGCCGGTGTCAGGGTTGCCACCGTGACGTCGGTGGGGATCGCTACTATCGCGGCCGCAATCGGAGCTGGTGGACTCGGTGTGTACATCTTCCAGGGGCTGGCAATGGTTAACGACACTGTGATCCTGGCTGGTGCCTTGCCAGCCGCGTTGTTGGCATTGCTGGCCGACGGCTTGCTCGGTGCGATGGAGAAGCGGCTGACGCTGGCCACGCCGGCGGCAACGAAGGACAGCACCCGTTGAGCGAGCGTGTGTGGCGCGCGATCGTTACGGTGTGCGCGACGATGGCGCTCGGCGGTTGCACTCCCAGCGATGCAGTCGTCGTAGGCACGAAGAACTTCACTGAGCAGAACGTCCTGGGCGAGATCGTGGCTCAGGAGTTGGAGGCCCGCGGGGTTCCGGTCGAGCGTCGGTTTCACCTGGGTGGGACGTTCGTCTGCCACCGTGCCCTCTTGAACGGTGAGATCGATGTCTACGTGGAATACACGGGTACCGCTCTGACCGCGGTGCTCGAACTCCCAGTCGATACCGATCCCGAGCGAGTGTATCAAACCGTCCGCCGTGTCTATCGAGAACGGTGGGGTCTTGAGTGGACACAACCGCTAGGGTTCGAGAACACCTTCGCGCTAGTCGTTCGTCGGGCAGATGCTGAAGCACAGGGTTTCGTATCGATCGCCGATCTCGCTCCTCGAGGGGCCGATCTGGTGGCTGGATTTGGCCCCGAGTTCATGGCTCGACCCGACGGCTATCCTGGTCTTCGAGAGATGTATGGGCTGGAGTTTGGCTCGATCCGGCAACTCGATTTGGGTCTCATGTATCGCGCATTGGCGGACGACCAGATTGACGTTGCCGTGGCCAACTCCACTGATGGCCAGATCGCCGGTCTCGATCTGCTCGTCCTGGATGACGATCGGCGCTACTTTCCACCCTATCAAGCAGCACCTGTTGTGCGAGGGACAACGCTGGAAAGGGAACCGCGTCTTTCGGAGGCCCTCTCAGGTCTGACTGACGCCCTTACCCCCGAGACGATGCGGAATCTCAACTACGAAGTCGATGTTGAGGGTCGGGATGTGTCTGAGGTGGTGCGAGCGTGGCGGAATGGGCGGGCTCACACCGATCCTCGTCAACCTTAGATCAACACACGTAGATGCACACACAACTTCTGCACACGATGCTTCGAGTCACCGACCTCGAAAGGTCGGTCGATTTCTATACCAAAGTCTTGGGCTTGAGGGAACAGCGCCGCAAGGTGCTCGAAAAGGCCGATGCGACCCTGGTTTTTCTAGTCGATGAACAAGGCCATCACGCGATCGAGCTGACTTACAATCATGATGGTCGGAGCTACGACCTGGGGAATCAGTTTGGACATCTGGCGTTTGGTGTCGTTGATTTAGATGCTACTGGTGAATCGCTTCAGGGTCTCGGGTTGAGTTTTGATCGCGGTCCGTATCTGGTCAGCGAGGATGGTCCGCGGATCGCCTTCATCCGCGATCCGGATGGGGTCGAGCTTGAGTTGATCGAAGTGGGATCTCTCTCCTAGATACTACTTTATACAAAAACTGCAACCTCTTGATGTGTAGATGTTTGCGCTGCTATACGCAATTCGAGCTGTCGGCACGACAGTTGCGCTGTAAAGAAGTAGGAGCGCGGAACCAGGCCCGGTTCCGATGATCGCTACGAGCTCGGACCCGGAAACCGCACGAAAGTCGACCATGCTCTCTGTCGTGTTGCCGGCCTACAATGAGGCCGCTTGCCTGAATGAGCTGCTGGAGCGAATCAGCCGCGTCGTGGCCCCAGCTGTATCGGAGTACGAGATCGTGGTCGTGGATGACGGATCCACTGACGAGACACTCGCGGTGGCCGAAGCCGCAGCCGAGCGCCTTCCAGTCCGCCTCGTCCACCATCCGCGCAATCGCGGATATGGTCGCGCCTTGGGGTCGGGATTCGAGGCCGCACTCCAGCGGGCCGACATCGTCGTGACGCTCGACGCCGACGATTCTCACGGACCGGAGTTGATTCTCTCAATGATCGAGCGTTTGAACGACGGGAACGATCTGGTCATCGCCTCACGCTTTGTCTCCGGTGGTCGGGAAGTGGGGGTGCCACCATTTCGCCGGGTCTTGAGTCGGGCTGCGGCGCTTGTAGGACGCTTGGTGTTCCGGGTTCCAGGGGTACGCGATTACACGTCGGGTTACCGAGCCTACCGATCCACACTGCTTGCTCGGTTGGTTCGACCGGCCGAGGGACCGGGCCTACCGCGCGAGACCGGGTTCGCCGCCGGGCTCGAATTGCTGCTCGGGGCGGCTGCACTGCGAGCCTCGATCGCTGAGGTCCCACTCGTGCTGAGGTATGATCGCAAACGCAGCGAGAGCAGTCTCCGATTGAGGGATGCTCTCCCGCGCTACTTCGGTCTGCTGTTCAGGCACGCGCTGAGGCTATCCCCTTCGCGCACCGCCACAGACGGGTAGCGATGTCAAACGCAAGGCTAGGTAATGTTCTCGTGATCGGTGGCGGGATCTCCGGGCTCACCTCCGCCCACTTGTTGCTCCGCGCTGGGGCGAATGTGACCGTTCTCGAGGCCACGTCTTCGTTTGGCGGTCTTGGGACAACGTTTCAGCATCGTGAGCACGACCTGGATTGCTTCTATCACGTCGTCTTGCCCACCGATGAGCACCTGATACGATTGTGCTCAGAGCTCGGCGTTCAAGACCGGCTTTACTGGAGAGAGGCGTCCTTGGGGTTCATGTATCGCCGTCGACTGTACCCGCTCCGCGGTCCACGGGATCTATTGCGTTTTGACGCAGTGCCATTGCGGGACAGGTTGAGACTCGGGCTGACCGCCCTATACGCCGCCCACCTCGCCCGCTCCGAGGGGCTCGATGACATCACCGCTGAGATGTGGTTGACCCGGCTTTCGGGAAGGCGGGCGTTCGGCCGTCTGTGGCGCCCCCTGCTGGAGGCGAAATTCGGCGCCGCCTACCGCCAGATCCCGGCGCTCTGGTACTGGGCGAGCTTCAGGCGCGAGAAGGGAACAGGCCCCGAGATCAAGGGCTACCCCCGGTTGGGCTACCACGGATTGACAGACGCGCTGGTTTCCTCGCTCAGAGAAGCCGGTGCTCAGTTGCTCGAGAACCGACCAGTGGAGAGCCTGGACCTCGATTCCAAAGGGCGTCCGGTCGTCACGACTGCGGATGGAAAGCAACAGTATGATCGGGTCATTAGCACCGTGCCGCTTGTTCAGCTGCGGCGTATCTGCGGGAACGGGAAGCTCGGCGACCGGTTGGCCTCTACCGACCCCGGTATCGACTACCAGGGGGTGATGAACGTCCTCGTGCTGCTCGACCGGCCACTGACATCACACTACTGGATGCCGGTTGTCGAGAGTGAGGCGCCCTTCGATGGAGTCGTTGAAACTACCCGAGTGCTGGATTTGGAAGATACCGGTGGGCACCACCTGGTGTACTTGCTGAACTACGTGCACCGGGACGAACCGTTGTTCAATCGCGAGCCGGAGCGAGTGATCGACGAGTATGTCGAGGCCTTGTTAGATCTGTTCCCCGATCTCAGCCGCGACTCCATCCAGGCGACCTTCCTGTTCAAGGCACCGTTTGTCGAGCCCCTCTACTCGCCAGGATACGGGAGCCGCAAACCGGCGGCCGAGTTGGTGCCCGGACGAGTCTATCTGGCGACGACTGCCCAGGTGTACCCGAGGGTGACTTCGTGGAACAGTTCTGCTGCGGTCGCTGAGGAAGCCGTGGACCAGATGTGCCAGTCCGCAGCGGGGCCGTTATGAAGCTTGCGGGTTTGTCTATCGATGTTGACTCGGTGGCCAGCCATCTGGAGGGTTACGGGTTCGAGCGTCCCGCAGACGATGGAGCCGCGTACCGTGCGGCGGTGCCACGGATCATGAACATCCTCGACTCCCTTGACGCCCGTGCGACATTCTTCCTGATCGCGGACGAGGCCCGCCGTCATCCCGACGTCGTGCGCCGAATTGTCGCGCGCGGTCACGAGGTGGCGAGTCACTCCATGACGCACCGGTTGCCTTTCTCACAGCTCACACCACCGAACCTCAGGCTCGAAGTCCGAGGGTCCAAGGTGCTGCTGGAGGGGTTGGCCGGGAGTCAAGTTAAGGGCTTTCGAGCGCCGAGCTGGGATGGGAATCAAGCGCTGCTCAGTGAGCTCGCAAAGGCCGGGTATCAATACGACAGCTCCACGTATCCATCGATCCTTCAGCCACTACTGAGAATCGCCGTCGCCAAGCGAAGTGTCTCTGAACGCGACCGCGTGCAGCAGATTTCGTGGCGCTCCGCGCTCGGGTCGACCCGACCCCGCGTCGAGCTGGTCGATGGACAACCGATCGCCGAGATCCCAATGTGCACAACCCCCTTGCTACGATTGCCATACTACCACACGTTGCGATTGGCACTGCCCAACCTCGCATTTGGGGTCGTTCGTGGCCTCGCGCACATGCGTCGCAAATGGGTTTGGTATCAACTCCATGCAGTCGACGTTCTTGGGCTCGAGGAGGACGGGCTCGATCCGCGTATCGCGCGTCACCCAGGCATGAAATGGAGCCTCGACAGAAAGCTGGAGATGTTGGCGAAAGAGGTTCGGGCGCTCGGTCGCCGTGGCGCCATATCCCCGTTGACCGAGTTGGTCGACGCATCCTTTGGAGCCCGGCTCCAGGCCACCGATCAACCGACGGTTGAGCGCGTATGAGCACCGAGATCGTACTCCCTAGCGAACGCGACGCGAGCGGCCGGAGTTTTGGTCCCGAAGAAAGAGCGCTGCTACTCGAGGTGCTCGAGAGCGGGATCCTCTTTGGTCCCAACGGCACCAAGGTTCGAGCGTTCGAGACGGAAGTGGCAGCGCTTCTTGGTACACGTCACGCGCGGGCCGTGTCGTCCGGGTCGGCGGCAGTACACACGGCGCTGGCCGCGCTCGACATCGGCCCCGGCGAAGAGGTCATAACGACACCCATCACCGACATGGGAGGGATCTCGCCGATCCTATGTCAGGGAGCGATTCCTGTATTTGCGGACGTGGATCCGGAGACGCTCAACATCACCGCGGACACCGTCGCCGAGAGGGTTTCGGCTCGGACCCGCGCGATCATCGTCACGCACCTGTTCGGCAACCCATGTGAGATGGATCCGATCATCGAGTTGGCGACCGAGCGGGGCATTCCTTTGCTGGAAGACGCAGCGCAAGCGTACCTGGCGAAGTATCGCGACCGGTACGTCGGGACTCTGGGCCAGATCGCGGCCTTCAGCCTGCAGCAAACCAAGCAGATCACCTGCGGCGAAGGCGGCTTTGTAGCCACGGACTCGGATGCGCTGGCGAGACGCGCCCGGGTATGGGCCGATAAGGGTTGGAACTATGACTCCGAGGCGCCCGACCATGAGTTCCTGGGTCTCAACTATCGCATGTCGGAGCTTCAGGGTGCGGTCGCGCTGGGTCAGGTCAGAAAACTTACCGCGATGGTGGAGAACCGTGTGCGGGTGGCTGACGTGCTGCGCCACGGTTTGGCAGAGGTAGCTGGTGTGCGGCCGGTACCTATCTCGCCCCACGCCGTGGCTACCTACTGGCGCTTCCCGCTGCTGGTCGACCTCGAGATCGTGCCCGGTGGACCGGCTGCGCTGGCGGGCGAGCTCAAGTCATTGGGTATCTGGAGTACCCCCAATTACATCCGCTACCCAGCGTTCATGTGTCGTCAGTTTCGAGAGCGTGTGACATTCGGGCAGAGTGATCACCCTTACTCGTTGCACGGCGACTATCCGCTGGAGGACATCGACGATTTCCCCGGCTGTAAGACGGGTCTGGCGAGTGTGTTGGTTCTGCCGTGGACGGAACGCCATACCGAGACACACGCGGCCTTTATCGCGGAACGAGTGGCTGAGGCGGTAGAGCGAGTAGTTGGCGATTCGGGTCAGTCGATCGGAGGATCGGGTTGAGTACCGCCCATCAGACCGTGATCGTGATCCCTGTCCTCAACGAGAGCGAGGCGATCGAGCCGCTGTTCCAGAAGATCGTGGCGCTCGTGGAAAGACAGCGTGATGGGTACCGAGTGGTCGTCGTAGATGGTGGTTCTACCGACGGCACATTGGATCGGGTGGCTGAGTTTCAGGATCGAGTACCGGTCGAGATCATGATGCTAGAGCCGGGTCTGGGTCTTGGCGACGCGCTGGATGCCGGGCTCACTCGTGCAGTCGATGATGCTGATGTCGTGGTCACGATGGACGGTGACAACTCGCATGATCCTGGTTTGATCGTTGACATGCTCGACCGGATCCGTGCCGGCAGCGACGTTGTCGTGGCATCTCGTTTTGCACCTGGAGGCGCCGAGATCGGCGTCGCGCCTCACCGACGCTTGCTGAGCCACGCCGCAAGCCGGTTCTTGCGAACGGTGTTGCCGTTCCCACCGGTGCGCGACTATTCGAGTGGCTTCCGCGCCTATCGAGCAACGACACTGGCCGATGTCCGGGCGGCCGGCCAGCGTTTTGTCGCCGAGAGCGGGTTCGCCTGCATGCTGGAGCTTCTGCTCGTGCTACGCGCGAACGGGGCCCGACCGGACGAAGTGCCGCTCGTGCTGCGCTACGATCACAAGGCGAGTGACAGCAAAATGGAAGTCCTGCCCACCGTCATGCGGTACCTGTCGTTGGTGTCTCGCCACGTGTTTCAGGGACGCCGATCGGAGGCCGGGGCATGAACCTGGCGATCATCGGATGTGGACGGATCGCCCACGCCCACGCCACGGCGATAAAGGAGCGCAACGACGTCAGCCTGATCGCGGTCGTCGATCCGGTGGAGGAGAAGCGTCGAGAGTTCGCCGAGACTTACGACGGGCTACCCTGTGACAGCATCCAAGCGATGCTGGCTGAGGCGCCACCCGACGCCGCCTGTCTATGCACGCCGCCGGCAACGCACCACGACGGCGTCTTGGAGCTACTCTCCAGCGGTATCCACGTGTTGTGTGAGAAGCCACTCGCGATCTCCAGTGAAGAAGCTCAATCGATGGTCTTGCAAGTCGAGCGCGCAGAGCGAATGCTCATGGTGTCGTCGAAGTTCCGGTTCGTGGAGGATCTTTGGGAAGCCCGCCGTCGGATCGAATCCGACAAGATCGGTCCCGTGGTCCACGTCGAGGTGTCCTTCTGCTCGCGACTGCCGTTGGTCGATACGTGGCACACCCAACCCGAGCTCTCAGGTGGTGGGGTGATCATGGACAACGGGCCACATGCCTATGACGTGTTATCCGTCTTGACGGGTGATTGTGAACCTCGAGTTGTCGCGGCCGCATTTGGACCACCGAGCGCCAACGGTTGCGTGGAAGAAACCGCCGAGATCATCGTTCGCCTGGCAGGTGAGTCGGTCGGGAGAATCGCGCTCTCCTGGGCCTACAACAGCGCGACTCTGGACTACGTCCATGTTCGAGGAAGTCACGGCGAGCTCCGGATCGCCTGGGACGGTGGCTGGGTCCGCTGTGATGGGGACGAGTGGGAGGAGTTTGGCAGCGGTTACGACAAGGGGGAAGCGTTCAGGCGCATGCTGGATCGCTTTGTGAAGGGTGTGCGCGGTGAAGTTGAACCGGAGCCTGTCGATCGGGCGCTGGCCGCGGTGGGATTCGTGGAGGCCGCATATCGGGTGGAGCGCCTTCGCTAGTGCGTTATCGCTTCAAGAGCCGGGACTCATCGTAACGCGCTCGTACCAAGTCCCGCGTGGCCCCGCACGCGTCATCTCGTACCGAAGCTCCAAGAACTCGGCCATCGGCGGCGAACGTTCCGCGATCAGGTCCGCCATCGACGCGCTTACGAATATGTAAGCCGGGCGCGCGGTCTCCAGATCATCGAGCGCCCACCGCCATACTCCGGTCGGCCAATACTCCGGCGACCATCCATTCAACGCAATCGCCGCACGACGACCGGAAAGAGCCTGATAGCGCGGATTGCCGAACACGAAGATGCTTCCCGCTTGGCTGTCCGGCTCGTAGAGGAAAGCGACTTCTTTGGGCGTCTCGTCGTAGCCCGCGTAGAGGGACGCTTGGAATCGGGCCCGGTCGGTAGAAGTGATCGCAAAGCGATGCTCAACCAGTCGCCGAGCCTTGTCGATCGCGCTAGCCGTCGGCCCGGCCAGGAGGATCAGGAGCAGAACCCAAGACCACCGCCCCCGATTCTTCCAACCGATCGCGAGCCTGTCGAGCCCCTCGGCTGCCAGAAGCCCGACCGGGACTGCGAAAATGAGGAAGTGATACGACCACCAAAGCTGGAGCACAGTCACCGCAACCGCTGCCACGATCCAAGCCAGTAGCGCGATCGTGATTTGATCGGGTCGAGATCGATGCGCGAAGAGTCGTATACCGACGAGAACCAGGGGTGTAAAGAAAACGATCCCGAACCAACCGACCGAGCGCAGAAGCCGATACAGCGACCGCTCGTTTACCCCGGCCACCTCGAGGGGAAACACAAACGTGGTCCACGCTACGAGCCCGACGATGTCATGACGAACGGTGTAGGCGAAAAATGGGAGTACGATGATCCCGACTCCGATCGAGAGCAGGCCGATCGTCCGGATGACCTGACGTCGTTGCCCGTTGATCAAAGCCGGGAGCCAAACAGCCGCCAAGATCGGGAGCAGCATCAACTTGAACATCAACACGACACCGCCGGCAACACCGGCCAAGATCAGTCGCAACTCTGAGCGCTGTCTCGACGCCGAGTTGGCGAGCCAGGTGGCAAGGAAGAGCGGAAACCCAACCAGCCCCTCGACCTGAGTGAGGTGCGATGGTCGGGAGCCGAGGTAGTAGCTCCCGACGATCAGCACCGGCGCCAGGCCAAGCGCGATCGGCGTGTGGATACGGCTACGCATCGCGGCTACGACGGTGAGCGCAAAAACCGACCAGTAGGCGATCTCGAATAGGTGGACGCCGATCTCGCTGAAGCCGAAGACCCACCCGGCTGCGATGTAGAAAGCGTAGATACCGGGCTGCTTGACGTCCCAGGTGTCACGGTACAGCACCGCACCGCGGTCGAGTTGTTCAGCCATCAGAAGGAACAGCGACTGATCTCCGTGGAACGGATACGGGAGATTGAGCAGGCCGAGAGCGGTTACGCCGCCGACGGCAAGCAGCGCCGCAAGCCATGTCCGGGTAGGCCCAAAGCGCCGATTTTCCGGGGGCGACGTGGCCTGCTTATTGCTATATCTATTGCGGCCAGTAGGCATTCGGCTCTCCCCGTAGGTCGGGTGCTCAACAAACGACTCAAGATATCCGAATCATGAGTCGTCGGGTCAGGCCCAGACGAGAGCCGAGGTAGGACCGTGTCCAAAAAGAGGGTTGTAAT